>NZ_FMHT01000003.1:2497500-2655000 GCF_900091585.1 Micromonospora nigra | reverse complement strand
TGGAGCCCGCGGCCCGCGGATGTCGGGTCGGGGTGCTCGATGGCGGAGACACTGGCGAGTTTTCTTCTGGCAACGGCCTGCTTTCGTTTAGTACAGCTGCTCTTTCGGGGGTGGTGGGAACGGCGGGTGGGTGCGGCTGGGAGGGGATGTAGGGCACCCTGTTGGGTCCTGAAGGAACAACCGGTGGGTTGTTGTTTCAGTGCCGTCTCCCATCTGTGTGGGTGGGTGGTGGTTGCCAGGCATGGCCTGGTCTCGCATACCGGATGCTGGTGTCGCTCCTTTGTGGGTGGGGTTGGTGTTGCTGGTGTGGGGCTTGAGGGTTGTGGGTTGGTCGTTTGTTGAGAATTGCACAGTGGACGCGAGCATCTTTGTGGTCAAGTTGTCAAGGGCGAACGGTGAATGCCTTGGCACCAGGAGCCGATGAAGGACGTGGGAGGCCGCGATAGGCCTGGGGGAGCTGTCAACCAAGCTGTGATCCCAGGGTGTCCGAATGGGGGAACCCGGCATCAGTCATGTGATGTCACCTGCACCTGAACACATAGGGTGTATGGAGGGAACGCGGGGAAGTGAAACATCTCAGTACCCGTAGGAAGAGAAAACAAATTAGTGATTCCGTGAGTAGTGGCGAGCGAAAGCGGATTGAGGCTAAACCGGCTGCGTGTGATACCTGTCAGGGGTTGCGTGGTCGGGGTTGTGGGACCTTGCTACACGAGCTGACACTCGTGTGAGGAGTTACAAAGTCAGTTGCTAGCCGAACAGTCTGGAATGGCTGACCGTAGGCGGTGAAAGTCCGGTAGGTGAAAGTGGCTGACCTCCTGTGAGTGTTCCCGAGTAGCGGCGGACCCCTGAAATCTGCCGTGAATCTGCCAGGACCACCTGGTAAGCCTAAATACTTCCTGGTGACCGATAGCGGACGAGTACCGTGAGGGAATGGTGAAAAGTACCCCGGGAGGGGAGTGAAATAGTACCTGAAACCGTTCGCCTACAATCCGTCGGAGCCTTGCGGGGTGACGGCGTGCCTTTTGAAGAATGAGCCTGCGAGTTAGTGGCATGTGGCGAGGTTAACCCGTGTGGGGGAGCCGTAGCGAAAGCGAGTCTGAATAGGGCGATTCAGTCGCGTGTCCTAGACCCGAAGCGGAGTGATCTAGCCATGGGCAGGCTGAAGCGCGGGTAAGACCGCGTGGAGGGCCGAACCCACCAACGTTGAAAAGTTGGGGGATGACCTGTGGTTAGGGGTGAAAGGCCAATCAAACTCCGTGATAGCTGGTTCTCCCCGAAATGCATTTAGGTGCAGCGTCGCGTGTTTCTTGCCGGAGGTAGAGCACTGGATGGTCTAGGGGGCCCACAAGCTTACCGAAATCAGCCAAACTCCGAATGCCGGTAAGTGAGAGCGCGGCAGTGAGACTGCGGGGGATAAGCTTCGTAGTCGAGAGGGAAACAGCCCAGATCACCAGCTAAGGCCCCTAAGCGTGTGCTAAGTGGAAAAGGATGTGGGGTCGCATAGACAACCAGGAGGTTGGCTTAGAAGCAGCCACCCTTTAAAGAGTGCGTAATAGCTCACTGGTCAAGTGGTTCCGCGCCGACAATGTAGCGGGGCTCAAGCACACCGCCGAAGCTGTGGCATTCACATGTGACTTCGCAACGCCTTGATGTGTTGTGCAGGTGTGTGGATGGGTAGGGGAGCGTCGTGCCGGGGGTGAAGCAGCCGAGTGATCGAGTTGTGGACGCGGCACGAGTGAGAATGCAGGCATGAGTAGCGAAAGAAGGGTGAGAAACCCTTCCGCCGGATGACCAAGGGTTCCAGGGCCAGGCTAATCCGCCCTGGGTGAGTCGGGACCTAAGGCGAGGCCGAGAGGCGTAGTCGATGGACAACGGGTTGATATTCCCGTACCCGCGAAAGAGCGTCCCTGATGAACCTCGTTGTGCTAACCACCCGAACTGTCGGAGGTCTTCGGACCGATGATGGGGAGCGTGGGAACCTGACGGGTAGTAGTCAAGCGATGGGGTGACGCAGGAAGGTAGCTGATCCCGGCCGGTGGTTGTGCCGGGGTAAGCGTGTAGGCCGTGTCGTAGGCAAATCCGCGACGCATGAAGGCTGAGACGTGATGCCGAGCCGATTCAGGTGAAGTCAGTGATCCTATGCTGCCGAGAAAAGCCTCTAGCGAGTTCTGAGCGGCCCGTACCCCAAACCGACACAGGTGGTCAGGTAGAGAATACCGAGGCGATCGGGCGAACTGTGGTTAAGGAACTCGGCAAATTGCCCCCGTAACTTAGGGAGAAGGGGGGCCGGAGACGTGAAGCCCCACGCGGGTGGAGCGTTGTATGGCCGCAGAGAGCAGGGGGAAGCGACTGTTTACTAAAAACACAGGTCCATGCGAAGAAGTAATTCGATGTATATGGACTGACGCCTGCCCGGTGCTGGAACGTTAAGGGGACCTGTTAGCTCTTCGGGGCGAAGCGGAGAACTTAAGCGCCAGTAAACGGCGGTGGTAACTATAACCATCCTAAGGTAGCGAAATTCCTTGTCGGGTAAGTTCCGACCTGCACGAATGGCGTAACGACTTCCCCACTGTCTCAACCACAGGCCCGGCGAAATTGCATTACGAGTAAAGATGCTCGTTACGCGCGGCAGGACGGAAAGACCCCGGGACCTTTACTATAGCTTGACATTGGTATTCGAATTAGCTTGTGTAGGATAGGTGGGAGCCGGTGAAGCTCATACGCCAGTATGGGTGGAGGCAATCTTGAAATACCACTCTGGTTGATTTGGGTATCTAACTTCGGACCGTTATCCGGTTCAGGGACAGTGTCTGGTGGGTAGTTTAACTGGGGCGGTTGCCTCCTAAAGGGTAACGGAGGCGCCCAAAGGTTCCCTCAGCCTGGTTGGCAATCAGGTGTTGAGTGCAAGTACACAAGGGAGCTTGACTGTGAGACTGACAGGTCGAGCAGGGACGAAAGTCGGGACTAGTGATCCGGCACTTGCGAGTGGAAGCGGTGTCGCTCAACGGATAAAAGGTACCCCGGGGATAACAGGCTGATCTTCCCCAAGAGTCCATATCGACGGGATGGTTTGGCACCTCGATGTCGGCTCGTCGCATCCTGGGGCTGTAGCAGGTCCCAAGGGTTGGGCTGTTCGCCCATTAAAGCGGTACGCGAGCTGGGTTTAGAACGTCGTGAGACAGTTCGGTCCCTATCCGCCGTGCGCGTAGGATACTTGAGAAGGGCTGTCCCTAGTACGAGAGGACCGGGACGGACGAACCTCTGGTGTGCCAGTTGTCCCGCCAGGGGCACGGCTGGTTAGCTACGTTCGGAAGGGATAACCGCTGAAAGCATCTAAGCGGGAAGCTCGCTTCAAGATGAGGTATCCCACCCACCATTGGTGGGGTAAGGCCCCCAGCTAGACGACTGGGTTGATAGGCCGGAAATGTAAGCCCGGTAACGGGTTCAGTTGACCGGTACTAATAGGCCGAGGACTTGACTACCAAGCTGCTACGCGTCCACTGTGCAACTCTAGACAAACGAACACACCACACCACACCCCAGAAACATCGGGGTCGATGGAACGGTTTGTTTGACATGTCCATAAAGTTACGGCGGTCATGGCGGAGGGGAAACGCCCGGCAACATTCCGAACCCGGAAGCTAAGCCCTCCAGCGCCGATGGTACTGCACTCGGGAGGGTGTGGGAGAGTAGGACACCGCCGGACACACATTCGTTCAGGGCCACCCCATTTCATGGGGTGGCCCTGAACGCATTCCCACACCACACCACACCCGAGCCGGACACCCACCAAAACCGGGACGGACCTCGGGTTCGAAAGCCCCGGGCCCGGAGGCCGACACCCGCAAGGACACCACCACCTCCGGCCACCACCCACCAACCACATTCAGGCCGCAACCATGCGCTTCGCGCGAGTGCGCAGACCGCCGGCGTCGTATCCCCGTGGGTTGTTCCCCGCGATCGGCGTTCGATCCGCCGGAGAGGGCTCCACACGTCGCGGTCGTCCCCACTCGCTGACAACGCAACGGTGTCGCCCCGACAACGCGACGGGCGGCGTCGGCAGTGCCAGTCGACGTCGGCAGTGCCACGGAGGGCGGGGCGTACCCGATGAGTCGGCCCCACCGGCGAGATGCGCCGGCGGGGCCGTGACGGGCTGTCGGGAGTGGACGTCAGGATGGTCCGCGACCGCAGATGAAGCGGGGCTCCGCGCTGTAGGTCCAGCTGAACTTCTCCCGCTTGACGACCTTGCCGTCCTTCTTGATGACGCGGAAGGCGTCCTGGGTGAAGCCCTGGCTGCCGTTGGCCGGGATGCAGGTCGGCCCCGGCTCCAGGTAGACGGTCTTGGGGCTGGTGATGTTCCGGCGGGGGCCGTACTCCGTCTTGACGCTGTCCCAGATCTTCGTGCTCCAGATCGACACCGTCACCGAACTGCCCGTGTACGAGGTGTCGATCAGCACGCCGTACTCGGTGTTGTTCCGGAACTTGAAGTCCAGGTTCGGCCAGAAGATGGTCGACTCGATCACCGCCGGGTAGCGACTGAAGTAGTACGAGTGTGGCTTGTGCTGCACGTCCTCCAGACCGGCGTAGTACGTCGCGTTGAACAGGGTGGTGGTGAACTGCGACGTACCGCCGCCCACCCCCGGGACCAGTTTCCCGTCCAGGATGACCGGAGCGTCCCGGTAGCCCTGCGCGTAACTGCGCTCGCCGGTGTGCCCGTTCAGGGAGAACGTCTCGCCCGGCATGACCACCGTGCCGTCGACGTCCTTCGCGATCGTGACGATGTTCTGGCTGCGCGGCGACGACAGCCCACCGGTGAACCGCGTGGTGAACGACGACACCTTCTCCTTGATGCCGAGCCCCGCCAGCTTCTCCGCGGTGAGCTCGGGCTTCGCCGGCGCCAGCTTGCCGGCCACCTCCCGGCCGTCGACCTTCGGCAGCACAGCCAGCAGGTCCCGCCCCAACGCCGCCGGGTCGAGCTGCTGACCAGGACGACCCGCCACGACCTTCGGTTTGCCGCCGGAGATCGTCATCCGGGCGTCCTTCGGAGCGACCTCGATCTCGGCCAGGTCGTCGCCGAGGGCGTCCCGTAGCCGCTTCACGTCGACCTTCGGGGTCAGCTTGCCGGCGTCGTCCGCCACGAACCGCAGACTCTTCGCGATCGCCGCCGGTGGAATGGTCACCGCACCCTTGTCGGTCACCAGCCGCACCGGTGCCGCCACGGCCGGCTTCGCCAGCTCAACGACCAGCCGGTCGACCTCCTCGGCGGTGGTCGCCGCATGCGACTCCACCAGCGGCACCGTCACCGGCTGTCCGCCCAGCCAACCCGCCGTGACCACCCGGGCGGCGTCCTGCGGGTCGACCGCCAGGCTCGGCTGCGGGTAGCGCACCTTCGGCTTCGTGCCGGCGAACGTGATCGCCGGTTTGATCATCTTTCGGCCCTGGTCGCCGACCAGCTTCTCCAGTGCCGCGCTCAGCCTCTCCTCGTCGACCCGCACCACCGGCTCCACCTCGCGGGAGCCGACCAACCGGTCGACGGCGTGCGCCTGCGCGGCCGCAGCCGCCGCCACGGTCGCCTCCACGTCGACGGCGAGGCCGACATCGGCCGGGGTGATCTGGGCGGTCCGCTCGCCGACCCGCACCTCGAACGGGGCGGCCAGCACGGCGGCGCGCCGCTCCAACTCCGCCCGCAGCTCGCGGGCCGCGTCCGCCCGGCTGCGTCCGCCCAGTTCGGTGCCGAGCACCGTGGTGCCGCGCGGCACATCACCGGCGTACGCCCAGGTGCCTACCCCCGCGAGCGAGCCCAGCACGGCGGTCGCGACCCCGGCGGCCAGCAGCAGCCGGAACCGGCGTGAGCGCGACTGGCCGCCCCCCGGGGGCGGTGCCACGGTCGGCGACGGTTCCTCGACGGGCCAGGCGACCGCGGTGACCTGGATGGTCGGCCGGTCGTCGGGGGGTGGGTGCTTTTCGCCGTACTGCGTCACAACTACCTCTTCGGGACGTACCACATTGGGGAGCAAGCGGACCCCAGCCGGAAGACACCAACGGTAGCCAACGACCGGGCAGGCGGGCAGCCGACGTCTGGTCGATCTCGTACGGCGTGTCGACCCGGCGTGCCGGGGCCGCCGGCCCGAGGGTGGGAGCCGGTCGCCAGGCATGGCACGGTGAGGGCATGCGACTGCACGACGATGCCCTGGCGTACGGCGGCGGGTGGCTCGACCGGGCGGGCACCGTGCGAACCGACCCGAAGCGGATGGCGGCGCTGCTGGCCCGTCCTGACAGCGTCGTGCTGCCCCTGTGGCGGGACCGCTGTCTCGTCGACGGCGACGGCCCGGTCCGGCTGACCAGCGACCGGGCGACTCTGGCCCGGACCGCAGCCAGGGAGATCGTCTTCCTGGGCCTCGACGGCGACCGGGGAGTCAACAGCGACGCGGCGGTCGACCACGACCGGGGAGTCTTCGCGGTGGATCTCTCCGCGCTGACCGAGCAGGCCGCCGTCGAGATGACCGGGGCCGTGCGGACCGTCGACGTGCGGGCGGTGGTGGGACGACTCGACCCCGCCGACGCGGCCGTCCAGGCGTACGCGCGAGGGGTGCTGTACTGGCACCGGCAGCAGCGGTTCTGTGGTGCCTGCGGCGCGCCGGCCGTCGTCGACGGCGGCGGGCACGCGCGGTCCTGCACCGGCGGGGAGTGTGGCCGGCTGCTGTTTCCCCGGATCGAACCGGCGGTCATCGTGCTCGTGGAGGCGCCCGGACCCCCGGGGCGTTGCCTGCTGGCCCGGCACGCCGGCGCGGGAGAGGACGCCTGGTCGACGTTGGCGGGCTTCGTCGAGGTGGGCGAGAGCCTGGAGGACGCGGTACGGCGGGAGATGGCCGAGGAGGCCGGGGTGACCGTCATCGACGTGACCTACCAGGGGTCGCAGGCATGGCCGTTCCCCGCCGGCCTGATGGTCGGCTTCCGGGCCACCGCCACCACCGAGGAGGTACGCGTCGACGGCGAGGAACTGCTCGCGGCTCGCTGGTTCAGCAGGGCCGACCTGAGGGCCCGGCTGGCCGTCGGCCGGTCGCTGGGCCGTCCCGACGCGATCGATCACCACCTGCTGCACAGCTGGCTCGCCGACGGCGACTGACGGCCCCGACCGTCGCGACGGTGTCAGCGGCGGGCGGGGCGCAGGGTCAGCAATGCCATCACGACGGCGGTCAACACCGCTGTGCCCAGGGCGCAGGCGAGAACACCCGACACGGTGCGCGGAGCGACCAGCAGGGCGGTCAGGCCGAGCGCCCCGGTAGCGGCCCAGAGCGGTGCGCCCGGCCACCGGGCACCCGTCGCCACCCGGTCGTTGACCAGCATGAAGACCACCGCGTAGAGGGCGCCGACGGCGGCGAAGAGCGGTGCCTCGCCGGCCAGGTGCAGGTACGCGGCGCCACCGGCCAACCGGAACGCCAGATCGCCGGCGACCACGGACGCGCCGACCAGCACCGCCCCGCAGGACAGGATCAGGCCCAGCGCCCATGCCCGTGCCTGCCGGTCGCCCCGCGCCAGCCGGGGCAGGACGAGCAGGGTGACCACCTGCGGAGCCCAGAGCGCGCCTTTGGTGAGCACGGAGCCGACCGCGTAGCCGCCGGAGGCGTCGGCGCTGAGCAGTTGGCGGGCGAGGATCAGGTCCGCATACGAGATGGTGAGCATCGCCAGGGAGGCCGCGCAGGCGGTCAGCACCTGCCGGGGCCCCAGTGGATCGGCCGGCCCGGCCCCGGGCGGCCCGGTGTGAACCGGTTCCGTGGGCTGCGCGAGGCGGGCCAGGATCGGCAGCACGAGGAACCCGGTGACCGTCCCGAGGGCCAGGCAGTCCACCGGGCTGCGGCCGAACGCGAGCCCGACGACCAGCCCGCCGTAGCGGCCGGCGGCGACCACCGCCATCGCCGCCGCGAGCCGCAGGAACCGTTGGTCGCCTTGGAGTTCACCGATCCGGCGGCCGGCCAGCACGGTCGCGAACGTGCTCGCGGCCAGCAGCAGCGTCAGGGCGAGCGGCAACGTCAGGGCCCAGCTCAGGACTGGTGCGGCCAGTGCGGTCAGCCCAGCGGTGACGGCGGCGGTGCGCAGGGCGAGCCGGGTCGGGTCGCTCACCCCCCGGCGGGCCCGGTGCGCGGCCACCGCGATCTGGAGCCCGAAGCCGGGCACTGCGGCGATCGTCGCGAGGGCGAGCACCGTGGCCAGTGCGCCGAGGTCTGCCGGCGTCAACCGGCGGGCGCCGAGCACCGGCACGGCGTACGCCAGCGCGTTGATCAGCACGGTGGCGGCGGTGACGGCGGCGCCGGCAGCGCCGAGCCGGACCGCCGTGGTCGCACCGCCGGTCGTCTGAGTCATGCCAACCCCGCGTCTCCCCGCCACCATGCGCCCGAGACGGACACGACCGGTGGACGGCCCGCGCCTTGCGGGTTGTCGTCGCCGGACCGGTCGGGCCGGCCGCCCGACCGGGGAGACGGTACCGGTCGGCCGAACGACCCGACAGCCCTGAACGGACGACCCGTGCCCGTGCGGAGGCCCGGCGGATCACGCTGGACTCGTTCGGCCTGACCGACGTGCCGTTGCGTCAAGCTGGACATCGGGGCCGGGAGCTCCGCGTCGCGGGGCGGCGGAGACGGAACGCCGGGGGCCCGGCCGCCGCGTACAGTGTCCGCCACCGGTGCGAGGGTGATCGCGTAGGGCGACGGCGGTGAGGACGGTCGGATGCGGGAGCGGCTGGTGCCCCACAGTGTCGCCGCCGTGGTGACGGCGGTGGTCCTGGCGCCACTGGCGCTGCCCGGGTACGTGCTCCGCTACGACATGGTCTTCGTGCCCCGCCCCACGCTGAGCTGGGAGTCGGTCGCCCCCGCCACGGCGCTGCCCCGGGCCGTGCCGCAGGACGCGGTGGTGGCGCTGTTCGGTCAACTGCTGCCGGGGTGGGCGCTGCAACGGCTGGTGCTGGTGGCGATCGTCTGGTTCGCCGCGCTCGGTGCCGCCCGGCTGGTGCCCACCGATCGGACGGGAGTGCGGGTGGTCGCCGCTCTCTGGTATGCCTGGACGCCGTACCTCGCCGAGCGGCTGCTGATCGGGCAGTGGGGGCTGCTGGTGGCGTACGCCGCGTTTCCGTGGCTGGTGCGGGCGGCGCTGGAGCTGCGGACGGGTCGACCGGGTGCGGTCCGGCGGCTGCTGCTGGCGGTGGCGGCGTCCGCGATCACGCCGACCGGCGGCGCGCTGGCCCTGGTGGCGGTCGGGGTCCTGGTGCCTGGACGGTACCCGCGCGCCGGCCGGTCGACCGCCCTGGTGCTCGGATCGGCGGTGCTGCTCAGCGCGCCCTGGCTGGTCGCCGGCGCGATCAGCACCGGTGCCGGCCGGTCCGATCCGGCCGGGGTCGCGGCGTTCGCCGCGCGGGCGGAGAACTGGGCCGGACCGCTGGTCTCGTTGGCCGGCACCGGAGGAATCTGGAACGCGCAGGCCACCCCCGCCTCACGAGCATCGGTGCTGGTGCCGGTGGCGACGGTGCTCCTGCTGGCCATCGCCGGCTGCGGGGTGCCGCTGCTGCGGCGGCGCTGGCCGGCGGCGTTCGTCGGACGGCTGGGCCTGTTGGCGGCCGGCTCCTGGCTGGCCGCGGCCCTCGGGGTGCTGCCCGGCGGAGCCGCCATGCTCGGCTGGCTGGTGGCCACCGTCCCCGGCGCGGGACTGGTCCGGGACGGGCAGAAACTGCTGCTGCCGTACGCGTTGGCCCTGGCGGTGGCCGGTGCGCTCGGCACGGAACGGCTGACCGACCGGATCACCTCCCGCTTCAACGTGGTGACCGGCCGGGTTCTGCTGGTCGGCGCGGTGCTGCTGCCGGTGGCGGTCCTGCCCGACCTCGCGTTCGGCGCGGCGGGTCGGCTGCGACCGGTCGACTGGCCGGCGGACTGGGCGACGGTGGCCCGGCTGACGGCGGCGCGTCCGGGTGAGGTGATCTCGCTGCCGTTCCAGGAGTACCAGCGGCCGGCCTGGAACCGTGACGTGGTGGTGATCGACCCGGCACCCCGGTACCTCGCGGTGCCGGTGCTGGTCGACGACACCCTCTGGGTCGGTGGTCGGGCGGTGGCCGGCGAGGACCCGCGCGCGGCGCGGGTCCGAAGGTTGATCGCCGACGGCCGGCCGTTGGCGGTCGAGGATCCTCGGTGGGTGCTGGTGCAGCACGTCCCGGGTCCGCCGCCGCCTGCGTCCGCGCTGGTCGGGCTGCGGGTCGTGTACGCCGGACCGGATTTGAGCCTCTACGAGAACCCGGCCTGGTCGCCGTCGCCCGCCGCCACCGTCAGCGGCCCCGGCCCGGTAGGGGTGGCCCATCTACTGGCCGGAGCGGCGATGATCGGCATCTGTCTTTCGAGCACTGTGCGGAGGCTCCGGCCCGTGGTAGCGTCCCGACACGCGAGTCCCGCGGAAGGAGAAGGTGGATGAAGAACCTGCCCGCGTTCGTTGCCGTGGGGGCACTCGGAGTCGTGCTCGGCCTGCTGCTGAGCGTTGGTCTGGCGAACGGTCTCGGCACCTCCGCGCAGGACGCTGCGGAGAAGGCCGGAAACACCAGCACTGTCGAGCAGCCGATCGAGTACGGCGCTCGCTGAGCTCTGACGAGCCGTGAAGGCACCCGCTGCGCGGGTGCCTTCACGGCGGGTGGCGATGGCCCTCGTCAGCCCCGGGCCGTCGTCCCCGTGACCAGCTGGGCGAAGCGGGCCCCGGCGGCGGTCCAGGTGAACAGGGCCGCGTGCTGCAACGCCGCCTCGCCCATCGCCTTGCGACGCACGTCGTCGGCGAGCAGTTCGCGGATCACCCCCAGGAACTCCTCCTCGTCGTCGACGAGCAGGCCGGTCTCCGTGTCGATCATTGCCTCGGCGACACCACCTGCGTAGCGGAACGCGACCGTCGGGGTGCTGCGGGCGGCGGCCTCGACGATCGTGAGCCCCCACCCTTCCTTGAGCGACGGCGTGAGCGCCAGCCACGCCGAGGAGAGTGCCACGTGCTTGTCCTCCTCGCTGACGAAGCCGGCGAAGCGTACGTGGTCGGTGATGCCGAGCTGCTCGGACAGCTCCCGAAGCGGTGTCTCCCACCAGCCCTGACCGGCCACCACCAGCTCCAGATCGGGTAGCTCCTCGACCAGCGCGGCGACGGCCCGCAGGGCTATCTCCACCCGCTTGTGCGGGACCAGCCGGCCGAGGACGAGCAGGGACGGGTGCGGGGTGCGGGGCAGTGGCTGACCGGTGACGGCCGGGGTGCCATTGGGCACGACGTCGATGCGCTCCGGGTCGACGCCAAGATCGGCAAGCTCGGTGCGACTGGCCTCGGAGACCGTCACGTACCGGCAGCGCCGGTACAGCCGTACCGCCAGCCATGACTCGATCCACCAACCCAGCCGTGCCATCAAGGGGCCGAACACCACAGGCCACTGCTCGCGGTGAACGTGGTGCACCAGGGCCACCACCGGCCGGCCGGCGTAGAGCGGGGCGAAGAACGGCACCCCGTTGCACACGTCGACCACCAGGTCGGGTCGGCCGTGGCCGCGCCGGCTCAGCGGACCGAAACCGACGCGGCCGGCGATGCAGGTCAGAGCCGCCCGGAGGTACACGGACATGCGGGAGCCGCGACGCAGGACGTGAACGCCCCCGTCGGTGGTGTCGGAGTCGCCCGCTGCCCTGTGCGCCGCACAGAGAAGGGTCACCCGATGACCGAAGGTGACCAGCTCGGCCGCGATCCGTTCGATGTAGACCTCGGAGCCTCCACCTTCGGGGTTGGTGGTGTCCCGCCAGTTCAGGAACAGGACGTGGCGTGCGGTGGTGCCGGAGTTGTCCACGCTGCTCCTACCGACGAGTAATCGGGCGCGATCGCGCCACCCTAGGGCGGGCCGGGAGTGCTGCGCAATGGGTCACACCGGCAGCGACGATCGCCGGAGCAGGCTGGGCGAACGGGGGTTTGCCGCCGAACGAAAACCTTGGCAGGGTGTGCAGCGCGACCGCGTACGGTGGCGGGCGCCGCATGCGCCACCCCGGGGCAGCGGTCGTGATCTGCCACCGGACTCGCCGGGCGCACACATCGGGGAGGTGGCCGGACAATGCTGCGTAACGCCTTGACCTCGTCGCGTGACATCCTCCGTCGTTCCCCGGTGGTCCTGCTCAGCGCGGCTCTGGCGGTGCTGCTGCTCGGATGGGCCACGGTCACGTACGTCGCGTCCGAGCGACGTGTGCCGGCCTGCAGCGACCAGATCCGGCTGCGCTTGGCCGCCGCCCCGGTGGTGGCGCCGGCCCTGGACCGGATCGCGCGGGCCAGCGTCGGCAGCCAGCCCTGCGTGTCGGTCGTCGTGGAGGCTCGCCAGTCCGGCGAGATGGTCCGCGACCTGGCCGACGGTGTGGACGTCGCCGACGCGTGGTTGCCCGAGTCGACGTTCTGGCTACGCCGGGCGCGATCGGCCGGAGCCTTCGAGGTTCCCGCCCAGGGCACCTCGGTGGCGAGCACCCCGGTGGTGCTCGCGGTGACCGAGCCGTCGGCCCGCCGGTGGGGCTGGCCACGGCGGGCGCTGACCTGGCGGACCCTGGTCGGCCGGGCGACGAAGGTGTCGGTCCGGCTGCCCGACCCGGCGGTCGACCCGGCCGGAGTGGCGACGTTGGTCGGCGTACGGGCCCTCGTCGCCGGGGAGCGCGAGCCGGACGGTGCGCTGACGGCCACCCTGCGGCGGCTCGCCGGCCGGACGTTCACCCCACCCGAGGAGGGGTCTGCTCTGGTGTCCGGACGGCAGTTGCCGGGCCGCGCGGAGGCCGTCGCCACCACGGAGCAGGCGGTCCTCGAACACAACACGCTGGCCGATTCGGCCAAGCTTGTCGGCGCGTACCCGGAGGTGGCGGTCCCCGCACTCGACCTGCCGTACGCGGTCCTGCCCAACGCCCGTGACGCGGTCCGTGACGCGGCGAACCGACTGCTGGCCGAGTTGCTCACCGCCCGGGCTCGGGACACGTTGGCCGACGCCGGTTTCCGCAGCCCGGCCGGCTTCCCGCCGGCGATCCCCCGGGACGACCGGCTGAGCACCGAGGAGCTGCGCCCGACCCCGCTGCCCGCGGAGGAGGCGGTGACCGACCTGCTGACCGGGTGGAGCGGCGTGCAGCGCAGTGCCCGCATCCTCACCGTGCTCGACATCTCCGGCTCGATGGCCGCAAAGGTGCCCGGTGGCGAGTCTCGCCTCGACGCCACCCTCCAGGCCGCCCGCGAGGGCTCCGCACTGCTGCTGGACAACAGTGAGCTGGGAGTGTGGGTCTTCTCCACGCGGGTGGACGGGGACCGCGACCACCGCGAGATCCTCCCCGTCGCTCCGCTCGGCGACGCGCATCGGCAACGACTGGCCGACCGTCTGGCCGAGGTACGGGTGAAGCCCCGCGGCGGCACCGGCCTGTACGACACCACGCTCGCCGCCTACCGGGACGCCAGGCGGAACTGGACACCCGGCCGGATCAACCTGGTGCTGGTGATGACCGACGGCCGCGACGAGGACGGGGACAGCATCGGCCGAACGAAGTTCCTTGCCGAGCTGACGAAGTTGCAGGATCCGCGCCGGCCGCTCCCGGTGGTCTTCATCGGGTTGGGCCGTGACGTCGACCCGGACGAGTTGAACGCCGTCGCGAAGGTGACCGGTGGACAGGTGTTCCGCACCGACGAGCCGAGCGGCATCCGCCAGATCTTCTTCTCCGCGCTCGCCGATCTGAGCTGCCTGCCACCGGAGTGCCGCCGGTGATCCGGTCGTGGCCGTGGACGCCGCGCCCGCTCCTGCGGGCGGTACGCGAGGCGCCCTGCACGGCACTGGCGCTGCTGCTGCTCACCGTGATCGCGTTCGTGCAGCGACCCGGTCAGGTCACCTTCGACACCAAGCTCGATCTCGCCGCCAACCCGCTGCACTTCATGGCGCGTGCACTGCACCTGTGGAATCCCGAGGCGACCTCGGGCGAGTTGCAGAACCAGGCGTACGGCTACCTGTTCCCGATGGGGCCCTTCTTCGCCGGCGGCCAACTGCTGGGTGTACCGCCGTGGATCACCCAGCGGCTGTGGACGGCCCTGCTGCTCGTCGCGGCGTTCTACGGGCTGCTCCGGTTGGCCCGCGCGATGGACATCGGCACCGAACCCAGCCGGTACGCGGCGGCGCTCGGCTACGCGCTGGCCCCGCGGATCCTCACCGAGATCGGGGCGCTGTCCTCCGAGACGCTCTCCGCCGCGATGTTGCCCTGGGTGCTGTTGCCCCTGGTCACCGTCCGGAAGATCGGTTCGCCACGGCGGGCTGCGGCGCTGTCCGCGCTGGCGGTGCTCGGTATGGGCGGCATCAACGCGGCGGTGGTGCTGCTCGCCCTGCTGCTGCCCGGGGTCTGGCTGCTCAGCCGTCGCTGGAACGCCGACCACCTGCGGCTGGTGGGTTGGTGGTGCGGCTGCGTCATCGCGGTCAGCCTGTGGTGGGTCGTGCCGCTGCTGCTGCTCGGCCAGTACAGCCTGCCGTTCCTGGATTTCATCGAGTCGTCCACCACCACCACAGCGGTCGCCTCGCTGTTTCAGGGTGTCCGGGGCACCAACCAGTGGGTCGCGTACGTCGTGCAGGGCGAGCCGTGGTGGCCGGCGGGGTGGCTGCTGATCGACAACCCGGCGCTGATGACGCTCACCGCACTGGTGGCCCTCTTCGGCCTCGCCGGCCTCGCCGGGAACCTGTTGCCGGAGCGCCGCTTCCTGGTGCTGGGCTTCCTCACCGGATTGACCCTGCTGACCGTGGGCTACGTCGGCAGCCTCGACAGCCCCGTCTCGGAGCAGGTCCGGAACCTCCTGGATGGTCCCCTCGCGCCGTTCCGCAACGTGCACAAGCTGGACCCGGTGCTGCGGCTGCCGCTGATGCTGGGCTTCGCCCACGGCGTCGACGCCTGGGTCACCCGACTGCACCACGCAACCGCCAGGCGGCGGCCCGGTCTGCGTCTGCGGCCCCTGGTGTTCGTACCGGTGCTGCTACTGGTCCTCGGGGCCGCCGCGCCGGCCTGGCTGGGGCTGCTGCGGCCCGGTCCGGGCTGGTCGGACCTGCCGGCGCACTGGCGGGCGACGGCGACCTGGTTGGCCGAGCGGGATGCGTTGGCCCGCACGCTGATGGTGCCCGGCTCCGGTTTCGGCCAGTACGAGTGGGGCCGGTCCGTCGACGAGCCGTTGCAGGCATTGGCCGGTGCCCCGTGGGCGGTCCGCAACCAGATTCCGCTCGGTTCGGCCGGCAACACCCGGATGATGGACACCGTCGAGGCGGTGCTGGCCGGTGGCCGTGGCTCCGCCGGCCTGGCCGACTTCCTCGCCCGCGCCGGGTTCCGGCATGTGGTGCTGCGCAACGACATCGACCGGACCCAGGTGGACGCGCCGCCGGTCGGGGTGCTGCGCCGGGCCCTGGCCGGTTCCCCCGGTATCACCCGGGTCGCGTCCTTCGGCACCACCACCCGCTTCGGGATCACCCCGGGCAGCCCGATAGACGACGACGCCGGGCAGTTGCCGGCGGTCGAGGTGTACCAGGTGCGGGGCGAGGTGCCGGTCGCCGCCGCGGTGCTGACCGCGGACGTGCCGACTGTCAGTGGTGGGCCGGAGTCCCTGCTGCCGTTGCTCGAACAGGGACTCGTCGAGCGGAACCGCCCGGTGGTGCTGGCCGGTGACCGGCCGGTGGACGGGACCGAGCGGGCCGGTACCGGGGACAGGTGGATCGTCACCGACGGGCTGCGCCGCCGGGAGCGCGACGTCGGGCGGGTGCGGGACAACCTCAGCCAGACCCTGACCGCGGCGGAGGCGGGCCGGCAGGGACGGGTCGCCCTGGACCTGCTGCCGTTCTCCGCCGGCCGGCACCAGACCGTCGCCGTCTACCAGGGCGTCCGGGCGGTGACCGCCTCCTCGGCGGCGAGTTTCGTGGACACCCTCGCCCCCGCTGACCCGTCGCACCTGCCCTTCGCGGCGGTCGACGGGGAGAACTCCACCGCCTGGCGCTCGGCACCCCTCAGCGGTCCGAACGGGCAGTGGCTGGAGGTGGACCTGGACACCCCGCGCCAGGTCGACACCGTGTCCCTGGAGTTCGTCAACGACCTCACGGTGGGCTGGCCGGTGACCCGCTTCCGGCTCTCCACCGACCGGGGGACGGTGGAGCACGAGGTGGCCCGGAAACTCGGCGCCCACCCCTACTACACGCTGCCCGGCTCGACGAGCCGAATCCGGGTGACGGTGGTGGAGGTGGCCGGCGGACGGGTCGACGGCGGCGTCGGTATCCGGGAACTGTCCATCCCGGGCGTCGAACCGCGTCGGGCCCTGCGCGTGCCGACCGACCTGCCAGAAGACTTCGCCGGGCCGGTGGCGTGGTCGTTCAGCCGTGGATCCGCCGACCGGCCGGCGTGCCTGCCGACCCGGCAGCCTGCCGGGTCGGGGGGTGACGAGCCGGGCACCGTGATGCGGTGTGACCGTTTCCTCGCCCGGGTCGGCGAGGAGCCGCTCGGCCTGGACCGGGTGTTCCGCAGCCCGGTCACCGGGACGTACCGGCTGGCACTGACCGCCGTGCCCCGTCCGGGGGGCCCGGTCACCCTGTCCGGGGTGCCGGTGGCGGCGACCGCGTCGTCGCACCTGTCCGGGGATCCGGCGGTGGCGGCGTACGCGGCGGTCGACGGTGATCCGGGCACGGCCTGGCTCGCCGGCACCGAGGACGTGCGTCCGACTCTGCGGTTGGGCTGGTCCGGGGCGCGGCGCGTCGACGGACTGCGGCTGCGCCCGGCTGTGAACCCGGTCGGTGCGGTGCCCGAGCGGGTCGAGGTACGTACTCCGGGCCGCACCCAGGAGTTGCCGGTCGACGCCGACGGGTGGGTCCGCTTCCCTGCCCTGCGGACCGACCGGATCGAGATCGCGGTGCTCGACAGCGCCGAGCGGGTGGCCGACCGGCGCGACAACTGGACCGCCACCACCGGCGTGGCCGAGGTGGAGATCCCGGCTCTGGCCGACCTGCTCCGTCCGGTGCCCGGCAGCACCCGGGTCGTCGAGCGGTGTGGCTCGGGTCCACGGGTGGAACTGGCCGGAGCAAGGTACGACACCGCCGTGCGGGCCACTCTCGCCGACGTGGTCGCCGGCCGGCCGGTGCCGGTCACCGTCTGCGGGGTCACCGGTGCGGAGGTGGACCTCCAGGCCGGCGGGCAGCGGTTGGCCACCATGCCGTCGGCCGGCTTCCTGGTGCAGGACGCCGCGCTGCGGCCCGACCGTGCCGGCACCCCGCCCCGGCAACGCGAGGTCTCGGTGCTCGACTGGGATCCGACGGACCGGCGGGTGCGGATCGGCGCGGGCGGCGAGGCGCTGCTGGTCGTACCGGAGAACGCGAACGCCGGCTGGACGGCGACCCTGGACGGACGCAGCTTGGTCCCCACCCGGGTCGATGGCTGGCAGCAGGCGTGGGTCGTGCCGGCTGGAGCGGCCGGTGAGGTGCGACTGGTGTTCACACCCGACCGTGCCTACCGGGGCGGCCTCGCGGTCGGTGCGCTGGCCGCGCTGGCCGTGTTGGTGCTGGCGGCGCTGCCGGTGCGTCGCCGGGTGGCCGCCGGTCCGGAGCTGCCGGCCGAGGCGCCGGGGTGGTTCGTCGGTGCGCTGCTGGTGGCGCTGCTGGCCGTGCTGGGCGGGGTGTTGCCGGTGGCGATCGTGCTGGCCGGGATGCTGCTGCGGCAACTGGCCCAGCGGGCCCTGCCGGTGGTGGTGCTCGGCGGCCTCACGGTCGCCACGGTGACCGCGGTGGCGGGCCGACTACAGGGCCACGGCCAGGAGTGGACGTACGGGCCTTGGGTGCAGGGCGCGATGCTCGTGGCGGTCGGCGCCGTGGTCGCCGCGGTGGTGCCGGTGCCGGGCGTCCGCCCCGGGGAGGGCGACGAGGGCGGACCCCGCGCGCGGGCGGACACGACCGACCCGGATGATGTGACGCCGGACACGATTCGGGACGACGACGGGACGGGAGCGCGATGACTGCGGCACAGGACGTGCGCGGGGATCGGGCGGCCCGCCGCCGGTTCGCCACGCTCAACCGTTCAGTGGCCCTCTTCAGGGCCTTCCTCGTCGAACAGACCGACCCGGACCGGTTCTACGGACTGCTCGCCGCGGACTCCGTCCGGCAGATCTCCGGGTACACCCCGTTGGCCGGGCGCACCGTGCTCGACGTGGGCGGTGGTCCGGGCTACTTCGCGGCGGCGTTCCGGGAGGCCGGGGCCGCCTACGTCGGGTTGGACCCGGACGTCGGGGACTTCGCGCAGGCCGGCGCGTCGGCCGGGATGTTGCGGGGAAGCGGCACCGCGCTGCCCGTCCGGTCCGGCGCGGTGGACGTGGCGTTCTCGTCCAACGTGCTGGAGCACGTCGCCGAGCCGGCCCGCATGCTCGACGAGATGGTCCGGGTGACCCGCCCGGCCGGCACGCTCTTCATCTCGTTCACGCCGTGGCTCTCCCCGTGGGGCGGGCACGAGACGGCGCCCTGGCACTACCTCGGCGGGAAGCGGGCGGCGCGTCGATACGAGCGTCGCAACGGCCGGCCGCCGAAGAACCGGTACCGGGAGACCCTCTTCCCGACCTCGATCTCCGCGACCTTGCGGTGGGCCCGCTCCAACCCCGCGGTCGAAGTGGTCGACGCGCTGCCCCGCTACCACCCCTGGTGGGCACGCTGGATCATCCGGGTGCCCGGCGCACGGGAGATCGCGGCGTGGAACTTCCTGCTCGTGCTTCGTCGGACCGGGCCCCATCAGCACAGCGCGGTGGAAAAACAGAGCTGACCGGGGGTCGCGTTGTTATGTGACCAGGTAGTAACCTCGCGGCCATCCCACTGATCGATAGCGACGAAACTAGCTCCTCCAGGGAGGAAACATGAAGCACCGCGCCATCGGTGCCGTGCTGTTCGGCGGCGGCGTACTGCTCCTGGCGCTGGCCGCCGGACTGGTCTTCGTCGTCAAGCCCGCGATGACCAAGCTGCCCTACGATCTGGAGCCCACCACCTCGGTCGCCGAGGCGAAAGGGGCCACGTTCCTGCAGATCACCGACGGCGACGTCGGCATCTACCAGGCCGATCTCAAGTCGACCGTGCTGGTGTCGCCGAACGCGAAGGCGACCAGCGAGTTGACCGGCGACCTCAACGGCAAGGCGGTGGTCTGGGAGGTCGGTCAGACCGTCGACCGCACCGACCTCAAGCAGTTGGTCAGCGCGTACGGCGCCGCCCTCGCGCTGGACCGGGTCTCCGGCGCCGCGCTCGAGTGGGACAAGGAGTACCTCGACGACTCCGGCACCCGACAGGACGTCAACTTCTCCGGGCAGCTGTACAAGTTCCCGTTCAACACGGAGAAGAAGTCGTACGAGATCTTCGACCGTGACCTGCGGGCCAAGCGGGTGGCCGAGTTCAAGGGCACCGAGGACATCCAGGGCATCGAGGCGTACCGCTTCGAGCAGGTGATCTCCGACGAGAAGCTGGACCTGCCGGCGGACCGGATCGGGCTGCTGCTGCCGAAGCTGGCACCGGGTGCGACGGCCGGTGAGGTGAAGTACAGCAACACCCGGACGGTGTGGATCGACCCGGTCACCGGCTCCTTCCTGAACGTGCGTGAGGTGCAGCGCAAGACGCTGACCCCGAACACCGGGGCGCCCGTGGACCTGCTGAACGCGGACTTCGCGTACACCGAGGAGACGATCAAGGGGTCCGTGGAGCGGGCGAAGGAGAGCCGCGACAGCCTGACGATGCTGGGCGTGTACGCCCCGGCGGGTGCGGCCCTGCTCGGCCTCGTGCTGGTCCTGGCCGGTCTGTTGGTCGGTCGGCAGGGCTCGGCCACGGCGGCCGTCGAGGCGCGGCACCGGGCCGAGCCGGCCCCGGTTGCCGGCCTCACCCCGACCCGGGTGGACCAGACGCCGGTACGCGATGACACCCCGACCGTGGAGCAGCCGAGGACGGAGCCCGCGGGCGGCGTGCTGACTGACGAGATCCCACCGGCGTCGACGAACTGGAAGGGCGACGACCCGTCGGTGCCCACCCAGCGCTCGTCAACCGGCGAAGCAGAGAAGCGCTGACCGATGTAGCAGCGCGTACGACGCAGGGGTGGACCGGCTGCGGTCCATCCCTCGTGCTTTTCGGCGACCCGGTGACCAGCCTGGCATTCATCACCAGTGACACGCTGATCGCCAAGCCGAGACCGAAGCTGACGCTGGACTGAACCCGCCTCATCACAGTTGCGGGGCCGGTTGTCCACTGACCCCGCAGCACCAGGCGACGACAGACCCTAGAGGCGGCCCAGCGCCCGGCGCAGCGGATCGAGCCCCAGGGAACCCAGGTCGAGGGCCTGCCGGTGGAACTCACGCAGGTCGAAGTCAGCGCCCTTACGGGCCTTCGCGTCCTCCCGGGCCTGCAACCAGATCCGCTCGCCCACCTTGTACGAGGGTGCCTGCCCCGGCCAGCCGAGGTAGCGGTTCAGCTCGAAACGCAGGTTCTCGTCCGGCACCCGGCAGTGCGCCCGCATGAACTCCCAGCCCAGCTCCGGGGTCCACCGCTCGCCCGGGTGGAAGCCGAACGGATTGTCCTTCGGGATCTCCAGCTCCAGGTGCATGCCGATGTCGACGATCACCCGCGCCGCCCGGAAGGCCTGACCGTCGAGCATGCCGAGCCGGTCGCCCGGATCGTCCAGGTAGCCCAGTTCCTCCATCAGTCGCTCCGCGTACAGGGCCCAGCCCTCGCCGTGGCCGGAGACCCAGCAGAGCAGCCGCTGCCAGCGGTTGAGCACCTCGGCCCGCACGGCGGTCTGCCCGACCTGGAGATGGTGGCCCGGCACGCCCTCGTGGTAGACCGTGGTCACCTCGCGCCAGGTGGAGAAGGCGGTGATGCCCTGCGGCACCGCCCACCACATCTGCCCCGGCCGGGTGAAGTCCTCACTCGGGCCGGTGTAGTAGATGGAGCCGTCACTGGTCGGGGCGAGCATGCACTCGAGCCGCCGGACCTGTTCGGGAATGTCGAAGTGGGTGCCGTGCAGGTCGTTCACCGCCTGGTCGGCCAGAGCCTGCATCCAGTCCCGGAACGCCTCCTTGCCCTGGATGGTGCGGGCCGGGTCGGCGTCGAGTGCCGCGACGGCCTCGTCGATGCTGGCGCCGGGCGCGGCGATCTGCGCGGACACCGTCCGCATGTCGGCCTCGAGGCGGGCCAGTTCCGCGAAGCCCCAGGCGTACGTCTCGTCGAGGTCGACCTTCGCGCCGAGGAAGTACTGCGAGGCCAGCTCGTAGCGCTCCCGGCCGGCGGCCTGCTTCTCCCGGCCCTGCGGGGCGAGTTCGGTGCGCAGGAACTGACCGAACTCGGCCGTCGCGGCGGTGGCGGCCGCCGCGCCACGGCGCAGCTCCGCCTCCAACACGCCGTCGGCGTCGAGTCGTTCGACCAGGCCGTGGAAGAAGTTGTCGCCCTCCGGGTCGACCCAGACGTCGCACTGTTTGGCGACCTCGACGAGCTGGGCCCGGGCGCTGACATGGCCCTGCGCCGCGGCCTCGCGCAGCGTCGTCTTGTAGTCGTCCATCGTGGCGGCGAAGCGGTTCAGCCGGGCCGCGATGTTGGCCACCGCCTCGGCGCTTCCGGTGGGCATCAGGTCGAAGACCATGCGGATCTCGTGCAGCCCACTGGTGATGACGCTGACCTCGCTGGTCGTCTCACCGGTCTCGTAGCGGGCGAGTTCGAGGCCGAGGCGCTCCTGCATGGCCTCCTTCGCCGCGCGCTCGGCCTCCGAATCCGGCTCGGTGACGTCGAGGTCGGCCAGGGTGCGCCGGGTCAGCTCGGCGCGGGCCGTGTACCCGTCGGGCGACAGGTCGTCGAGCCGGTCGTCATGCCCGGCGATGCCGACGTAGGTGGCGCCGGCCGGGTTGAGCGGGGCCCAGTCGGCCACGTACCGGTTCGCGAGGTCGTCGATTCGTCCCACACGGCGACCCTACGCGAGGAACCCGGCCCACTGTCGACCGTGTTCGTGGCGTGTTCGGGGCAGCAGGTCGGCCGCGTCGAAGCCGAACGCCACCACCAGCGGAGGTGGTTCCTGTGGCGGACGACACGGTGGCCGAAAAGCGCAAGACTTCGCCGCGCCGCGGGGGCAGAGTGTCAGGGGTGACCACGGACATCACTCCTGACCGGGCGGCGCTGCGCAACTGGCTGCCCGGCTTCCTGGCCCTGGCGGCGATCTGGGGTTCCAGCTTCCTGTTCATCAAGGTCGGCATCACCGAGCTGCACCCGCTGCACCTCACCCTCTACCGGGCGGGTGCGGGCGCGGCCACCCTGCTCGTGGTGCTCGCCGTGCTGCGCGACCGGCTGCCCCGGGAGCCCCGGGTCTGGGCCCACCTGACGGTCGTCGCGGCGTTCGGCGTGGCGCTGCCGTTCACCCTGTTCGGGTACGGCGAACAGCGGGTCGAGTCGATGCTCGCCGGAATCTGGAACGCGACCACCCCGCTGGTGGTGCTGCCGCTCGCCGTCCTGGTCTTCCGCACCGAGCGGCTGACCCTGCGCGGCGCGGTCGGACTGGCCCTGGGTTTCACCGGGGTGCTCGTGGTGCTCGGTGTGTGGCAGGGCGTCGGCGGGGCGCACTTCGTCGGGCAACTCCTCTGCTTCGGCGCGGCCGCCTGCTACGGCGTGGCCATCCCGTACCAGAAGAAGTTCGTCGCCGGCAGCAGCCACAGTGGCCTCTCGCTGTCGACGGCGCAGCTGTTGGTCGCGTCGGCCCAGCTCGCGGTCGTCGCGCCGCTCGGCGGGGTGCCCCCGCTGCCCACGGCCCTGTCGCCACGGGTGGTCGCGGCCGTGGTGGCGCTCGGCGCGCTCGGCACCGGCCTGGCCTTCGTCATCCACCTGCGCAACATCCGCATCGCGGGGGCCACCACCGCCTCCACGGTCACCTACGTGATCCCGGTCTTCGCGGTGCTGATCGGCGCGCTCGTGCTCGGTGAGCGGCTGACCTGGCACCAGCCGGTCGGCGCCCTGATCGTGCTCGCCGGTGTCGCCGTCTCGCAGGGGTTGCTCGGCGCCGGTCGACGCCGCCGGGTGACGCCACCGGCCGGTGCCGCGGGCCTGCCGGTCACCCCGCCGCCCGCCCGCGTCTAGGGACGGGACGTCCGGGCTCGGCGCGACACCCTGGTCGAAAGGCCACCGCCCGGGTGCGGCCGACGGTGACGGGCCGGCCAGGGCCGTCTGGGCGGCGTCGAGGTCGGCGTAGCGCGCCGGGCCGGCCAGCGCGCGGCAGGCACCACGGTCAGGGGCGGCCCCGAGCCCAGGCGACCAGGTCGTCGGCGGCCCAGGTGTTGACCACCCGATCGGCGGGAACACCACACCGGGCCGCCCGCTCGCAGCCGAAACGTTGCCAGTCGAGCTGGCCCGGCGCGTGCGCGTCGGTGTTGACGGCGAAGACACACCCCGCCTCCATCGCCCGGCGGATCAGCCGCTTGGGCGGGTCCTGACGCTCCGGCCGCGAGTTGATCTCGACTGCCACCTGATGTTTCACGCAGGCGGCGAAGACCGCGTCGGCGTCGAAGTCGCTCTCGGCGCGGCTACGGGCCCGGTGCCCACGGTCGCCCGGCCCGGTCACCCCCGCCGGGCGGGACGTCACCATCCGCCCGGTGCAGTGCCCGAGGATGTCCAGGTGGGGGTTCGCGATCGCGGTCAACATCCGGCGGGTCATCTTCGCCCGGTCGTCGTTGAGGCCGCTGTGCACCGAGCCGACCACCACGTCCAGGCGGGCCAGCAGGTCCTCGTCCTGGTCGAGGGAACCGTCGGCCAGGATGTCCACCTCGATGCCGGTGAGGATGCGGAACCCGTCGGGCAGGGCCTCGTTGAGCGCCGCGACGTGGTCGAGCTGCCGGCGCAGCCGGTCGGCGGTGAGACCCCTGGCCACCTTGAGCCGGGGGGAGTGGTCGGTCAGCACCAGATACTCGTGACCCAGCTCGGCGGCGGCCAGCGCCATCTCCTCGATCGGCGAACCGCCGTCCGACCAGTCGGAGTGGGTGTGGCAGTCGCCGCGCAGCGCCGTGCGCAGCGCCGCCGCCTCGGCGCCCAGGTCGGTGCCCTCGGTGGCGACGAGCCGGCGCAGGTAGACCGGCTCCTCCCCGGCCAGCGACTCGGCGACGCAGCGGGCGGTCACGTCGCCCACCCCGGACAACTCGGTCAGCTTCCCGGTGCGGGCCCGCTGCGCCACCTCCTTCGCCGGCAGCGCGGACAGTGCCTTCGCGGCGGACCGGAAGGCACGTACCCGGTAGGTGGCCTCGTTGGCCCGTTCCAGCAGGAACGCGATCCGGCGAAGGTCGGCGACGGGATCCCGGGCGGTCATGCCCTGCAACCTACGCGCCCGCGCCGCCCGTCGGGGGACGACCGGCGCGCGGGTGACCGGCCCGGTGGCCCGGAAGTTGCCGGAGGACCGCGGGTGCCCAGGTCAGCCCGGCGGCTCCGCCGGGCAGCCGTGCCGGCGGTGCCACGCGGCCACCGCCGCCGCCGGCTCGCGGTTGCCGCCCCGCCGCCACGAGTCCAGGTACGGCGCCGGCCACACCACCCCGCGCCGGATCCACCAGCCGTCCCGGCCCACACATGGTGGTGAGATGCCGAAGTGCAGGTGGCACACATTGTTGGCGTTGCCCGTCCGACCCACCGCGCCGAGCCGCTGGCCCGCCCGCACCCGAGCCCCCGGGTCGACGCCGTCGGCGATCCGGCTCAGGTGCGAGCCGTAGTAGCGCACCCCGTCGTCGCCGATCAGCGACACCGACAGGCCACCGTTGAACGGGCCTCTCGGCCCGCGCGGATCGAACCGGTCCACCCGGCTGACCTCGGCGACCGTCCCGTCGGTGACCGCCACGAACGGCGTTCCGCAGTCGGCGAAGATGTCCGTTCCCGGGTAGGCCGAGTGCGTCGGGTGGTAGGCCACGTCGGCCGCCCGTACCGGAAAGACGTGTCGCGACGCCGCGCGGGTCGGTGCGGCCGACGACGCGGGCGGCTGCGCGGTGGCCGGCCCGGTCCGGTCGGGCCCGGCCGGTGCGCCGCTCACCACCCGTGGCGTCGGCGCGGTCGGCGGCGGGCCGTCGGCCGCCCGGGGCGGCGCACCGCAGCCGGCGGTGAGTGCCACCACGAGCAGCAGCAGCGCCGTCGGGCGTGGGCGGGATCCGGGCGTCGGCGATGACATCCGAGCATCCTCCCAGAGTCGGTACGGTGGTCGGGTCGCCGCGCGTACGCCGGAAGGGAGTCTCGTGAGCATGTCGCCGCGTACCCCCTCGGGGTTGTTCCCGGCCAGCGGGCCGCCGCGCCCCACGTGGCGCGAGCCGCACCAGGTCACCGGAGCCGGCGTCGCCGCCGGTGCAGCCGGGGCCGCCGGCTGGCTGATCCTGTTCGGCCTGCTCGGGCGGAGCGTCCCCGGCTACGCGTGGTGGACCGTCGTGGCCGGTGGTCTGGCCTGGCTGGTGGCGCTGCTCCTGGTGCGCTCCGGTGACCGTGGGGTGGCCACCGGCATCGCGATCGTCACCGCCGGCGGGTGGAGCGTCGCCGCGGCGGCGGTCGCCGTGCGCTGGGCCACCAGCGGGGACTGGCCGATGTGGTGAGGCGCGCTCCGGCTGCGGTCTGTGGCCTCCCGGCTGCGCAGCGAAGCCCGTCTTGACGTGACCGCCGTTACTCGGCACTCTCGCCAGTATGGCCTGGACCACTCCGCGATTGGATCCCGAGCGCAGTCGCCGTCGCCTCCAGCTTCTCGCGCAGCTGGCAGACGCCCGGACGGTACGCGAGCGGGAGCGACCCCAGCGGGCCCGGACCAAGCAGCTGCGGCAGCTCATCGCCACCCGTCGTCGCGCCACCGACTGACGACTTTTGCCACGATCGGCCGGCCCTTCGGGGCGTTGACCGGTCCCTCGCCGACCTGACCGGCTAACGTGCACGCGTAAAGAGGGCGGCGTGCTGTGCCGAGGCTACTTGGGGGAACCATGTCGTACTTCGCTGCGGCCGTGGTGCGCGACGGGAGCGGCTGGTCGGCCGCCGAGGTGAACCTGCGCGGGGTGACCGACATCGAGGAGGTCGCCGACCGGCTGCGCGATGCCGAGCCCGATGCCGACCTGTCCCTGCTGTTCGTGGAGGCCGACGACACGTACCTGGTGATCCTGCGCCTCGACGAGGGGCAGGATCTGCGGGTCTTCGGCTCCGACTCCGCGTACGCGGAGGAGTCCCGGCTCGGTGCGCTGCTCGTCGGAGACCTGAAGACCTCCGTCACCGGCCTCGACGACATCGAGGAGGCCCGCCCCGCGACCGACGGTGGTGACGACGAGGAGCAGCCGGCCGTCGATCCGGAGGCCGACCCGGTCGGCGATGCGGATCTCCTCGCCGACCTGGGTGTCTCCCCCGCGAAGCTGCTCGCCCTGTGCGGGCACGAGGGCATGATGCCGGCCGACGTCACCGCCGAGGTGTGCCAGGCGCTGGGCTGCGCCGACGAGGTCGAGGAACTGCGTGAGGTCTGAGCCGGCGGACGCCACCGACCCGGCGCTGGAGACCGTCCGTCCCGGACAGCCCACGCCCGGCCGGCTCGGCCGGGTCGGGCCCGGCGCCGACGAGGGGCTGGCCGATCCAACGGGCGCGGGTCGGCGGCAACGGCACGAACTGTGGATGCGTCGCGCGCTGGAGATCGCGGTGACCGGCCCGTCGTCCTCGGGGCCCACGAGCGCCGGTGGGCCGGTGACCGGTGACCCGGCCGACGACGTGCCGGTCGGGGCGGTGCTCTACGGGCCCGACGGGGCCGAACTGGCGACCGGGCGTAACGAGCGGGAACTCACCGGCGACCCGACCGCGCACGCGGAGGTGCTGGCCCTGCGCCGGGCGGCGGAGCGGCTGGGCCGTTGGCGGTTGGCCGGGTGCACGCTCGTGGTGTCCCTGGAACCCTGCACGATGTGCGCGGGCGCGATCGTGCTCGCCCGGGTGTCGACCGTGGTGTTCGGGGCGTGGGAGCCGAAGACCGGCGCGGCCGGGTCGCTGTGGGACGTGCTGCGCGACCGCCGGCTGAACCACCGCCCCGAGGTCTACGGCGGAGTCCTTGGCACCGAGGCCGCCGCGGTCCTGCGCGCCTTCTTCCGCTGACCCGCCCCACGCGCGGCACTGCCCCGTCCCCGGCGGGCGCGGCGCTGCCCCGCCCGGCGGGGCTTCGTGGGACGGGGCAGCGGAGGGTGGACCGTCAGGCGATGATCGTGTCCAGGGCGATCTCGACCATCTGGCTGAACGTCTGCTCGCGCTCCTGCGAGGTGGTCTTCTCGCCGGTCTTGATGTGGTCGCTGACCGTGAGGATGGTCAGGGCGCGGGCCCGGAACCGCGCGGCGATCGTGTAGAGCGCCGCCGACTCCATCTCGACCGCGAGCACGCCGTAGTCGGCCAACGCGTCGTAGAGGTCCGGCCGGTCGCTGTAGAAGGCGTCCGCCGCCAGGATCGGCCCCACCCGCATGCTGACGCCGCGCCGCTCGGCCACCTCGACGGAGGTCCGCAGCAGCCCGAAGTCGGCCACCGGGGCGTAGTCGATCAGGCCGTCGAAACGCATCCGGTTCATGTTCGAGTCGGTGGACGAGCCGATCGCCGCGATCACGTCGCGCAGCTTGAGATCCTCGACGAGGGCACCGCAGGAGCCGACCCGGATCAGCGACTTCACGCCGTACTCGTCGACCAGTTCGTGCGCGTAGATCGAGGCCGACGGCATGCCCATGCCGGAGCCCTGGACGGAGACGTCGACGCC
The DNA here is from genome assembly GCF_900091585.1 of Micromonospora nigra. Lineage (NCBI taxonomy): Bacteria > Bacillati > Actinomycetota > Actinomycetes > Micromonosporales > Micromonosporaceae > Micromonospora > Micromonospora nigra. The sequence goes on along the minus strand of NZ_FMHT01000003.1, from coordinate 2,627,242 downwards.
GTTCCAGCGGCCGGTGAAGCCCAGCATGCCGCGTACCGTCGAGTAGCAGGTCGCGCCCTCGAGGTACGTCTCCGCGATCCACTTGGCCCGCAGGGGGTCACCCGGCATCAGGACCCGCTCGGCGATCTCGCCCGGCTTCGCGCCGATGTGCGTACTCATGCCAGAGATCCTGCCAGGCCGGTCGGGGGGACACCGGTTCGGCGTCGGAACCCGTGATCCTGTAGCCTGTTCGGCGGTGGCGTGTCCGAGTGGCCTAAGGAGCACGCCTCGAAAGCGTGTGAGGGTTTACGCCCTCCGCGGGTTCAAATCCCGCCGCCACCGCTCGTGAACAGCGAGAACGCCCGGTCGATCCTGTCGGATCGACCGGGCGTTTCGCATCGGTGCTCAGCAGGGGCCGTGGCCTTCGTCGAACGCGCGCTGCGCCCAGTCGGCGTACCCGGCGATGACCTTGCGGACCCGCTGCCCGTCGTGCAGGAACAGGTAGGCGCGGTCACCGTCGCGGGCCAGCAGGCCGTCGAAGCGGTACGTCCCCTGTGGAGCACGGAGGTGGCGGGCCGCCGGGTAGCGGGTCCTCACCTCGGCGATGGGGGTGCCGGCCGCGACGCCCTCCGGGGTGCGGACCGGGTCGCCGACCCAGAGCAGCACCAGGCGGTCCTCGGCGAAGATCGGGCTGATGGTCTGGTGCCCGGACAGGGTTGGACCGCAGGCGTCGACGTCGGTGCGCAGGATGCCCCGACGGGTCAGCTCGTCCTCGGTGTCGCCGAAGTCGACCTCGGGCAGCCCGTCGAGGTCGACCACGGTGACGGCACCCGCCGGTTCGTGGACGGGTGTCTGGTCCGCTGGAAGCGCGCCGCTGCCCGCGATCGAGGCAGCGGTCAGCAGTGCGGCAATGAAGCCGAATTGTCGCAATTTCATGGAATCCCCCAGTCCCCAACGGGGCGGGAGGCATCTGGTTGCTGGCGTTGGGTATTTTGCCCGCTTTCCCAATCCTCGGCCAGCTCGTCCCAGTAGTCGGCGCTCAGCCCGCGCCGACCGTGGGCCAGCCAGCCGGCGGTGTCCCGCTCGACGTGCAGCCCCAGTTCGGCGAACGGGTCGATCCAGACGCCCGGCTCGACGCCCAGCTCGACGAGCGCCCCGTTGATCGGCCAGCCGTCCCGAGGGCCGTCCAACGTCGCGTCGAAACGGGGTCCCCAGGTCAGGTCGCCGTCGAGCCAGACCGCCGCCGCCTGGTGGCCGACTCCGCCCGCGAACTCCGCCTCGACGTACGCCAACGGGCCCCGCCGCGACCAGCGGGCCAGCACCTCGTTCCAGCGCGGGGGAGAGCACCAGCGTGAACGGGTGCTCGGAGTCGCGTTCGTCGACCGCGAAGTCCGGCGGCGAACCGGTCAGCTCGGCCACGAGCTGCGGGGTCATCGGGAGCAGGGCGAAATCCTGGCGCAGCCCGCCGAGGACGGCGTGGTCCAGTCCGCAGGTCTCCTCGCCGAGCAGGTCGGCGTCCGCCACCACCGCGCTGAGCTCGTAACCCATCGGCTCACCTCCTGCGTCCACAGGCTGTGGATAGAACATGTGTACGACGAAGGTCCCCCGGCGATGAACCCTCAGCGTAGTGGGCGCCGGGCGGCCATCGCGGCGCGCGATCGCGGTCCGACCGGGGTGTCGCCGGACAGGCGGCAGCGCGGATCGACGGTCGGGTGCAACGATGACCTCCGATGGCACCTGAGAAGGGTGCCGCCACGGGGGGATCCGTCACAACCGAGAGACAGCATCCAGCCCGGCGTGAGGGGTGTGAAGCCCGTGCCGCAGCGTCCTCGGCCATCGACGGTGGTCTTGCCGTCGCCTAGGGTGGAGCGGCAACGGAGTCGACGGGTGAGGAAACGATGTTGGAGGTAGTGGGCGCCAGCTTTGGGCGTACCGGCACCAAATCGCTCAAGACGGCATTGGAGCGGCTCGGCGTCGGGCCCTGTCACCACATGTCCGAGCTGCTGTGGCGGGTACCGGAGCGGACGAAGGCATGGACAGCGGTGGTGGATGGCGCCACGCCCGACTGGGAGGCTCTTTTCGCCGGCTACCGCGCCACCGTCGACTGGCCCGGGGTCACCTTCTGGCGGGAGTTGGTCGACGCCTACCCCGACGCGAAGGTCATCCTGACCACCCGTGACGCGCAGGCCTGGTACACCAGCGCGGACCGGGCGATCGGCTGGATGTTCCGGGAGTCCGCCACCCCGTTCGGTCGGCTCATCCTGTGGTACCGCCTGGCTGCCATGTACGGCCGTACGATGCGCGGTCGCTGGCTGATGCGGCACTGGGGCCCGATGACGAAGCGGCTGATCTGGGATCGGCAGTTCGGCGGCCGGTTCGACGACCGAGCCCACACCGTCGAGGTCTACGAGCGCCACGTTCGCGACGTGCGGCAGCGGGTACCGGCGGACCGTCTTCTCGTGTACGACGTGTCGCAGGGTTGGGAACCACTGTGCGAGTTCCTGGGCGTGCCGGTACCGGACGAGCCCTTTCCGGTCACCAACGTCTCGGACGAGTTCCGAGCGACGCAGCGGCGGTTACTCGTCCGAGGATCCCGCGTCCCGCTGTTGATCGTCGCTCTGCTGGTCGTGGCAGCGGTTCTCCTGGCCGTCGGCATCGGCATCGGCTGAGGCCACCGTCAGCGACGCCCGGAGCCGGCGAGGCGGTGGGAGCCTCGCAGGACTGTTCCGGGGCGACCTGCCGCGTCGGCCCAGGGAGTCCCGCGACGAGCAGCCGGACAGGCCGGAAGAGGGCAGGCAGGACGACAACTGAGACGGCAGCGATCGTAGGGACGACTCAGGGCCGGCACCCGGTGGGGCCGGCCCTGTCGTTCGTGCTGCTCAGGAGAGCGGAGGATACGAGATTCGAACTCGTGAGGGTGTTAACCCAACACGCTTTCCAAGTCTGTCGTCTCGCGTTCACCGCAGCTCGCACCCGTCCCAGGCAGCGACGTCCGCGCGGTATGGGACTTCAGCGGATGACCTTGGACGTGGCCGAACGAGACGACAACTGAGACGGCCCAAGACTGGCCGCACACGCTTTCGAGGTCTGCGACCACGCGTCCGTGCCGGTTCGACAGCGCGACGTGTGGAAAGCCGTACAGCTGCTCGGCATGATCCTCAACCACCTGCACTGGCGGAACGTGGAGGTGCCGCTCCCGAGGAGTGAGGACGACCTAAGCGACTGGCGACGCCGTCTCCCCTTCGCGCTGCGGTACCTTGTCCGCCTGCTTCTCGCTCTCGACCACAAGCTCGTGGAACCTCTGCAGCGCTCTTACTCGCGCCACCGCCTGCCACCAGCGGCCGTCAAGAATTAACGCCATCTGCTGCGACAACTCAAGGATGAGCTTTGCCTTGTCGTGGCGGGTACGGGCTGACAGCATGGCGCCTTGCACGGTGCCGATGTATGACATCACGATCTTCATGGGCATGGAGTGGAAGGTGCTGGCGTGTCGGTCCATGCTGTCCGTCATTGCCTGCACCTGCTGGCGCATCCGTTCGTATTGGCGCTGTCGTTCTGCTTTCAGGGTCTCGCGGACCTGCGGTTCCGCTTCTTTAGGTATGTCCAAGGTGAGGAACGTTGCCGGCAGGCAGATGGCGATGAGCGCCGCTGATAGCTCACGGCGCGACCGGAGCGCGGTGGTGATTCGCTCCTTGCGGGCCTCAAGGCGCGGCTTAGCGGCATATTCGGTACCCATGGTGACGATCAGGGCTGTGGTGGCGGCGGTGGCGACAGTGTCCCAGTTGACCGATGGCATGCGGGGCAGCATGCCGTGGCTAGGCCCATCGACAGTCACGCGACGCTGTCGGGTTTTTGACTGTTCCAGTTCCACGGCGCGCGCCCGGCCTGTCCGCCACCCTTTCAAAGTCTGTCGTCTCTCGTTCGCCGACGTAGCCGAACGAGACGACAACTGCGACGGCCTCGGACTGGTGCCTCGGCGGGGTGGACCTTGGGCAGTTTTCAAGCACTGGCGGTCACAGGAATGCTGGAGCAATGAGGAGCCTCATCATCTGCCAAATTGCTCTAATGAATCATTCCAGACAAAACGGTTGGCGCTCGCCAGTCGCGGTGTTGATTCCTTAAGCTGACGTGCATGACCTTGCCAAACCCTCGACTGGATCCACGCCTCGTAACTTCGGTCCTAGGATCGGATGCCGCTCTTCTTGGTGTCGGTACCTTCGGTGACACGTGGAAGGCCGGAGGGCGGGCGGTCAAAATCTTGTGCGGTGCCCCCGCCGACCCACGCCGCGTAGAGCGCGAGGTAGAAGCACTGCAGCGTGTAAATCACGAGAATGTGGTCCGTCTCTACGGGCTGACGCACCTAGCATTCGGGGACCGCACCTATCCCGCGCTTGAATTCGAATACATTGCCGGTGGCGATATGGCTGAGCGGATAGGCAAGCAAGAGTGGCCGACTGAAACGGAGGCCGGAAGCCTGCTCACCGCGCTTCTAACTGGGTTGCATGAACTTCACGAGAGTGGCACGATCCACCGCGACTTGAAACCTGCAAATGTCGGTTTGAGAAATGGCGACTGGCGTAAACCAGTCATCCTGGATCTCGGCCTTTCAAAGCAAGTCGACGCGGCCACCCTGACCGTCTACCCTGGATTCCTTGGCACTCCGCCTTACATGGCCCCTGAGCAGCTGCGCAGCCAGCCGGCGCAGAAGGCGAGCGACTTGTTCGCGGTTGGCGTCATGGTGCATCAGGTGCTCAGAAGGGAACACCCATTTTATGAAGATGGCAAGGTCTACGATTTCGATGCCATGTTGCGGGCAGTGGAGAGCGGGTCCCGTGCACTACCTGCTGAAACCCCTGAGGGGTTGCGCCGTGTCTTAGATCGACTACTCTCTGTCCAGGCTCACCGGCGCGGTAGCACCAGGAGCAATCTTCGGATCTTGGAGCAGGCATAGGGGAGGAAGCTGTGGCGGACGCCGAGGAAGAGTGGTCAGATGACTACCCGTGGGATGAGCTCGACGAACTCAGCGAGAATGAGGGTGGCACTTCCCAGGAGAGCATGGCCCCGGCTCGCTACGAGGTCATGGAGTTGGCCGAGGAGCATCCCGCCTATCTAGTCCTCGCCGGTGGTCCTTCCGGCACTGTCGTCTCTACCCCGCCTCCCGGCTCGGTCACGCGTAGCGGCATCGCCTCCGCGATTCCTTCAAGGGATCAAGCCATCGATGGGCAGAGGCTGCTGTTCTTGTACCACGCTGGCCAGCCCAACTTCACACAAGGCAGAGAGGTGCTGAGTCGCCTACATGCGATGAACGGTGCTGCGCTGGGGATCGGGGTGGTGACAAGCATCCCACGTCATACCCCAAAGAAAATCGCGGATGTCTTTGACTGTCATGTCGCGGCTATTCGCATCGCCGATCCTGAGGGCTTTTGGGCCGACCGCGGTTCTTTGTTATTGGAGAGCGAAGACCCTGCCTCGTACCCTAACGAGGATGCTGGGCTGCGGGCGGCCCGCAAGGCCAGCAATATGCGGGATCGAGCTCCCTATCTCGGAATGGTAGGCCAAGACCAGTTTGTTTCAGAGGTTGTAGCGGCACAAAGGCAGGCAGGGGCGAACGTTATCCTCACTTCGGGACGGGCTTTGAATCCGTCTACGGCTGCTCGAAGCATCGCAGACTTGGTCGAGGAGGGCGATCACCTTCATTCGCTCTTGAGAGGCGACGAGCGAATGGCCCTAAATTTGACGCTGCCGCACGACTTTATGACTAATAAAGCGTTGGGGGAGATGCTGCTCGCCGAACTTTTGGAACGTGACCAGTTTGACACTTGGTACGTCCGTGGGCAATGGCGCTATAACGAAGGTGGGCCGCTGCTTCGGGACCCGGATGTTCTTTCGTTCTACAAAGAGCTCAGCAACCTGGCTGAGGAAGAGGAGAGAAAACTAATTCTTCCGCAGTCTGGCCTTACGGGCTGGTATTTCCTCGCACATGGAGCAAAGGGTTTCGGGACGGGAACTGCCGCAGCCCAGCAGGCATTTTTCCAGCACCGAGTATTCGGCCGCCAGCAGAATATTACGGATGTGCAGCGAATATTTGAGAGGGCGCTCATCCACGCTATTGAATATCGGACGCACCGCTCACTCGTAGGCCAAAAGGGCTACCTGCCGTGTGACTGTCGATGGTGCGAGGCCGTTGATGGAACGGGCGTTTATAACCGGAGCATTCTCCAGTGGCACACGCTCTACAGTCAAGGGCAGTTGTGTGCTGCAGCTAAGGGCACCATCTCTGCCGGCGGATCTCGTGCAGCTGTTCGCCGGATTGTTCGCCGTTCCCAACAGTTCCGCGAGAGTCAGGTGCTGCTAGGAAAGGATGACCCTAAGCATCTCTCTAGCTGGCTCCAGATGCTTTAGGCCCGGTCGCCAGCCCGAACATCGAAGACCAATCCCACTCGGACCTCCCTGAGAGGTAGAGGTGCATTACGCGCTCAGCTAAGATCGTTCTTTCGATGGGGCTGGTGGCTCGGGCGGGTGCCTGTTGGTGCACAGTTAATGACCCCGACACATTAAGGCTGGCGACCCCAACACACATCTTCCGAAAGAAGGCTCGGTTGCGCATAGCTGGCTCTACTGCGCGGGTGTCAAGCAGTACCCAGGCCATGTCAGCGCCGGCCGAATGTCGCTGGGCTTGCCATAACGCCTGCTTCCACGCGGAAACCTTGGCTTCGACCGTGACCAGTAGGCGAACCGTAGAGCGAAAAGAATGGCAAGCCTGCCACTTGCCCCGAGCCACCTTTTCGGCATGACCGGCGGTTACTAGCCGTGGAAGAACCTCCGACGAGATATAGCCGGCCGACATGCCAACCGCTTGGGCTACCTCAGCGGTAGAGCATTTCTCACTCCATCGATTACCCAGATAAGACATGGCGGCTACGTCAGGTGCGTCGACGATTGGCGTCAGCTTATTCTGAGAGCGATATTCGAGTTCCTGGTCGTCAAAGATCGCTAGGACGAGATCGGGAATTCCAACGGCCGCCTTGACCTGAAAGAAGTGATTAACCGCGACGTCGAATGTGGATGCTAGGACATCCTTGCACGCTGCGGCGGAAGGGTACATGTCCGCTTCGCTGACGAAAGAGTCTGACATCAACATGCGGAAATCCTAATTTGCGTGACGGGTAAGATCAATACCTGGCATGGAGGTAGGCAGTCTTCCTGGGGCCGCTGCGTCCGATCATATCGCATGAATGCCGCTTTGTCTTCTTTGCTTGAATTGTCAGAGTGTCGGATTATCGCTAAAACCGGAGTGGGCACCCGTCAAGAGGCGGGACCTCTGCCGAGGCGATTGGCTGGCCTGGCCCAGTTCAGTGCCGAGCAACTTGCAGTCCAGCCCTGTGCGCTTCGGGTGGGCGTGACTTGCAGAGGCGTCGGAAGTGAGTCGAGGTTTGAAAGGCAAAGGTTCGAATGCGTTGGGCGCAGCCGCTTCGCGCCGCCTCGTTTCTACGGAGACTGTTTCGGCAACGTGGCAGAGAATTGGCCAGACAATGCATCCGGCCATGCCTCCCACGCATCCGCGAGAATGTCGGTCAACATAGACCTTGCTGGGGTCCAGCCAAGGACGGCACGGGACCGGCTGGTGTCCGCGATTAGGATCGGCGGTTCAGGCTTGGGTGACTGATGGTGGATAGGGACCGGGCAGCCAGTGACCTGCTCGGCGGTGGTCAGCACACTGGCCATGCTCGTTCCGACACCTGAGCCGAGGTTGATGGTCTGGCAGGTCCCAGGAATGCACGCGCCCAGCGCGAGCAGGATGGCGGTGGCCGCGTCGGCGACGTGAACGAAGTCTCGCACTGCCGATCCGTCGCCATTGAGGGTGACGTGGTCGAGTTGGCCGGTGATCGCGCGAAAGACGTTCGGGATGATCCGCGCGCGGTCGGTGTCGGTGACGCCGTCAACGGCCCCGGCGATGTTGAAGGGCCGGACGATGATCGCGCCGATTGCTGCGGTTGCCGCGTAGGCCGCGACCATGTGTTCGGCCGCGACCTTCGACGCCGCGTACGGGCTCTCCGGGTGGGGGTCGAGGTGTTCGGACAGTGCGCCGTGGTGCTGCGATCCGTAGACGATGTTGGTGGAGGCGAAGACCAGAGCCGGCGCGGTGGTCGTGCGCGCAGCGTCTAAAGCCATGAGCAGGTTCAGAGTGCCGGTCGCATTGACATCGAAGTAACTCAGCGGGTCGGCGAACGAGTCCCGGCCGCTGGTCAGAGCGGCCAGATGCACGACTCCGTCGTACCCGCCCTCCTGAACGATCTCGGCGACCCGTGCGCGGTCGCGGATGTCTCCCGTCACCAGCTCGAAGCCGGGGGGCGGGTTGCGGTCACCGCGGCCCCGGCTCATGACGGTGACCCGGTGGCCGGTGGCGAGCAGTTCGCGGCTGACGGCGTGGCCGAGGAAGCCGAGGCCGCCGGTTACCAGTACGTGCACGTCAGCCTCTCCCTAGGATCGTGCGGCGATGCTCCCACGCGAGTTGGAGGCATCCGGCTGCCGCCGGGGCCAGCCGTCCGCTGGCGGTCAGTTCGTCGATGGTGTGGCGGGTGAACGGCAGCGCTGACGTGGGCCGTACCCGACCGGTCTTTACTACGGTCCCCTCGGCATTGGCGCTGACCATGTTGGCGAACAGGTGGTCATAGGTGGGCCCGTCAAACACCGCGACGGTCAGGATTTCGCCCCACAGGGTGAGTGCGTCAAGCGCGACTCCGAGGCAGTAGACCCGGACACCACCGGCGGCATAGGCGCGGTCGAAGGCCGCCAACGGCTCGGCGGTGTAGTCCGCCGGCTCGCCTTCGCCACCGTGCTCGGCGCTGCCGAGAAACTCCTCGCTGTACTCGCGCATCATGTTGCGCCAGAGGTTGAAGTCGGCCGTCTGAGCGGCGGGGAGGACGCTCGACGGCTGAAAGACTCCCGCCGGCATGATGTGCAGCATTCCTCCGGCTACGGCCACGTTGCCGGCAGCACGGTTGTGGAGCACGAAGGAGACCCCGTCGTCGTCCACCCGCAGGGTGAGCGTGTCGGTTGACGGTGCCGTCGGCCGACGGCTGGGGGTGAACGGGTCGCCTACGAGCCGCCGGAAGTTTAAGTTCCGCCAGGACGCCGGCAGGATGCCGCTCCCGTCGCCGGCTACGTGGTACATCGCCATTTCGTGCGCGAGCGCTTCTGAGACGTCAACGCCACCGAAGTACGTACCGGTGGTGAACGTGAGCGCCCGATCACGCTGATTCCAGTCGACCCCCGCCAGATGCCAAGCAAGCCGGTTCTCAAAGAGCCGGGGCTGCTCGACATCCCGTAGCGCGAGGCTGTAGCGCTGGTGCCGCCGCCCGTCCGCCGCCAACGGCCGTACGCCGGCTGACGCATCCTCGGTCCCGGTGACGACGGGCGCGGTGCCCTCCGGCGCGATCCCTATCCCGAACTGCGTCAACTCGACGGGAGCCGACGGCAACCACTGCGGCGGCGCGATCAGGCCGCTGTCGCCTACTCGCTGCTCCACGTCATAGAGACGCGCTGCCTCCCGGGCGAGCTGCACCCGGTGGGTGTTCAACTTCCGTCGGACTGCCCGCCACTCCTCCTGGCTTTCCTCGGCGTGTGGGTGAGACTCGGAATCCTGGTAGATCGCGAAACCTCCGGAGTCGTCGTTCTCGGGACTGTCGCGTTGCTGCGGCGTGACCCGCTGCCGAGTAAGGCCGAGATCCTGCACGGAGACACCGAAGTGCTCGGCAAGGAGCTGCCGGTAGAGCGCCGACGGGAACGTGATTCCCCGCTCCCACCTGCTCACCTGATTGGCGGTCACGGCCAACCGCTTCCCGCGCCCCGCCCCGAGGCGGTTCAGCCCGTCCGCGACGTCCTGCTGAGTCTCGCCCGCCCCGTCTCGAAGGTTGTAGAGCGCGAGATTCGGGGTGGCGTCGCTGGCACGAGCAGACACGACGATCCTCCTTGCTGGCGTAGGCACCGACGATCAAACCGTGCCTAGTCGATGCCTAGTAGATGGCGCTTACCCGGCTGGCGAACGGCGTTCGGATGCGCGCCCAGAACTGGTGTCCTTGTCGGCATGTCCAACACCGACCGCGAGCCGCTCCACAGCATCCGCGAGCCTCCGCACCTCGGCGTGAATCTGATCGAGGCGCGCGAGCACCAGCGACGAACTGTCCGCCCGCCCAGCACTCCCACCGCCACTAGGAGGCGTAGTCCCGGCCAGCACGGCACGGAGGTAGTCATCCGGCCAGCCGAGAGCCTGAGAGATCGCGGCGAGCGTACGGGCCGACCGCTTGCGGGTCGCGGTCGCGTATTGCAGCTCCCGCAGGGTGGCCGCCGACACCTTGGACCGTTCGGCCAACTCCTGCTGAGTCATCGGCAACTCAGCCATCCGGCCGTTGATGGCGCTGGCTACAGCCTGCCAATCCTCCACCCGACGTCCCCCTGTCTGACTGCCTGATCCGCTGATCCTAGTCCCCCTCCTCGTTGACACCGCACAACATTAGCGCTAATTTTAGCGCTGAAATCAGCTATGCCGCCGGTTGGCTACCGGGGAAGGCAGCGCTTAGCGGCGCTGCGCGCCTACGAGTCGCCGTGCGCACGTCCTGTGACAACTGCATCGGGCCGCACCTCCCACCGAAAAGGTCGGCGCGTCAGCGCCGGGCCGCGATCCCGCCTACGGGGTCGACGGCTGCCGCGCACGGCTGAGGTCCGTGCAGCTCATCCCCCTGAATCGCGTGGAGGCGCGAGCTTCGGCCCGCGCCGCCACGCCCTCCCGTGTTGACACCGACTACCCGGAGGTTTCCCGTGCGGAAGCACCTCGCCCCTGTCACCGCCGAGCCGACCGCCGCTGACCTGGCTGCGATCGAGGCGGAGTGGCCGTTGATCGCGGCCGAGCTGGACGTACTCGATGCCGAAATCATCCTGCTCTACGCCGAGGATCACGGCGGCCCGACGGTGCTGGACTGGCGTCGGTTGCGTCGGGCTGAGTCCCGCGTGACCCGCGCCGCCGCCGACCTGGCCGACCGCACCACCGGCCCCGACCGCGTCGCCTGATGTCGCGTATCCGCGCCGCCTACTACGACCCGGACGGGTCGCGGTACGGCATTCCGACCTTCTGGTGGCGCGGCGCACCCGCCGGCTACGCCACCCGCCGTCAACTACGCGCCGCCGGCCTGCGCCCCGGTGGCCAACCTGTCGCCGCCCAGATCCTCTGGCGCGGTATCGGCGGCACCCGCGCCGCCTACCTGTACCGGCTGGATCTGGCCCGGCCGAAGCGCACCGCCACCCCCGCGCAGCGGCGTGCGATCGCCGCGGCGTTGCTGGCCCGCCGCACCTGCCCGACCTGCCGGCTGGTGCGGCCCTACTTCATCCCGCGCTCGCTCGGCGAGTGCCTCGACTGTTCCCCCTCGTGAAGGAGAGCCCGCGTTGAGTATCCGGAAGAACCGACGCGCCCTCATGGCCGAGCTGCTGCTACTGGCCAACCCGACCGCGATCACCGTGCACTCCGACGGCACCTCGATGGCCGTCGACTTCGACAGCATCGCCGAGCTGCGCTCCTGGCTGCACCTGGCCGGACTGGACAGCCCCGACCTGCTCACCAGCCCGGAGCGTCAGAGCACCAACGCCGACGGTCGCCCGTTTCGGGCGGTGTCGGCCTACCCGACGTGGCACGGCTGGGAGATCTTCGCCCACGCCCGCGAATACACCGACGGCGACACCCTCGACCCCTCGACCACCGACCAGCTCACCGCCCTGGCGGTGGCGTGATGGTTGTCGACTACACCGACCCGTCCGTGCTCGACGGCATCGCCGCAGGCGCGGTGTGGGCCGACCCGACCATGGACCCCACCGCTATCGACTGGACACCACGCCGCCAGCAGGCCGCGATCCCCTTCCCCTCGTGGATGGGCGTCCGGTCAACCCGTACGCGCCGACCGGTATCCGCTACGGCCGCAACCAGCTCGGCCACTGGGGCGAGCAACAGTGCGCCGACGCCATCGTCACCGCCACCACTGGCGGGTGGCGGTGGCTGCTCTTGGTGGAGCGGGGCGACGGGCATGGGTGGGCGCTGCCCGGCGGCTACCTCGACCCCGGCGAAGACCCCACCGACGCCGCGTTGCGGGAACTGGCCGAGGAAACCGGTCTGATCCTGGACCGCGCCAGCGAGCGCCACACCCGCCTGCCGGCGCGCTACGTGCCCGACCCCCGCGCCTCCGACGAGGCATGGATGGTCACCACCCCCGTCCACATCGACCTCGGCGACGGCTGGCGTTGCCTGCCCGACGTGACCGGCCGCGACGACGCCCGCCGCGCTGCCTGGGTACCCGCCGTCGACTTCGCCGGCCTGGTGCGCCACCTGGCCGACGTCTACGCCGGCACCGTCTTCCCCGCCCACCGTGACCTGCTCGCCGACCTTCTCACCGACTGAACCGGAGGTTCCCCCTGATGACTGCCCCCACGCTGTCGGCGTATCCGAAGCCGGTAGAGGAACTCGTGCCCGCCGCCCGCGACCTGGCCGCGCAGCTCGGCACGCTGCCGTCCCGTAACCGCATCAAGAAGGAACTGCGGGTGGGCGGCCCGAAGGCCGACGCGATCCTCGCCGAACTGACCCGCACCCCACACCCCACCCCCGCACCGCCGGCCGACCCCGAACCCGACCCCAACCCCGGCCCGGCAGCGGACCCGGCCGAGCCTGCCCCGCCCGCCTCGGTCGACGCCGGCCCGGTGGTGGACCTGCCGCCGACCGCCGACGACACTCTGCCGCTGGTGTCGGCGCAGCCTGCACCCGTCGTAGACCTGGGCACCAACATCACGCCCCGGCCCGCCCGCCGCGCTGTCGCGTGGCCGGTGATCCTGCTGGCGCTGCCCGCGTTCGTCGCGATCTGGTCGGGGTGGGTCGGACTCGGTGGACTCACCGGGTTCGGCATCGTGCACCCGCTGCCCGGTATCGCTGACGGATTCAGCATCAACACCGCGATCACCCTGCCCATCGGTGTCGAAACCTACGGCGCGTACGCGCTGTACGTGTGGCTGTCCGGGCGGGTACCGGACCGGGCACGCCGGTTCGCGAAGTGGTCGGCCCTGGGTTCCCTCGCCGTCGGCGCGCTCGGCCAGGTCGCCTACCACCTGCTCGTCGCCGCCGGGGTCACCTCGGCCCCGTGGTGGATCACCACCGCCGTGGCCTGCCTCCCGGTCGCGGTACTCGGCATGGGAGCCGCCCTCGCTCACCTCGTGCGGGAGAACGCCTGATGGCCCGCCGTAAGGCCACCAGCCGAGACCTGGCCAACCTGGTCGCTGAGTGGGCGGTGACGCAGATCCACCGCGACGACGCCACCCGCCAGGCGTGGCGTGACCTGCCCGCCCATGTCCAGGGCGAGATTCACGGCATGGCCGCCGACGAACGGCAGCGCCGCGCAGACGGCACCCGCATCACCGACTAGCCCCGCCCGGCGGCACGGCTCCTGGCCTGCAAACCGATGCCGTGCCGCCGGCCTCCACCCCTCAGCCAACAGACCTTGGGAGAGACCACCCATGTTCGCAGATCCGACCGGCGCACACGCCGCCACGTTCGCCGCCGTGTTCGCCACCCTCTACGTCGCCCATCAGGTCGCTGACCACTGGGTGCAGACCCAGCGGCAGGCCGACTGCAAGGGCCAGCCCGGATGGGCCGGGCGTATCGCGTGCGCCGCCCACGTCGCCACCTACACCCTCACCGCCCTGATCACCCTCGCCACGATGGTGCTGGCGACCGGGCTACGCCTCGACCCGTGGGGCGTCGGGGTCGGCCTGACGGTGTCGGCGGTGTCGCACTACGTCGCTGACCGGCGTACCCCGCTCCAGCGCATCGCTGCTGCTCTCGGTTCGGCACGCTTCTACGCCCTCGGCGCACCCCGGCCCGGCCGCGACGACAACCCGTCCCTTGGCACCGGCGCCTACGCCCTGGACCAGTCGTGGCACATCGGCTGGCTGTTCGTCGCCGCCCTGTTCTGCGCGGCCTGACCACCCCCGCCCTCACCGGCCCAGCCTGCCGAGGTTGGCCCGGTGGGGTGCGGAGGTTGCCAGACCCGCTGGCAGCCGCAAGGGAGGCAAACCGTGGCGATCTCGTCCTGCACCCAGTGCGGCAAGGGTTTCCGGTCGGTGTCGGTCGATGACACCGGCACCCTCGCGATCTGCACCGCCGGTCACTACACCTTCGACCCCACCACCGCCAGCAGCGGCGGAACGGTCACCACCGGCCGCGTCACCGTCACCGGTCAGTGCGCGATCGGCAACGGCGCAACCGCCATCGGCAGCACCGGCGGCACCGACCGCAAGAAGCGCCGCTAACCCCCACCCCAACAACCCGCCCCGACTACCCCGCTCCTGCTGGCCCGGCGGCGCGGCACCTGGCGACCAACCTTCGCCGCGCCGCCGGCCCTACCGATCCCCATGACCGGAGGAACCCCCATCATGACGTCCCCCCACGACGACAACCGTTTCGACTGGCACGCCGCCGAACGCGACCTCACCAACCCCATCAACCCCACCAACCCCACCGCCGGCCCGGATGCCGAGGTGGTCGACCTCGACGCGGCCCGCGCCGCCCGCACCCCCGACCCCGACGACGACCAGGCCGACGCCGGCCCGCTGCTGGTCGACTCGCCGGACGCGCAGAAGTCACCGCGGTTTACCCTGTCGGCTGTCCGCGCAGGTCAGCGTCGGCCGATCCTGCCCGCGTGGCTGTGCTCGCGTGCCGAGCTGGTCGACGTGATGCGGTGGGCGGTGGGGCATCTGCTGCACACCACCGCCTATCACGCCACCCGCCTACCGAAGTACGGCGGGAAACTCGCCCTGCGTGCCCCTGCTGGTGCGGCCCGGCTCATGTCGGGTGCGACCCGGTGGGTGTTCGACTGGGAAGGTGAACAGTTGCGGCAGTCGACCTCCCAGACCCGCGACGGTGACCTCTACCTGAAGCTGTCCCGGCAGCGTGACCGGCGCGTCCGCTGGCGGGGCATCGTCGCCACCTTCACCCTCGCCATCACCCTCGCCGGTGGTGTCGCGGTGGCCCTCGCGCCGCCGTGGGCACGCTGGGCCGTCCTGGCCCTGCTGGTCACCCTGTGCGGGATGCTCGGCCAGCCGGCCGACAAGCCGCTACTCGACACCGCCGTGGTCATCCCCCGCGTTGCCCGACTCACCTCGGATGTGGTGGTGCGGGCCCTGGCCGTGCTCGGCATCTCCGGCATCACCCAAGCCATCGCCAAGCAGGGACACCGCGCGATCGCCTTCACCGCCCCGATCACCCGCGACGGCCCTGGCTGGCGGGCCGACATCGACCTGCCGCCCGGCGTCACGGCTGGGGATGTGATCGAGCGGCGTGACCGGCTCGCCGCCGGCCTCACCCGCCCCCTCGGCTGCGTCTGGCCCGAAGGACAACCCGAGGTGCACCCCGGCCGCCTGCTGTTGTGGGTGGGGGATCAGGACATGGCCGCCACCCCACCGAAGCCGTGGCCGCTGCTCAAGGCGTCCGGCGGGTTCGACCTCGGCAGGCCGGTGCCGTTCGGCACCGACCCGCGCGGCCGGGTCATCTCCATCGACCTGCTCTACACGAACCTGCTGATCGGGTCGATTCCCGGCTACGGCAAGACCGCCGCCACCCAGGTCCCCATGCTCGCGGCAGCCCTCGACCCGTACGCTGAGTTGTGGTGCTTCGACTTCAAGGGCACCGGCGGACTCGACCCCCTCGAAAAGGTGTCGGCCCGGTACGCGTCCGGGCAGGACGACGACACCGCCGAAGAGGGCCTGATCGCGCTGCGGGAGCTGCGCAAGGAATGCCAGCGCCGCGCCGCCGTCATCAAGGGCCTACCCAAGGCCGTGTGCCCGGACAACAAGGTCACCCCCGACCTCGCCCGCCGTAAGAAGTTGGGCCTGCACTGGCTGGTCGTCGCCCTGGACGAGGTGCAGGAACTGTTCAGTCATCCGGAGTTCGGCAAGGAAGCCGGCGAGCTGGCCGAGAAAATCATCAAGCTCGGCCGCGCCCTGGGCGTCATCCTCGTCGTGGCCACCCAGCGGCCCGACGCCAAGAGCCTCCCCACCGGCGTGAGCGCGAATGCGGGGACGCGGTTCTGCCTGCGGGTCATGGGTCAGATCGAAAACGACATGATCCTCGGCACCTCGGCGTACAAGAACGGCATCCGGGCGACCATGTTCGCCAAGAAGGACAAGGGTGTGGGCTACCTCGTCGGCGCGGCCGACGACGCGCAGATCGTGCGCACCTTCTACGTCGATGGTCCGACTGCTGAGAAGATCACCGACCGGGCGCGAGCCCTGCGTGAGGCGGCCGGGACGCTGACCGGGCACGCGATCGGGCAGGCCACGCCGACCCCGGCCGTACGCCGGGACACGCTGTTGGACGACATCCTCACCGTGGTCCCGGCGACGGAGCCGAAGGTGTGGGCCGAAACCCTCACCGAGCGGCTCGCCGAGTTGAACCCGGAGGCGTACGGGGACCTGACCCGCGACCAACTGACGGCGGCCCTCAAGCCGTACGGGGTCACCACGGGGCAGGTGTGGGGCACCGACCCGACCACCGGCAAGGGCGCGAACCGGCGCGGCATCGACCGGGCCGACATCGCCGGGGCGGTTGCGGAGCGTCACAAGCGGCGCGGAGACAAAGCCGCCTAACCCGGACAGCGATCGGTTGCTAGGTCTAGCGGTGGCCCCCGCTAGACCTAGCACCCCCGCTAGCAACCCACCTGACACCTGGCCAGCGCCCTAACAACTAGCGGCGCAAGCCCTGCGCACCCTCAAACCGGCTCGTGGAGGCATTTCGTGACCCTCACCCTGCTGCTCGCTAGCCTCGCCACCCTCATCTACGCAGCGTCATACCTGATCAAGTGTGCGGTGTCGCCATGGGGACGCTGCCGACGCTGCCACGGCCGTCGCTACCACCACACCAGCATCGGCACCCGCCGCGACTGCACCCGCTGCGACGGCACCGGCATCCGTGTCCGCCCCGGCCGCCGGCTCATCGACTACATCCGCGCCGAGTACCGCGACGGCCAACCATGAACCGCACCACCGGCCGAGCCGGACACACGACGTGGTGCGGGCGGGACCACCGATGCGGTCTCGGCGAACACCGCTCCGACGAGATCGTGGTCGACGTTCCCGGCCGCGCTCGCGCCGTCCTCGTCCGGGTGCGCACCGCCGCCGGCCGCGACCACGCCGAGGTACGCCTCCGCATCGCCCTCGCCCCGACCGAGGTCGCCGCCCGCCGCCAACTGGTCGGCCTGCTCGGCGACCTCCGCCAGGCCGTCACCCGCGCCGCGATCGCGGCCCGGCCGCGACCCGGGCGGGCCGCCCGGTGACCGCCGGCCGCACTAGGCCGGTGACCCGGTGCGGCCACTGGATCGGCACCGAACACCGCTACTGCCACACCACCAGCGGTATCCGCCGCTACCTGCCGGGGCTGCGCTGCCCCGCCCACACCCCCGCAGCACTGGCCGGAAAGCCCGAACCCCCATCGACACCGATACACGCCCCAGCCCCACCGGAAGGGAGCCCCATGCCTGACGCTGACCTGCTCACCGCCGCTCTCGGCCACGCCGCGCGCGGCTGGCACGTCTTCCCGCTACGCCCCGACGACAAGCGACCCGCGTTCCCCGACCACACCGCCGAGAACTGCACCGGCCACGACCCGCGCTGCCACGCCGCCGGGCGGCACCTTGGCTGGGAACCCCGCGCCACCACCGACCCGCAGCGCATCCGGCGGGCGTGGTCGACGCGCCCCTACGGCATCGGCATCGCCTGCGGCCCCTCCGGCCTCGTCGTGGTCGACCTCGACGTGCCGAAGAACGCCGCCGACACCCCGCCGCCGGAATGGGCGGGGGCGTGTGACGGCCTGGACGTGTTCGCCACCCTCGCCCACCGCCACGGCACCCCCACCGACCCCTACGGCGGGTTCGGCCCCCACACGCCACCTCGGGCCGGTATCGAGGTCACCTACACCGTCACCACCGCCAGCGGCGGCAGCCACCTCTACTACCAGCACCCCACCGGCGGGCCGCAGCTGCGCAACACGACCGGCGACCGGGGCGGACTCGGCTGGAAAGTCGACACCCGCGCCCACGGCGGCTACGTCGTCGCCGCAGGCAGCACTGCCGCCGGCCACCCGTACTCGGTGGCGCTCGACTGCGACCCGGCACCCTTGCCGGCCTGGATCGCCGACCAGCTCGCCCCGGCACCACGCCCGGCGGCGGCACGGTCGGTAGCGCTGGTGTCGGTCGACCGGCACGGCCGCTACGTCGCCGCCGCGATCCGCCGCCAGGTCGCGCACCTCACCGCAGCCCCCGACGGGCAACGCAACCACGCCCTGTTCACCTCCGCCGTCGCCCTCGGCCAACTCGCCGCCGGAGGCGCGCTCACCCACGACGACGTCACCGCCGTCCTCGAACCCGCCGCCCTCACCATCGGCCTCCGACCCGCCGAGATCGCCCGCACCATCGCGTCCGGCCTGCGCACCGGAGCACGCAACCCACGCAGCATCGCCGGCACCGGAAAGGCGGCAGCATGACCACCCGCCTGCAAATCGGCACCGGCCCGGAAACCATCCGCGTTCTCAAAGCCGCCCTGGTCGACGGGTTGTTGCCCGACACCTATGTGTCGGCCGGGCAGCTCGTGCACATGGAAGCCGTCTCCGGTGGCCTCACCACCGCCGCCGACGAAGACTCACCCCTGCCCGTCGCCGCCAGCACCGTCAACCCTGCCGGTCTGGCCGGGTTGCTCGCTCAACACGCCTACGTGTACCGGCTCAAGACCCGCAAGAGCGACACCGGCGACCCCGAGGTCTACGAAGACGAGGTGACCCCGCCCCGCGACATCCTGTCCTCGGTGCTGGCCGGTAAGACGTGGCCGGGGGTGCCGCCGCTGCGCGGGATCATCGGTGCCCCGGTGCTGCGCCGTGACGGCACCCTGTTGCAGCGGCCGGGCTATGACCCGGCGACCGGCCTCTACCTCGCGTCGAAGGTGGCGCTGCCGCCGGTGCCGGACGAACCCACTCGCGAGCAGGTCGACCAGGCCCGCACGTTCCTGCTCGGCCGGTTCCTGCGCGACTTCCCCTGGGCATCCGCTGCCGACCGGGCCAACTACGTGGCGCTGCTGGCCACGCCGATCCTGCGGCACTTCACCCGATCCCTGACCCCGTTCGCTCTCATCGACGCCACCATGCCCTCATCCGGCAAAACGATCCTCACCGCCGGCCCCGGCATGCTCTACGGGCAACGTGTGATGACCTGGGCCTACTCCGATGAAGAACTCCGCAAGTCCATCACCGCGGTTCTGGCCGAGCAGGTCGGGGTGGTGATCTGGGACAACCTCGCCGAAGGCACCGTCATCGACTCCGCCGTCCTCGCCCAACTCGTCACCTCCGGCGTCTGGTCCGACCGGCAGTTGGGCGCGTCCCGCAACGTCGCCACCGTCAACGACCGGCTGTGGATGGCCACCGGCAACAACCTCCAAGTTGGTGGAGACATGGCGTCTCGCACGGTGCGGGTACGGCTCGACCCGAACATGCCTCGCCCGGAGCTGCGCGATCAACGCGGGTTCGGTATCCCGCACCTCGACCAATGGATCACCGACCCCGGCAACCAACTCACCGTCCTGTGGCACCTCCTGGTCCTCGTCCTGGACTGGACGCGGCGGGGAGCACCCAGGGTGTCGGGGTTGTCGATGCGGCAGTTCACGCCGTGGGCGCAAGCCCTCGGCGGATTCCTCGCCCACCACGGCATCGACGGGTTCCTCACCAACGCGGCCGACATTCGTGAGATCGATGAGGACGAAACGCGCTGGCGCGCGTTCCTCACCTGCTGGCACGACCGCCACGGCGGTCGTGCGATGACCGCCGCTGAGCTACGGCAGGACGCGGAACCGATGCACCTCGGCAGCGACGTCAATGACCCGTGGGACGGGCAGTTCATCACCACCCACAACGGCCGCCTACCCAACCCCCTGCAACTCGGCCGGCTCCTCACCGGGCAAGCCGGACGGTGGCGCGGTGATCACGTCATCCGGGCAGGGCGCAACGACCGGGGTGACCGGTCGGTGTTCTGGGTCGAACGCCACCAAGGGTGACCCGGAACCGGCTGAACCATCTCCGCATCTCCGCAACGCCGCAGCAACGGCGCTCTACCAGGGGAAACACTCTGCGGAGATCGGAACCTCGAAGACCGTCGATCTCCGCATCTCCGCAACCACTGCGGAGATGACACCCCTTTGCGGAGATGACCCCTCAGCGGCACTCCGCATCTCCGCAAGCATCCGCCCAGCTCACAGCCCTGTTTGCGGAGATGCGGAGATGCGGAGATGGTTCAGCCCTCCCCACGCAGCAACGCACAACCACCTGCCGCCGAACCACGCAGGCGACCCCCTGAGAGCCCTTGAGTCGACCCGGCGCATCGCCTTGCACCGACCTGTCCGAGATCTTGGCTCTCCGGCGCTCTCGGCGGGCCGCCACAACGGTCTCCATCGATCTGTCCTCGTCGCCCAGCATCTGACCCTCGCCCACGGAGAACGCCCGCCACCGGCGCTCTCAGACCAACCGAACCACGGGGAGAAAGCCGTGCCCACCCCAGAAAACCGCGTCGTCCTGACCATCGAAGAAGCCGCCCACCGACTCGGCATCGGACGCACCACCATGTACGCCCTCATCAAAACCGGCCAAATCCGCACCGTCACCATCGGCCGACTCCGCCGCGTACCCACCTTCTGCCTCGACGAGTACGTGCGGAGCCTGCTTGCCGAACCGACCGACCTCGACCACGCCGCCTGACGAAAGGAGCCCGACGAGTGGGAAGAAAGCCCAACGGCGCATCCAGCATCTACAAGGGCGGTGACGGCTACTGGCATGGCCGGGTAACTGTCGGCGTCAAGGACGACGGCAAGCCGGACCGGCGGCACGTTCAGGCGAAGACCGAGGCCGAGGTAATTCGCAAGGTTCGAGCCCTGGAACGGGAGCGCGACAACGGCACGGTTCGAAAGCCGGGAAGTCGCTGGACGGTCGAGAAGTGGCTAACGCACTGGGTCGAGAACATCGCCGGCCCGGTGGTCCGTACGAACACGCTCGACGGCTACCGGGTCGCCGTTCGTCGGCACCTGATTCCCGGTGTCGGTGCCCACCGCCTTGACCGCCTAGAGCCGGAACACCTGGAACGGCTGTACGTCCGCATGATGGCCAACGGCAGCGCGGCCGGCACCGCCCACCAGGCGCACCGGACCATCCGCACGGCACTCGGCGAAGCGGTCCGCCGTGGGCACCTCGCCCGGAACCCCGCCGCCCTGGCCAAGCCGCCCCGCCTGCCGGATTCCGAGGTGCAGCCGTACTCCGTTCCGGAGGTACAGGCGATCCTGCGTGCGGCATCGTCACGGCGGAACAGCGCGCGATGGGCGGTGGCGCTGGCGCTCGGTCTGCGCCAGGGTGAAGCGCTCGGCTTGAAGTGGTCGGATGTGGATTTGGACAACGGGTCGCTTACCGTCCGCCGGGCACTGCTTCGGCCGAAATGGCGGCACGGCTGCGACGGGAAGTGCGAACAGAGGTTGCCCGGTCAATGCCCCGAGCGGATGAACGAACGCCCGGTTGCGGCTGACACGAAATCGCGTGCCGGTCGACGCTCAATCGGTCTGCCGGATGCGCTGGTCGACCTGCTGCGGCGGCACCGGAAAGAACAGGACGCCGAGCGCGAAACCGCCGCGCAACTCTGGCGGGACGAAGGATGGGTATTTGCCTCGCCGACCGGCGAGGCGATCCACCAGGCGACGGATTACGACGAGTGGAAACGGCTCCTCAAGCTCGCCGGAGTGCGGGATGGCCGACTGCACGACGCTCGGCATACCGCCGCTACCGCGCTCCTGGTCCTCGGCGTCTCCGGCCGCGCCGTGATGGGCATCATGGGCTGGTCTAACTCGGCGATGGCAGTCCGGTACCAGCACATGACCGACCAGGTACGCCGGGACATCGCGCAGCAACTCGGCGGACTGCTCTGGGGCGACCTGCCGACCGGGCCGGGGGAGAGGTCCGCCGAGCCGCCGCCCGACCAGCCGGAACAGGGCAAGTGAGACGAAAACTGAGACGAAAGCGACCGTAGAGACGACTCAGGGCCGGTCCCCGTGGGGCCGGCCCTGTCGTTCGTGCTGCTCAGGAGAGCGGAGGATACGAGATTCGAACTCGTGAGGGTGTGAACCCAACACGCTTTCCAAGCGTGCGCCCTAGGCCTCTAGGCGAATCCTCCGCGAGCCAGAATACAGGTCTCCCCGGCGTGGGCCACCCCACCACCCCCTGAAGATCGACCTGTCGTCGGGTAGGGTGGGACTCACCTCCCGTGCGGCGGTATCTCGTGAACCTCCCCAGGGCCGGAAGGCAGCAAGGATAAGCGAGCTCTGCCGGGTGCACGGGAGGCCTTTCTGTCTCCGGGTGTCGGTAGCGTTCCCGCGGGTCGGGTCACGGGGTGGTGGGTGGTCACCCGCGCCGCACCGGCGCAGAATGGCTCGGTCGAGAGGAGGCGGAACGGGTGGCACTGGCCCTCTACCGCAAGTACCGGCCACGTACCTTCGCCGAGGTCATCGGGCAGGAGCACGTCACCGAGCCACTGTCGCAGGCGTTGCGCAGCGGGCGGCTCAACCACGCGTACCTCTTCTCCGGGCCGCGCGGCTGCGGCAAGACGTCCAGCGCCCGGATCCTGGCCCGCTCCCTCAACTGCGAGCACGGTCCCACCCCCGAGCCGTGCGGCACCTGCGACTCCTGCCGGTCGCTGGCCATCGACGGGGGCGGCTCGATCGACGTGATCGAGATCGACGCGGCGAGCCACGGCGGCGTCGACGACGCCCGGGAACTGCGGGAGAAGGCGTTCTTCGCCCCGGCCAGCAGCCGCTTCAAGATCTACGTCATCGACGAGGCGCACATGGTCTCGTCCGCCGGCTTCAACGCCCTGCTCAAGCTGGTCGAGGAACCCCCGGAGTACGTCAAGTTCATCTTCGCCACCACCGAGCCGGAGAAGGTCCTCGGCACGATCAAGTCGCGGACCCACCACTACCCGTTCCGGCTGATCCCCCGAAGACCCTCCGGCCGTACCTGGAGCAGCTCACCCAGGCCGAGGGCGTGCAGGTCGAGCCGGCGGTGTTTCCGCTGGTGGTGCGCGCCGGCGGGGGTAGCGCCCGGGACAGCCTCTCCGTCCTCGACCAGCTCATCGCCGGCGCCGGGCCCGAGGGCGTCACCTACGCGCGGGCCGCCGCGCTGCTCGGCGTCACCGACGCGGCGCTGATCGACGAGATGTGCGACGCGCTCGCCGCCGGCGACGGGGCCGCCGCGTACGCCACCGTCGACCGGGTGGCCGAGGCCGGCCACGATCCGCGCCGGTTCGCCGCCGACCTGCTGGAGCGGCTGCGGGACCTGATCGTGCTCCAGCAGGTGCCCGACGCCGCCGCCAAGGGTCTGATCGACGGGCCGACCGACCAGATCGAGCGGATGGCCGCCCAGGCCCAGCAACTCGGGCCGGGCACCCTGTCCCGCTGCGCCGACCTCGTGCACGACGGCCTGGTGGAGATGCGCGGCACCACCGCGCCCCGGCTGCTGCTGGAGCTGATCTGCGCCCGCATGCTGCTGCCCGGCGCCGACGACTCCGCCGGTGGCCTGCTCCAGCGCCTGGAACGCATGGAGCGCCGGCTCACCCTCGCCGGCACCGACGCGCCGCCGGTCGCCGCCGGCGCCCCTGCGGTGTCCACCCCCCGGCGGTACGCCCGCAGCCTCCCGCCCCGGCGGCGGCTGACGCCGCGTCCACGGCCGGGGCCGCCGGCACGCCGGCGGCTGCCGCAACCCCCGACCCCTCCGCCGGCGTCGCGGCGAGCGCGTCCGACGGGCGGGGGACCCCTGGCCGGAGCGACTCCGGCCCGGGTGACCCGCCCGCGCGGCGGGCCGTGCCGGCGTCGGCCGTCATGCCGGACCCGGCCACCCCGGAGCCGCCCCGGCCCGGCGCGTCGGCCCCCGGCGCGCTGGACGCGGTCGCGGTACGCCGGGTCTGGCCCGAGGTGGTCGGCAAGGTCAACCGCACCAACAAGCGGATCGCGGCACTGATGCGCGACGCGGTCGTCCGTGACCTCGACGGTGACGCGTTGGTGCTGACCGTGAAGTCCTCGGTGCTGGCCAAGATGATGGCCGACCATGCCCAGGTGCTCACCGACGCGCTCTACGAGGAACTGGGCGGGCGCTGGCAGATCCGGTGCGAGGTGGCCGGCGAGCGGGGCGGGGTGCCGCTCGGCGGTCCGCGCGCCGCGTCCCCACCGGCCCGACCGACGTCCGCCCCACCCGCTCCGCCCGCCGCGTCTCCACCGGAGGGTGGAAGGGCCGGCCGCCCCGGCGCGCCGGCCGCCCAGGCGGGGTCTTCCGACGACGACTGGCCCGAGCCGGCCAGGCCGGGCGGTTCGGGCCCGGTGTCCGCCGCTGCTTCCGGGGACGACGACGGTGACTGGCCGGAGGCGGCCCGCCCGGGTGGTGACCGGGGCCTGACACCGCCCGCTCCGACACCGTCCGGCCCGGCACCCGCCGGTGGTGCGGCGACGCCTGCCGGCCCGCAGGGGGCCAGCGAGACTCCCGCCGGTGTGCAGGGCCCCGGCGCGGCACCCGCCGGCCGCCAGGGCACCGGCGCGACGCCCGCTGGCCCGTCGGCTGTCGCCGCGACGGCGCAGAGCGCCGCCGGGGCAGGTGGTTCGGCGTCCCGGCCCGTGCCTGTTCAGGCCGCGTCGGCAGCCAACGGTGCTCCGGTGAGCAGCGCGATCGCGGCGGCCCGCGCGGCGGCGGCCGGGCGCGGTCCACGTCCCGCCCAGGCGACCCGCAAGACGGCGGACGCCGACTGGGCCGGCGAGCCGCCGTACGACCCGGACTTCGACGGCCCGGTCCGCGGCGGTGGGGGACGCCCCGGCGGTACCCCGGCGACAAGGCCGGGGTACGAGGGGTTCGACCCGGGCGACGAGCCGCTGGACGAGGTGATCGACGAGAAGACCGCCCGCGAGTCGAGCGAGGAGCAGGCCGTACGGCTGCTCCGCGAGGCGTTCGGCGCGGAGAAGATCAGCGAGGTGGACACCCGGTAGCGGAAGGCCGGACACGGGCCCGCCCCGGACACGGCCCCGCCCCGGGCCCGCCCCGCCCCGTCCCGCGCCCCGGCCCGTCCGGGGAACCCGTCGGGGTGCCTGCCGCGCCGACGAGTGCGGTCGGTGCCGCCCGATAGGCTGGCGGCGGTCGAGCAGACGAGTCGAAGGAGTCTCCGTGCGCCCTGGTGGACAGCCGAACATGCAGCAGATGCTGAAGCAGGCGCAGAAGATGCAGCAGCAGATCGCCAAGGCGCAGGCCGAACTGGCCGAGGCGGAGGTGACCGGCACGGCGGGCGGCGGGCTGGTCACCGTGACGGTCTCCGGTTCCGGCGAGGTCAGGGGCATCAAGATCGACCCGAAGGTCGTCGACCCGGATGACGTGGAGACCCTGGAGGACCTGGTGGTCGCGGCGATGCACAACGCCGCCGAGGCGGCCCGCGAGCTGACCGATCAGAAGATGGGCCCGGTCGCGGGTGGCATGGGCGGCCTCGGCCTGCCCGGTTTCTGAGCCGCTTCATGTACGAGGGTGCCATCCAGGATCTGATCGACGAGCTGGGGCGGCTGCCGGGCGTGGGCCCGAAGAGCGCCCAGCGGATCGCCTTCCACGTCCTGTCCGCCGATCCGGCCGACGTCAACCGGCTGGCCGGCGCGCTGCGCAAGGTCAAGGAGCTGGTGCGGTTCTGCACCAGCTGCTACAACGTGGCCGAGTCCGAGCAGTGCCGGATCTGCCGGGATCCGCGGCGTACCGACGAGGTGCTCTGCGTGGTCGAGGAGCCGAAGGACGTGGTGGCGATCGAGCGCACCGGCGAGTTCCGGGGGCGCTACCACGTGCTGGGCGGGGCGATCAATCCACTGGAGGGCATCGGGCCCGACAACCTGCGGGTGCGGGAGTTGATGGCCCGGTTGGGCGGGGGCGCCGTCCGGGAGCTGATCCTGGCCACCGATCCGAACACCGAGGGTGAGGCGACCGCTACGTACCTCGCGTTGATGGTGAAGCCGATGGGCATCGCGGTCACCCGGCTGGCCAGTGGGTTGCCGGTCGGCGGCGACCTGGAGTACGCCGACGAGATCACTCTCGGTAGGGCCTTCGAGGGGCGTCGGGCGGTCTGAGCCGTCCGCCGTCCCTCGATCCCCGCGGGTTGCGGGTGGGGGGCGCGGGGCGGTCGGACTCCACAGTGTGTTCTGACATGCGGGCTGATCCGGATGCCGATCGATGTAACAAATCCGCATATCTGAGAACGGACAAAAAGACTCTTCGCAGGTAGTCCATGCTGGGCATACGCCAGGCGCGTGTCGGGTAGGACACGATCCGGTACCAACCCCTTCGGCAGCGGTTTCCGGCTGGTCCTAACGGGGGCTAAGGTCACCGCCATCGGTGACCCCTGTCACCACGTTGTCCGTACCCCCTAGGACGAGGTGAAGCACCATGCGTGCATCCAGGCCGAAGGTCGCGCTCGCGGCCATCGCGGCTGCGGCCCTCGCGGTAGCAGGCTGTGCCGAGAGCGACCGCGATGATGAAGGTTCCAGCGGTAACAAGAAGGACACCCTCGTCTTCGGCGTCGCCGGAGACCCGAAGGTGCTCGACCCCAGCTTCGCCAGCGACGGTGAGTCGCTGCGCGTCGCGCGCCAGGTGTTCGAGACGCTGGTCCGCCCCGAGGAGGGCGGTACCAAGGTCAGCCCCGGCCTCGCCGAATCCTGGACCCCGGACGCCGCGGGTACCACCTGGACGTTCAAGCTCCGCTCGGGCGTGAAGTTCCACGACGGCACCGACTTCAACGCCGAGGCCGTGTGCGTCAACTTCAACCGGTGGTACAACGCCAAGGGCCTGATGCAGAGCCCCGACGTCACGGCGTACTGGCAGGACGTCATGGGTGGCTTCGCCGCCAACGAGGACGACACGCTGCCGCCGAGCCTCTTCAAGTCCTGCACCGCCAAGGACGAGACCACGGTCGACCTCGCCTTCACCCGGGTCTCCAGCAAGATCCCGGCCGCCCTGATGCTGCCGTCGTTCTCCATGCACAGCCCCAAGGCCCTGGAGCAGTACGACGCCAGCAACGTGGCCGGCAGCGCCGACGACATCAAGTACCCGGCGTACGCGACGGGGCACCCGACCGGTACGGGTCCGTTCAAGTTCAAGGCCTGGGACATCGCCAACAAGACGCTGACCCTGGAGCGCAACGAGGACTACGCCGGCGAGAAGGCCAAGCTGAAGACGCTGATCTTCCAGACCATCTCGGACGAGAACGCCCGCAAGCAGGCGCTGCGCTCCGGCGGCATCCAGGGTTACGACCTGGTCGGCCCGGCCGACGTCGAGCCGCTGAAGAGTGAGGGCTTCAACGTCCTGACCCGCCCGGCCTTCAACATCCTCTACCTGGCGATCAACCAGAAGGGGAACCCGAAGCTGGCCGACCTGAAGGTCCGGCAGGCGATCGCGCACGCGATCAACCGGCAGGCGCTGGTCGACTCGAAGCTGCCCCCGGGCGCCCAGGTCGCGGTGAACTTCTTCCCCGAGACCGTCGAGGGCTGGAACGGCGACGTCACCAAGTACGACTACAACGTCGAGAAGGCCAAGTCGCTGCTGGCCGAGGCCGGCGCGTCGAACCTGACGCTGAAGTTCCACTACCCGACCGAGGTCACCCGGCCGTACATGCCGAACCCGAAGGACCTGTTCGAGCTGGTCTCGGCGGACCTGCAGGCGGCCGGCATCAAGGTCGAGCCGATCCCGCTGAAGTGGAGCCCGGACTACCTCAACGCCACCACCTCCGGCAGCGACCACGACCTGCACTTCCTCGGCTGGACCGGTGACTACGGCGACGGCTACAACTTCATCGGCACCTTCTTCGACCGGCAGAAGGACGAGTGGGGCTTCAACAACCCGGCCCTGTTCGAGAAGTTCAAGAAGGCGGACACCACTGCGGACCAGGCGGCCCGGGTGGCGCTCTACAAGGAGCTCAACGCCGACATCATGAACTTCCTGCCGGGTGTGCCGATCTCGCACTCGCCGCCGGCGATCGTGTTCGGCAAGGACGTGACCGGGGTCAAGGCGAGCCCGCTCACCGACGAGCGGTTCGCCACCGCCGAGTTCAAGTCCTGACCTGACGCACCTGTGACGGGCGGGCGCCGTGCCACACGGCGCCCGCCCGCCACCCTCCGCACCCCTTCGAGGCCGCCGTGTTCCGGTTCATCGTCAGACGCCTGCTCCAGCTCATACCCACGCTGTTCGGGCTCTCCATCCTGCTGTTCATCTGGCTCCGCCGGCTTCCCGGCGGCCCCGAGACCGCCATTCTCGGCGAGCGGGGCACGCCCGAGATGCGCGCCGCGATCCGGCGCAACCTCGGCCTGGACGAGCCGATCCTGATCCAGTACGGCCGGTTCGTGCGGCGGCTGATCCGCCTCGACCTGGGCACCTCGATCTCCACCAAGCGGGAGGTGACCACCGAGTTCCTCCAGCGCTTCCCCGGCACCGTCGAGCTGACCGTGATGGCCATGGTGATCGCCATCGGCATCGGCATCCCGCTGGGCTACCTCGCCGCCCGCCGGCGCGGCCGATTCCTCGACCACGCCTCCGTCGGCGGGTCGCTGATCGGCATCTGCATCCCGGTCTTCTTCCTGGCGTACGTCCTCAAGGCGATCTTCTCCGAGAACCTGAACTGGTTCCCGGCCAGCGGCCGGCAGGACCCGACCATCGAAGCCACCCGGATCACCAACTTCTTCGTCCTCGACGGGCTGCTGACCCGTGAGTGGGACGCCGCCGCCGACGCGATCTGGCATCTGGTGCTGCCGGGCATCGCGCTGGCCAGCATCCCGCTCGCGATCATCGTGCGGATGACCCGGGCCAGCGTGCTGGAGGTGCTGAACGAGGACTTCGTCCGCACCGCGGAGGCCAAGGGCCTCACCGAGAGCGTGGTCCGCCGACGCCACGTGCTGCGCAACGCGATGCTCCCGGTCGCCACCTCCGTCGGTCTGCTCACCGGCGGACTGCTCTCGGGGGCGGTGCTCACCGAGACGGTGTTCGCGTTCAGCGGCATCGGCGCGTTCCTCGCCGACTCCATCAGCCAGCGGGACTATCCGGTGCTGATGGGCTTCATCATGATCATCGCGGTGGTGTACGTGATGGTGAACCTGATCGTTGACCTCTCCTACAGCCTGATCGACCCGAGGGTGAGGGTCCGATGACGATCACCGGTGCGAAGAAGAAGGAAAAGATCGACCGGCTCGCCGAGGTGACCGCCCGCGACGAGCGGGGCGTCAGCCTCTGGCAGGAGGCGTTCCGCCGACTGCGCCGCAACCCGGCCGCCATCGTCGGTGCCGCCATCCTCACCGTGTTCGTCCTGGTCGCCCTCGTCGGACCGTTCCTCGTGCCCTACGGCCCGACGGACACCATGGGTATCCGGGAGGGCGTGATCAAGCCCGGTGTCATTCCCGGCCCGTCCGGTGACCACTGGTTCGGGTACGACCACCAGGGCCGGGACGTGTTCAGCCGGATGATCGTCGGGGCCCGGCAGACCCTGCTGGTCGGCGTGGTGGCCACGCTGATCGGTCTGGCCGTCGGTGCCCTCATCGGCGGTGTCGCCGGTGCCGCGGCGGGTCTCGGTGGGCGGTGGGGCCGGATGGTCGACACGGTCCTGATGCGGTTCATCGACATGCTGCTGGCGCTGCCCAGCCTGCTGCTCGCGGTGAGCATCGCCGCCCTGCTCGGCGCGAGCCTGACCACTGTGATGATCGCGGTCGGCATGGTGTCGGTGCCGGTGTTCGCCCGGCTGCTACGCGGTTCGATGATCTCCCAGGCCGGTAGCGACTACGTCCTCGCGTCCACCTCCCTGGGTGTGAAGAAGTCGAAGATCGCACTGACCCACGTGCTGCCGAACTCGCTCGCCCCGGTGATCGTCCAGGCCACGCTGACGTTGGCCACCGCCATCATCGAGGCCGCCGCGCTGTCCTTCCTCGGCCTGGGCAATCCCGACTCGGCCGTGCCCGAGTGGGGCGTGATGCTCGCGGACGCGCAGCCCTACCTGGGGGTCCGGCCGGCGCTGGCGATCTACCCGGCGGTCGGCATCATCATCACCGCGCTGGGTTTCACCCTGCTCGGTGAGGCGATGCGCGAGGCCCTCGACCCGAAACTGCGGAAGTAGGTACCCGTGAGCGCGAGGAGTGAGCTTGCGAGCCCCGCAGCCGCGAACGAAAGGCGGGCTCCGGTGAGTGCGAGGAGTGAGCTTGCGAGCCCCGCAGCCGCGAACGAAAGGCGGGCCCAGCATGGCACTGCTTGATGTCGACGATCTCTCCGTCACCTTCGGCAGGCGTGGTCAGCGGGCCGTGCACGCGGTCGACGGCGTCTGCTTCTCCGTCGACGCGGGCGAGGTCGTCGGCCTGGTCGGCGAGTCCGGTTGCGGCAAGTCCGTGACCTCGCTGGCGATCATGGGCCTGCTGCCGAAGCAGCCGGGTCTGCGGATCGGCGGGAAGGCCGTGTTCGACGGCACCGACCTGCTCCAACTCGACGACCGGGCCCGCCGGGACGTCCGGGGCCGGGACGTCGCGATGATCTTCCAGGATCCGCTGTCGTCGTTGAACCCGGTGATCCCCATCGGAATCCAGGTGACCGAGGTGTTGACCCGGCACCGGGGGATGAAGGGCGACGCGGCGACGAAGGAGGCTGCCGACCTGCTGGACCGGGTCGGCATCCCCGATCCGAGGCGGCGGCTCAAGGAGTACCCGCACCAGCTCTCCGGCGGCATGCGGCAGCGGGCCCTGATCGCGATGGCGGTGGCCTGCCGGCCCCGGCTGCTGATCGCCGACGAGCCGACCACCGCGCTGGACGTGACCATCCAGGCGCAGATCCTGGAACTGTTGAAGGACCTGGTGCACTCCTCCGGCACGGCGCTCGTGATGATCACGCACGACCTGGGGGTGGTCGCCGGCATGTGCGACACCATCAACGTGCTCTACGGCGGTCGGGTCGTGGAGACGGCCCGGCGTCGTCCGCTGTTCCGTGAGCCACGGCATCCGTACACCGTGGGTCTGCTCAGTTCGGTGCCCCGCCTGGACGCGGGCCGGGGCGAGCGGCTCAACCCCATTCCCGGCTCGGTCCGTGACCTGCTGCCCTGGCCGGAGGGCTGCGCCTTCGCGCCGCGCTGTTCGCGCCGGGAGGACGCCTGCGTGGGTGAGCCACCGGAGTTGGTGCTCACCCACGAGGGGCGCAGCTACCGTTGCGTCAACCCGGCGCCCGTGGGTCCGCCGTCTGCCGCCGCCCGGCAGGCGGGGGCCGCCACGGGTGCGGTGCCTGCGCCGCGCGAGGAGGAGAAGCCGTGACCGAGAGCGACATCCTCGTCGAGGTACGCGACCTGAAGGTGCACTTCCCCATCCGACGGGGGGTGATCTTCGACCGTACCGTCGGTCACGTCAAGGCGGTCGACGGGGTGGACCTGCGGATCGTGCGCGGCCGGACGTACGGCCTGGTGGGCGAGTCGGGTTGTGGCAAGTCGACGCTGGGACGCGCGTTGTTGCAGCTCATTCCGCCCACCGACGGCGAGGTCCGGTTCGACGGGGTCGAGTTGACCACCCTGCCGGCGGGCCGGCTGCGGGCGATGCGCCGCCGCATGCAGATGATCTTCCAGGATCCGATGTCGAGCCTGGACCCCCGGCAGAACGTCGAGTCGATCCTCACCGAGGGGCTGCACGCCCACGGGATCGGCGGCAGCCGGGACGAGCGACGGAAGATCATCGGCGAGACGCTGGACGCCGTGGGGTTGCCCCAGTGGGCGTTGTCCCGTTACCCGCACGAGTTCTCCGGCGGGCAGCGGCAGCGCATCGGCATCGCCCGCGCGCTGGTGCTCGGCCCCGAACTGATCGTCGCCGACGAGCCCGTCTCGGCCCTGGACGTGTCGATCCAGGCCCAGGTGGTCAACCTCCTCGACGAACTGCAGGACAATCTCGGCCTGACCTACCTGGTGATCGCGCACGACCTGGCGGTGGTGCGGCACATCTCCGACACCGTCGGCGTGATGTACCTGGGCGCGTTGGTCGAGGAGGCGCCCAGCGACCGGCTCTACACCGAGCCGCTGCACCCGTACACGCGGGCGCTGATGTCGGCGGTGCCGGTGCCGGACCCGGACGTGGAGGACCGCCGGGAGCGCATCCTGCTCTCCGGGGACCTGCCCTCGCCGGCCAACCCGCCGTCGGGTTGCCGGTTCCACACCCGGTGCCCGTGGGCCCAGCCGACCCGGTGCGCCGACGAGCGGCCCGTGCTGCGGGACATCGGGGGCAGCCGGGTGGCCTGCCACTTCGCCGAGGGCATCGCCAGCGGGGAGCTGCGCCCGCACAAGACGTCCGGGCAGGTCGTGCGGCCCGAGGGCGAGGGTGACGACCCCGGCGTGGTGTCCGCGCCGAGTGAGCCGGGTTCGTTCGTCTGAGCGGCCCGGCAGGGGTGGCCCGTCGCCGCCCCTGCCGGCCGCCGCACGTCAGCCCTCGGGGCGGTTCAGCAGGCCGACGGCGACGGTGTGCACCGCGTCCAGCCCGGCCGGGTCGGCCAGCGGGGCCCGGCCGCCGGTCACCGCGTACCACTCGTCGGCGTCCTTGTACTGCACCCGGAGCGTGACCTGACCGTCGGCGTACTCGGTGCGCAGGGTCAACTCGCCGGTGACCACGCCCACCT
This sequence comes from Micromonospora nigra, assembly GCF_900091585.1. Classification (NCBI taxonomy): domain Bacteria; kingdom Bacillati; phylum Actinomycetota; class Actinomycetes; order Micromonosporales; family Micromonosporaceae; genus Micromonospora; species Micromonospora nigra. The sequence goes on along the minus strand of NZ_FMHT01000003.1, from coordinate 2,594,490 downwards.
CGTCGGTCATCACCCCGCCGGGGCCGGGTACGACGTCCGTCGTCCGGCTCTGCGCGCCGGTCGCCCCGCCCGCGTCGGCGGTCATGCCGGCCCCCGGCACCGTGGTCCCGCCGGCGGGTGCGCCGTCCACGGTCATCCCGGCGGTGGTCGGTCCGGGGCTGCCGGTGGCCGCTGCCGTGGTGCCGTCGGCGTCCGGCGCCTGCTCCGGGTTCGGGTGGTCTCCGGCTCCGGTCACGGCTTGTTCGCCCATGTGCAGCCCTCCAACATGTCGGTGAGGGCGGCCTTCTCGGCGCTCGTGACCGTCAGCCGCCAGTGATGCTTCACCGTCACCCAGTCTTCGGCGTACTGGCACCAGTATGACCGGTTCGCCGGTTTCCACTGCGACGGATCCTGGTCACCCTTTGCCCGGTTGGAGCTGGCGGAAACCGCGATGAGCTGCGGCCGGTCCGTGTCGTTGGCGAACTCGCCCCGCCTGGTGTCGTCCCACTCGTCGGCACCGGAACGCCACGCGTTGGCCAGCGGAACCATGTGGTCGATGTCCACGTCGGAGGGGTCGGTGAAGCTGCGGCCGTCGTAGGCGCTCTCCCACCGGCCGCCGACCACGTTGCAGCCGGAGAGCTTGATGTTCTCCCCGTCGCGCTGGAGCACGCTGTCGCGTACGTCGCAGTTCTTGCCCGTCTTGCGCCAGTGCGCGAACTTGTCCCGGCTGTAGCCCCGCATCGACCCGGCTTCGGCCACCGTGAGCTGGCCCAGCTTCTCCACCGAGTTGCCGTCGCTGCTCGGTGGCGGCCCCTGCTGCTCCGGCACCGGAACGCAGCCGGCTGCGCCGAGGCTCAGCGCCGCGACGAACGCGACGGCCGCGACGCGAGGTCCTGATCTGGTACGCACAGACGACACCCTTCCAGCTTGCGGGCTTTCGGCGACCCCGCACAGTACCCGTGCGGGGTTTCGGCGTTTCGTGGCGTCTCCCACATGGTGCACGGAAGATTGGTACCCATGACCGAACCTGGCGTGAACCTCCGGATGGGCACGGCCGCCGGCCGGGGCACCCTGGCCGCCGCCGTGCTCGCCTCCGGCATGGTGTTCCTGGACAGCACCGTGGTCAACGTGGCGTTGCCCCGGCTGGGCGCCGAACTCGGCGCCACCGTGTCGGGTCTGCAGTGGACGATCAACGGTTACCTGCTGATGCTGGCCGCCTTCGTGCTGCTGGGCGGGGCGCTGGGCGACCGCTTCGGCCGGCGGCGGATCTTCCTGCTCGGGGTGGTCTGGTTCACCGTCGCCTCGGTGCTCTGCGGTCTCGCCCAGGACACGAGCTGGCTGGTCGCCGCCCGCTTCCTCCAGGGTGCCGGTGGGGCGCTGCTGACCCCCGGATCGCTGTCGGTGCTCCAGGCCAGCTTCCACCCCGACGACCGGGGACGCGCCATCGGCGCCTGGGCGGGGCTGTCCGGGGTGTCCACCGCCCTCGGCCCGTTCGTCGGCGGCTGGCTCATCGACGCGCTGTCCTGGCGGTGGATCTTCTTCCTCAATCTGCCGCTGGCCGCGCTGGTCGTGGTGGCCGCGTTGCGCTGGGCGCCGGAGAGCCGCGACGAGGACGTGTCCCGTACGCGGGGCCCCGGCCGGGAGCACCGCCGGTTCGACGTGCTCGGGGCGCTGCTCGGCGCGCTCGCCCTGGCGGGCGTCACGTACGCCCTGATCGACGCTCCCGCGCGGGGCTTCGCCTCGGGGCCGGTGCTGGTGGCGGTGTCGGTCGGGGTGGCCGCCGCCGTGCTGTTCGTGCTGGTGGAACGCCGCCGGGGTGACACGGCGATGCTGCCCACCGGACTGTTCTCCAGTCAGCTGTTCTCGGTGCTGAACCTCTTCACCGTGCTCGTCTACGCCGCGCTGGGCGGGTTCACGTTCTTCTTCGCCGTCTACCTGCAGAACGTGGTCGGCTGGTCGGCGCTGCTCACCGGCGTCGCGTTGCTCCCGATGACCGCGCTGCTGCTGGTGGGCTCGCCCCGGGCCGGCGCGTTGTCGGCGCGGATCGGCCCCCGCCTGCCGCTGACCGTGGGGCCGGTGGTGGCCGCGCTCGGGTTGCTGCTGCTGCGGCAGGTCGGGCCGGGCGCGTCGTACTGGTGGGACGTGCTGCCCGGAGTGGCCCTGTTCGGTGTCGGGTTGACGCTGGTGGTGGCCCCCCTGACCGCGTCGGTGCTGGCCGCCGTCGCGGACCGGTTCGCCGGGGTGGCCAGCGGGTTCAACAATGCCGCCTCGCGGGCCGGGGGCCTGCTGGCGGTGGCGGCGTTGCCCCTGCTGGTCGGCCTGTCCGGCACCGGCTACGAGCAGCGCGCCGAACTGACCTCGGCCTACCGGGGCGCGCTGCTCTGGTGCGCGGCGCTGCTGCTGGCCGGCGCGGCCATGGCCGTCCTGCTGATCCGCCGTCCACCCCGCGAGGCTCCGCCCGCCCAGCCCTGCCCGACCCTTCCGGCGTCGACCCCCACCCGCCGCGACGGCTGACCGCCGGTTCCGGGGGCCCCGGACTCCACCTCACCCGCCGCGACGACTGAGCGCCGATCCCCGGGGCCCCCGGACTACGCCGGGGGCCCCGGGGGGATCAGGCGCGGGCCCGGTTGAGGGCGCTGGTCACGGCCTTGATGGAGGCGCTGACGATGTTGGGGTCGACGCCGACGCCCCACACGGTGCGGCCGTCGACCTCGCACTCCACGTAGGCGGCGGCCTGCGCGTCGCCGCCGGAGGACAGCGCGTGCTCGTGGTAGTCGAGTACGCGTACCGGCACGCCCACCGACGCCAGCGCGTTGGCGTACGCGTCGATGGGGCCGTTGCCGACCGCGACCAGTGACCGGCGGTCCCCGCCGATCCCGACGTGCGCCTCGATCTCGACCTTGCCCTCGGCGGTGCCGATGGCGTAGTCGTCCAGGGTGACGGCCGGGTCGCGCTGGTGGTCGAGCAGGTAGTGGGCGGCGAAGATCTCCCACATGGCGCCGGGGTCGACCTCGCCGCCGGAGTGGTCGGTGACCTGCTGGACCACCCCGGAGAACTCGATCTGGAGGCGGCGCGGCAGGTCGAGCTGGTGTTCGGTCTTCATGATGTACGCGACGCCGCCCTTGCCGGACTGCGAGTTGACCCGGATGACGGCCTCGTAGGTGCGGCCCAGGTCCTTCGGGTCGATCGGCAGGTAGGGCACCGCCCAGGGGTGCGCGTCGACCGGCACCTCGGCGGCCTCGGCGTCCTTGGCCAGGGCGTCGAAGCCCTTCTTGATCGCGTCCTGGTGGGAGCCGGAGAAGGCCGTGTAGACCAGGTCGCCGGCGTACGGGTGACGCTCGTGCACGGGCAGCTGGTTGCAGTACTCGACGGCCCGCTTGATCTCGTCGATGTTCGAGAAGTCGATCATCGGGTCGACGCCCTGGGAGAACAGGTTCAGCCCCAGCGTCACCAGGTCGACGTTGCCGGTGCGTTCGCCGTTGCCGAACAGGCAGCCCTCGATCCGGTCCGCGCCGGCCAGCAGGCCCAGCTCGGCGGCGGCCACGCCGGTGCCCCGGTCGTTGTGCGGGTGCAGGCTCAGCACCAGGCTGTCGCGGCGGGGCAGGTGCCGGTGCATCCACTCGATCGAGTCGGCGTACACGTTCGGCATGGCCATCTCGACGGTGGCCGGCAGGTTGACGATCAGCTTGCGGTCCGGGGTCGGGTCGATCACGTCGATGACCTTCGCGCAGACCTCCAGGGCGTACTCCAGTTCGGTGCCGGTGTACGACTCCGGTGAGTACTCGTAGTGGACGTCGGTGTCCGGGGTGTGGATCTCCGCGTACTTGCGGCACAGCCGGGCACCCGTGGTGGCGATGTCGGTGATCCCGTCGCGGTCCAGCCCGAAGACGACCCGGCGCTGGAGGGTGGACGTCGAGTTGTAGAAGTGCACGATCGCGCGCCGGGCACCGCGCAGCGAGTCGAAGGTGCGGTCGATCAGGTGCTCCCGGCACTGGGTCAGCACCTGGATGGTGACGTCGTCGGGGATCAGGTCCTGTTCGATGAGCTGCCGGACGAAGTCGTAGTCGGTCTGACTGGCCGACGGGAAGCCGACCTCGATCTCCTTGTAGCCCATCTGCACCAGGAGCTGGAACATCCGGCGCTTGCGCTCGGGTGACATCGGGTCGATCAGGGCCTGGTTGCCGTCGCGCAGGTCGACGGCGCACCAGCGCGGGGCGGCCTCGACCTGCCGGGTCGGCCAGGTGCGGTCCGGCAGGTCGACGCGGAACTGCTGCTGGTACGGCTGATAACGGTGGTACGGCATCCGGCTGGGGCGCTGGCGGGCGATCGCGTCGGTTCCGGCGTCGGTGGCTGGGTGAGCCATGGCGGAGTGCTCCCAAGAGGTCATGTGGCGTCAGCAGTCGACACTCGGCGGTGATGCCGAGCGGAAGATCCGGGAAGGTGCTGGGCGGCGCGGTTCGACTCCGCGACGAGGTGCCGGCCGTCAGGCCCCGTCGCGGCGACCAAGGAGAAGGTGCGCCTGCCACATGACAGGGTGACACTACGTGATGAGACGGGGGGTGGGAAGGCTGGTCCGGACTATGAGACGGAGTTCGCAGTCGCGTACGGCACCAGGAGGGCGGCCAGCGGATGCCGTCGGCGCAGCCCGGTCTCGCGGTGCCGCAGGTCGGCGGGGAGGCTGAGCGGGTCGCCGAGCTGGCCCACGGCGACGGCCACGTACGGCACCAGGTCGGCCGGCAGCTCCAGGTCGGCGAGCAGGCCACGCCGGTCGACGTCGCGTACCTGCCGGGCGTGCAGTCCCAGGGCGGTCGCCTGGACGGTCAGTTGGCAGACCGCCTGACCGAGGTCGTACGCCGCGTGCGCCCGGCCGGGGCTGCCGTCGGGGGTGAGGTGCGCGGCGAGCAGCAGGGCCGAGGCGCGTCCCGCCCAGCGCTGGTCGAGCGGGGGCAGGTTGACCAGGATCCGTTTGAACGTGTCGTCGTCGCGGTGCCCGAGTGCGAACCGCCACGGCTGGCCGTTGCCCGCCGACGGGGCCCAGCGGGCGGCCTCCAGCAGCGCGGTGGCCTCGCCCGGGCGCAGTTCGGCCGTGGGGTCGAAGGACCGGGGGCTCCACCGGAACGCGAGCAGCGGCGTGAGGTCAATCATCCGCATAGCGTCGCGTATGGGCGATTTAACCCCCAGCTGGGGCTGCGCGAATGTGGGCAAGGCCACCCGTAACGGATGGTTGTTCAGAGCGTTCCCGGTGCTCCCGTGGGTTCGGTCGGCGCTGGCGGCGAGGGGGACTCCGGGCCCAACGGCTCGCCGTCCACCACCGGCCCGGCGAGCCGCACCGACGTCGGTGCGGGGGCGGGCGGTCCGGCCAGCGTCAGGGTGCCCGTCGCCGTGCGTACCGCGGTCGGCGTGCCGTCGGCGTCATAGCAGTAGATGCCCACGTCGACCGGGGGGTTGATGGAGGCCGCGGTGCTCTCCACCGAGTAACACGACCCGACCGCCCCGGGCGGCGGTGACGCGGCAGACACGGCCAGCGGGGCCCGTCGGTCCGTGAGCACGTCGAGCCAGTCGGTGAAGGGGTGCTGCACCCGTGGGTCGAGGCGGCGGGGCAGGGTGTCGCCCGGATCGCCCAGGCGCACGCAGCTCGCCGGTTCCGGCCGGGCGGCCGACGGCAGGGCGCACTGGAACAACCCGTCGGCCGTGGTGGCCAGGGAGATGTCGGCCGTGCCGCCCAGCGCGCCGCCGGGCACGTCCACCCGCCAACTCCCGTCGTTCGCGCTGGTCACCACGATCGACCGGTCGGCCTGCCCGGGGGTGCTCAGCGTGTAGGACGCCACCAGGTGCCGGTCCTGCGCGGCGGCGGCCAGGGCGGCCAACTCGTCACGCGCCGCGTCCGCCCCGGCCGGGGCGGACACGGGGGTCGGCGCGGGCGGAGGAGCCACGGGCGGATCGTCGGCGCAGCCGGCGACAAGGGCGGCGAACGCCAGCGGGGCGGCGAGGCGTCGGGCGGTACGAAGGTGGGCGTCCACCCGGCCATTCTCGCCACGTCCGGTGGCTCGGCGGCACCTCCGAGCGGCTGCCGTCCCCGGCGTGTCGCGCGTCACCCGCGCCGCTTGGCCGGGGCCGGATCGTGGGATCTGCTGACCCGGCGGTCAAGCGGGACCGATACCCTGAGGTCGTCTGACCCGCGCCGCCGGCCCCGGTGCCGGCGGCGTCGGCACGCTCAGGGCAACCGGGAGGGAGCGCACCGTCGTGGCACTCGTGGTGCAGAAGTACGGGGGGTCCTCCGTCGCCAACGCCGAGCGGATCAAGCGCGTGGCCGAACGGATCGTCGCCGCCCGCAAGGCCGGCGACGACGTGGTGGTGGTGGTCTCCGCGATGGGTGACACCACCGACGAGCTGCTCGACCTGGCCAACCAGGTCAGCCCGCTGCCGCCGGGCCGCGAGCTGGACATGCTGCTCACCGCCGGGGAGCGGATCTCCATGGCGCTGCTCGCCATGGCCATCCACAACCTGGGGTACGAGGCCCGCTCGTTCACCGGCTCGCAGGCTGGCGTGATCACCACCTCGGTGCACGGCAAGGCGCGGATCATCGACGTGACCCCGGGCCGCCTCAAGGGCGCGCTCGACGAGGGCGCGGTGGTGATCGTGGCCGGCTTCCAGGGTGTCTCCCAGGACACCAAGGACGTCACCACCCTCGGTCGGGGCGGGTCGGACACCACGGCGGTGGCGCTGGCCGCCGCGCTGAGCGCGGACGTCTGCGAGATCTACACCGACGTGGACGGCATCTTCACCGCCGACCCGCGGATCGTCCCCAACGCCCGGCACATCACGCAGATCACCTACGAGGAGACGCTGGAGCTGGCCGCCTGCGGCGCGAAGGTGCTTCACCTGCGCAGCGTGGAGTACGCGCGGCGCGCGGGGTTGCCGATCCACGTCCGTTCGTCATACTCGACCAACACCGGCACCCTGGTCACCGGATCGATGGAGGACCTCAGCGTGGAACAGGCACTGATCACCGGGGTCGCCCACGACCGCAGCGAGGCCAAGATCACGATCGTCGGGGTGCCCGACGAGCCGGGCGCCGCCGCGAAGATCTTCGACACCGTCGCGGGCGCGGAGATCAACATCGACATGATCGTGCAGAACGTCTCCACCGAGGGCACGGGCCGCACGGACATCTCCTTCACCCTGCCCAAGACCGACGGGCCCGTCGCGATGGCCGCGCTCAGCAGGATCCAGGAGTCGGTCCAGTTCAAGGGTCTGCTCTACGACGACCACGTCGGCAAGGTGTCGCTGATCGGCGCCGGCATGCGCTCCCACCCGGGCGTGGCCGCCGGCTTCTTCGCCGCGCTCGGCGCCGCCGGCGTGAACATCGAGATGATCTCCACCTCCGAGATCCGGGTCTCCGTGGTCTGCCGGGACACCGACCTCGACGCCGCCGTCCGCGCCATCCACGAGGCGTTCGACCTGGGTGGCGACACCGAAGCCGTGGTGTACGCGGGGACCGGGCGGTAGCCCGCGTGCCGTCGCTGCCCACCCTGGCCGTGGTCGGAGCGACCGGAGCCGTCGGCACCGTCATGTGCGAGCTGCTCACCGGGCGGCGCAACGTCTGGGGCGAGATCCGGCTGTTCGCCTCCGAGCGCTCGGTGGGGCGGCGGGTGCGCTGCCGGGGCGAGGAGCTGACCGTCCGGGCGCTCACCCCGGAGGCCCTCGACGGCGTCGACGTGGCCATGTTCGACGTGCCCGACGAGGTCTCCGCCCGGTGGGCACCGGTCGCCGTCGAGCGGGGCGCGATCGTGGTCGACAACTCCGGCGCCTTCCGGATGGAACGCGACGTCCCGCTGGTCGTCACCGAGATCAACCCCGACGAGGTACGCAACCGCCCGCGCGGCATCATCGCCAACGGGAACTGCACCACCCTGGCGATGATCGTCGCGGTCGCCCCACTGCACCGCGAGTACGGGCTGCGCGAGCTGGTGCTCGCCTCCTACCAGGCGGCCTCCGGCGTGGGGCAGGGCGGCGCGGACGCCCTGCACGCCCAGCTCACCAGGGTCGCCGGTGACCGGATGCTCGGCTCCCGCGCCGGTGACGTGCGGCAGGCGGTCGGCGACGAGCTGGGTCCGTTCCCGGCCCCGCTGGCACTCAACGTGGTGCCCTGGGCCGGTGGACTCGCCGACGACGGCTGGTCGTCCGAGGAGATGAAGATGCGCAACGAGTCGCGCAAGATCCTCGGCCTGCCCGACCTGAAGGTCTCCGCCACCTGCGTCCGCGTGCCGGTGGTCACCGGTCACTCGGTCGCGGTGCACGCCGTCTTCGCCACCGAGGTCGACGCCGAGGAAGCCCGCGAGGTGCTGCGCAACGCCCCCGGGGTGATCCTGGTCGACGACCCCACCGCTGGCGAGTTCCCCATGCCCATCGACGCGGTCGGCACCGATCCCTCCTGGGTGGGCCGGATCCGCCGCGCCCTCGACGACCCCCGCGCGCTCGACCTGTTCATCACGGGCGACAACCTCCGCAAGGGCGCCGCCCTGAACACCGCCCAGATCGCCGAACTGCTCGCCAGAGAACTCTCTCGCCGCTGAGGTACCGGCCCCGCCCCGGCCCCCGACATGCGTCCTGGCCCCCGTTCCCGGTCCGCCTCGGTCGCCGCCCCCGTCCGCGCGCTGGCGACCCCGTCTGCGCGCCGGCGACATGCGGCAGGTCGCGGTGTCAGGCGGCCGTGATACCGCCGTATGCGGCAACCCGTGGGCCGGGCGAGGGTCAGGTCAGGACGCGGCCGGGTCAGGACGCGGCCAGGTGGACGCCGTCCCGCCCCCGACGCTTAACGGCGTACAGGGCCTGGTCGGCGCGGCGCAGCGTCGCCTCCGCGGATTCGGCCGGACCGGCCAGGGCCACGCCGACGCTGATGGTGCGACCGGTGCGCCGGGCCGCCTCGGTGAGGCGCTCGGCGATGCCGACCGCCTCCTCCGGGAGACCCACCTCGATCACCGCGACGAACTCGTCGCCGCCGATCCGGTACAGCTCGTCGCCCTGCCGCAGCGCCCCCTCCAGGGCCCGCGCCAGCCCGACCAGCACCCGGTCGCCGGCCTGGTGACCGTACGTGTCGTTGACCGACTTGAACCCGTCGACGTCGATCGCCAGCAGCGCCGTACGCCCCGGGGTGGCGGCGGCGATCCGCTGGCCGAACGGCCCCGTGTGCCGCAGCCCCGTCAGCGGGTCGGAGGCGGCCTGCTCGCGCAGCCGGGCCAGGGCACGCAGCCGGTCCAGGCAGTTCCACGCCTGGCTGGCCAGCAACTCCATCAGGTTGACGGTGGTCGGGTCGGGACGCAGCAGCCGCTCGTCGGCGACCAGCAGCACGCCACCGCTGTCCGGCGGCCCCACCGGCACCGCCACCAGGGTGCACACCCCCGCCCGGACCAGCGGCTCGTGGTCGTCGGTCGGCGGGTGGCCCGGCTCGCCCAACGTGTAGCCCGCCCCGTACCGGTGGGCGCGGGCGATCAGCCGGCCCAACACCGCCGGATCCGCCGCGGCCAGTTCCGCCCGGACCCGTGACTCCAGATCACCCGGAGCCACCGTGGGGGCACCCAGCCGGGGCCCCTGACGGCCGGCGAGCACCAGCACGGCGGCGGAGAGGGTCGACACGTCCCGGGCAGCGCTGATCGCCGCGGTCATCAGGTCCCACCGCGTCGGCGCGTCGGTCATCGCGGCGGCATGCCGCAGCAGCTTCTCGCTGCGACTCTCCGCCGGTGGCCCGCCCAGCTCCGCGATCCGGGCCCCCAGCAGGGCGGCCACCCGCTCGGCCGTGCCCCGCCACGGCTCCGGCCCGGTCGGGTCGCCCCACTGGAGGTCCAGCACCCCCACCGGCCGGCCCGCCGGGGCCGCGACCGGTACACACACCTCGGCGGTGACGTCCGGGCGTACCGGGATGTAGTCGGGGTCGGCGGTGACGTCGTGGACGACGGCGGACTGCCCGGAGGCGTGCACCCGACCGACGATCCCCGCCTTCGGTGGAACGGTGGCGAACACCTGCCAGGACCCGGTCGCGGCCACACAGCGCAGCCGGTCGTGCACGTCCAACAGCACCGAGATCGTCGCCGGGGTGTGTCGGGCGAGCGCGGCGACGGTCCACTGGCACGCCTCGACGACGGTCGACGCCATGGACAGGCGGACCGTGACGTCACGGATGACTCGCTGGTGATCCACTCGCACGTCGTTCCAGGTCGGCTAGGGGAAACTCGCCGATCAAGCGTACTCAGCGTGGCTGGTGCCCGGCTGTGTTCGTACACATGTTTCATCCACAGGGTGTGGACGCAGCCTGTGGGTCGCCCGCCGGCCTGACCTGCGGCCACTGATCCGGCCGGCGGCAGCGGGCCGGCCGGACGGTGAGCGGACGACTCCCGCCGGTCGTCGCCGGGGCGGATTCGGGCGGCTCCGCGACACCGTCCGGCCGCCATCCGCGTTTGTCGGGCCACCGTCCGTGACCTTACGGCCGCGCATGATCGTTCGGCCGGGCACATTCGCCCGCAGCGCGCGCGTGGCCGATTCCGACCACGCGACGGCGTGGATAGCCTCGGCCGGCCGTGCGTGGGCACGGCTCGTCGCGCCGGCGTCCGGCGCTTCCAGTGGGGGTCACACATGAGGAACAGGCTGATCGGATTCGCGGTCGCGCTCGTCGTCGGGGCCGGCGGCGCGCTGGCCACGGCGGGCCCCGCCCAGGCCGCAACCCCGGCCATCCAGATCACCAAGGTCTACTACAACTCGCCCGGCACGGACACGCGGTCGAACACCAGCCTCAACGCCGAGTACGTGAAGCTGACCAACCGGCGCACCCGCACCATCAACCTGAAGTCGTGGACCCTGCGCGACAAGGCCAACCACGTCTACCGGTTCTCCACCGACGTCAAGCTGGCCCCCGGCAAGAGCGTCGTCATCCACACCGGCAGGGGCACCAACACCTCGACCCACCGCTACTGGGGCTCGTCGGCGTACATCTGGAACAACACCGGCGACAAGGCGTACCTGCGCAACGCGTCCGGCACGCTGATCGACTCCTGCTCCTGGGGCAGCCGCGGCAGCTACACGTCCTGCTGAGCTTCCGGTGCCGGCCCCGCCACGGGGCCGGCACCGATCCGGCGGGTCTGCAATGCTGGGAGCGATGAGCACGACCTGGCGACACCTGCCCGCACCCGCCCGCGAGATCGCCGTCGCGGCCGTCGAGGCGGTCACCGCCGCCCAGACCGAGAACCCCGAGGCGTACGCCCCGGCGGTGGCGCGGCTCGCGGCGGCCGACCGGTCCGGCCTGGTGCTCGGCGGAGTGGTCCGGCGGCTGCTCGAAACCGGCCACCCGGACGGCCTCGACGGCGATGACGTCAGGCAGGTGCTGGAGCGCTGCGTCCGCTCGGCTGCCCGCTGGCAGCCCGACGTGGACCCGCACGTGGTGCTGGTGCTGCTGGCCGGTGCGCTCGGCGTGTACGACCCGGACGCCGATGACAGCCCACCTGACCCGGCCGCGATCGCCCGGCACGGCCCACTGCTCGTCGCCGACCTGCTCGCTCAGACACGGGCGGCGCTGGATCCGTTCCTGGCGGCGGCATTCGCCGAGATCGAACGCGGCGAACAGCACGACTGACCGGGCGGGGGCGCACCGGTTGTGTTGCCTTCCCCCGAGGGCGGCACAGCTCGGGAACTGCGGTGGTGCACACCCTCCGCGACCATGCCAACCGGCAGCGCGACCTTGCCAACCGGCAGCGGAGCACAGCGAATCCCGCCTGTGTCTACAATCGACAGTCGACCATCGCGTACGCCGCGGAATCCGCGTCTGCTCCCGTCAGGCCCACGCCCTCCCGGCATGAAACCGCGATATCCGGTCCCGCTTGGAATCTCAGAGAGGAGTTGCCTTGCGTGCAGCTCGTCGTTTCGTCCCCCTCGTGCTGGCCCTGGCCGTCGCTGTGGTCCCGTCGATCGACGCTACCGCCGCCGCCCAGCCCAACCACCAGCCCCAGCCCGACCAGCAGTCCGACGACCGCCGCCTGCGAATCCTGATCACCAACGACGACGGCTGGATCGGACCGGGCGGTTCGAGCACCCCCCTGATCGTGGCGCTGCGCGACGCCCTCGCCGCCGACGGCCACGACGTGACCGTCGTCGCCCCTGCGACGAACCAGAGCGGCACCGGAACGATGATCACCTACCCGACGGTGGACGTCGCCAACCCCGAACCCCGTGTGTGGACCGTGACGGGCACGCCCTCCGACGCAGTGCTCATCGGCCTCGACGCCGTGTTCGACGGTGAACCACCCGACCTCGTCGTGTCCGGGATCAACCCCGGCGGGAACTACAGCTCAATCGTCAACCACTCCGGGACCGTCGCCGCGGCCATCATCGCTCTCGAGAACGACGTTCCGGCGATCGCCGTGAGCATCGGCGGCACAAGCCCCGTGGCGGTCAAGGACAGGGTCGCCGAGTACACGAGTGACGTCGTTGCGGCGCTCGCCCGCAACGCCCGCGGCCGGGCCCTCCTTCCCGAAGGCCTCGGCTTGAACATCAACCATCCCGGAACCACCTCGGTCGCAGGCACGAGCTTGACGCGCATGGACCCGAACAGCTACCTGCGCTTCGGCTTCACCAACACCACCGGGGCGCCCGGCCAGCCCGGGACGTACGCCCTGACGCTCGGCGGGCCCACGGGCACGCCCGCGCCCGGCAGCGACTGGAGCGCACTCCAGGCCGGCAAGATCAGTATCACCCCGATCAACGCCGACCTCAGCGCGAGCCCCCGCGATCTGGCACGCCTGCGCTTCCTGGAGCGCCTGACTCACTGAAGTCCCTGGCCGTCCAACCGCCTCTCGTCGTCCTGAGGGGTTCCGGCCATGCGGGAACCGCGAGTTCGAGTCGGCGTCAGCGTTCCTCCGGGAGCGCTGCCGCCGATCTCAACGCAGAGCGTTCGTGTCACCGGCCGGCTGCACGCCGCCACCGAGGAACAGGTCAACGCCGCCGCGCTGGTCAAGCTTCCAACGATCTGCCGCCGCAAAGTTCGGCCTGCTCAAGGGGGGGTGCTTTCCTGCGCTCCGTCGGGGTAGCCGGATTCGAGCCGACGACCTCTTCGTCCCGAACTCTCGGCGAGCCGGTCGGATGGCATGTCGTCCGAGGTCAACCGGCCTGCTGGCGTTCGTTTCGGTCGGGTACGGGTCGCACGGTTGCTGTACTTCGCTGCTGTACTGCGGGCGTCACACGAGCCGTTGGATGCGGACCTTGGGTTGTTCGTTCCTCAGGTGGCCCTGCTTGTGTTGGCGGACCTGTTCGTCCCAGACCTCCTGGTCGTAGTCGGGGTCCGGCGGGATCCACTTGTGGGAGCCGTCGCTGTAGTGGTACTTCTCGTCGCCGTGTCGCAGGATGCTCATCGGGTCCAGCCGAGGAATCGGTGGTGCAGGTGGCCGGCGGGGACGTGGGTCAGGTCCTGGGCGGCGTCGACGAGTTGGGCGGCCAGGTAGAGGGCCAGCGACACCGGGGCGCGGTCGTACTCCGCCCGTAGCTCCCGTCGGCGGGTCTTGCAGGGCCAGTCGGCTCCGCAGCCGCCGCAGGTCCAGCCCGGTGTGACCGGGAGGTGTGTCGTCATCGCGGCGCGTCCTGGCTCGGCCAGTGGCCGCGGTTGATCGGGATGGGATGGCGGCTTCGGCAGGGTAGGTCGCTTCCGCAGCGGCAGATGCGCCGCCACTGCTGCCATGACCAGATGGGCCGGTGCCGGCGGGCGAGGGTCAGCGCCGCCGCCAAGATGTACTGGTCGTAGGACACGCGTCGCCGGCTGTTGTCCCGACTCTGGTGGTAGCCGGCATCCCGCGCGGAACCTGCGGTCGGATCAGTTGCATCGTTCGGCCTGGTCATCGCGCCTCCCGCCGGCGTTGGGGATCCCGTGGGCACCCGGTCAGCCGTGTCCGGAGACAGGGCACCCACGGCAGGACGACTCGGCCGCCAAGCTGAGTAGCCCCACGAGCAACTTAAGACGCAATGTGCGCAGGGTCAACAGCTGCGACACATAGCGTTGTAAGTCGGGTCTTGGGTGTGGTCTGCTTGCACCAGCCGCCAAGCTGGGAGCACCACCGATGTCTGAAGCTGCCTATCTACAGGTCGTCCGGGATATCCGCGAGCAAGTCAGCTCCGGTCAGTTGAAGCCGGGTGACAAGCTGCCCTCGTTCGCCGCCCTCTGTGAGCACTACAAGGTCAGCAACACCGTCATCCGCGCCGCCATGCTCCTGCTCAAGGCCGAAGGGCTGATCGACGGCCGGCAGGGCAAGGGCGTCTACGTCGCCAACCCGCTTCCCCGGTAAGCCGGGGTCGCTTTCTGAGGCGCGGACGCCTCGCTTACAAGCTCTGTGCAGGCCGTCCGTGCGCCTCTGCCTTCGTCCGCGACCTCGATCGTTCGTCCGTCTCTGCCCGTCGCTGGCATCCAGAGAATCGGCACGTTGCTGTCGCCGCTGCTGTTGGCGACTGGTGGCAACAGGTTGTCGTTGACGAGCAGGCGGTGGCAACGCCTCCGCTGTGCATGCAGCGACGCTGACCCGGACGTTGATCCCGTCGGGAGATCCGACCACAGCTGCCGAGTGCCGTCGAGTGGTGACGGCTGAGCAGGAAGGCGCGAGATCGGGAAATCTGGGCATGAAAGTAAAGCATCTGTGCTAGGATTCGGCACAGAAGGAAAGTCATGTCCCTCGTGGAGGTTGCATGCTCCAGGAACCGGCGGCGTCGCACTGGGCTCAGCAGAACTTCGGCCCGCAGGCGACCGATGTCCAGCACCGGTTGGTTGACGCCCTCGTTCAGTCTCAGGGCCGAGCTGTGCTCATTCAGCAGATGTCTGGCCTGGACACCAAGCAGCCCTACGGCGGGATGTGGCCGAAGGTCCATCAGGAGGTCGAGCTGCAGCTGAGCAAGGTGCCCGGTGCGCAGCGGTTCCGGCCGCCTCGCGCTTGCTACAACCTGATGGTCGTGAACGGCCGCCTGCTTCTGCCGTTCAGGCATGCGGACAGCCTGTCGGTCCCTGCCAGCAAGGCGAGGCTGACGACCAAGGTCGCCAGGGAACTCTCCGCGATGCTTGCCGCCGCCGCTCCGGCCGCCGACCTTTTTAGCCTCTTCAGTCCGGAGGATCTCTCGGAGACGCCCGTCTTGAAGCGGCCTGAGTTGATCTACCTGGCACCTCAGACCAAGGTCATCTACGTGCCTTACGTCTCGCACGCCCACTCCGGCCTTCTGAAGGCATGGTGGGGCGAAGCCATGATGGAGGCCGACGGAACTCTCGCTTGGAGGCAGGATCCCGAGGAACTGCCCGTCTCGCATGCGTTGCTCAGCTTCCGCCGGAGCGGCCCGATCAACGTGCCGGTCAGCCAGCCCGCGGCTACCCCCCGGTTCAACGAGGGCGATCTGCCCCCGCTCGGCTTCCCCGGTGACTCGGGAGAACTTGCCCGCTAGCAGAGACGACAATGGCAACCCGATCGGCACAGCATGAAGGATTTCGAGCAACTCACCCTTGTTCAGACGGATCGCCCGAGGCGGGGCAACGTCTCCGCCTCGGGCATTAACCATGCCTTTGATGGGAGCCGGCTCACGCAAGCACGCCAACTTGCGGGGTGGACGAAAAGCAGACTCGCGGAGGAGATCGGGGTCACATCAGCAGCTGTAGGACAGTACGAGTTGGGCGTTTCGAGGCCACGGCCCGAACTCATATCCCGGATGGGGGAAAAGCTCGGAGTACCAACCTCGTTCTTCCTGGCAGGCCGACCGCATGCGAGGCTTGACGCATCCAAGGCACACTTTCGAAGCCTCCGCGCCACTCGCTCATATCAAAGAGCGAAGGCCGTCTCCTTTACCGAGATTGTGTGGGAGTTGTCTAACGCCCTCGAACGCCGCGTTCAGCTCCCTCCGGTGAATCTGCCTGAAATGCCTGAGACGATACGTGAGCCACGCATGGCCGCCCGTATTGTCCGTCAAGCTTGGGGGCTGGGCGACGGACCAATCTCCCATCTCGTACGCCGCATCGAGTCTCACGGAATAGTGGCAACTACACCACCTCCAGATCCGGACGCCCGTTCAGTGGACGCCTTTTCAACCTCGGCTACCCCTCGACCGATAATCGTTCTAACCCCCAACAGAGCGGACAACGTATATCGACACCGATTTAGTGCTGCTCACGAATTGGGGCACATCGTTCTGCACGGGGAGGCGGTTCCCGGCGACCTACAGCAGGAGCGCGAAGCCGATGCATTTGCTGCCGAGTTCTTAACTCCACGTGAAAGCATTATCCCGCAGCTACCCAAGCGGGTAGACCTAGGCCAGCTCGCGGATCTTCAGTTGACCTGGGGAGTATCGGTGAAGTCACTTCTCTATCGTTCGCGAGAGGTCGGCCTCCTCTCCGACTCCGCCGCGAGCCGCGCGTTTCAGCGCCTCCAAGCGGTCAGTGAGCAACCAGGCTTCCGAGGTGAATCCATTGCTGCCTACACAGGCGAGCAGCCCGCCATGCTCTCTCATGCCTTCGCCCTCGCCAGGAAGCAGGGTCTCACCGTTGCAGAGCTAGCGGAAGATCTCTCCTGGCCAACGCCTTGGGTGAGGAGTCTGCTTGGCATGGATCAGATGCGGCCCGTGCTGAAGCTCGTTAAGTAGCGATCGCGCGATGGAGCCCGTGCCGCCTGCGCCTGCCATTCCCGGGCGCCGGCGGTCGGACTTCCGTCACTAGCTAGGCTCCCCGGCGGTTGCCAGGCGCGCCAGGGAGCCCTGTGCCCGCTCCCACGGCGTGTCGGGTTCGCTACACGTCGACACTCGTGTCTCATGAACCTCCGCGCGCGCCAAAGCTGACAGTTCGTCACGTCCCGACTACACTTCGATCTCCCCTCAGCGGCAAGACCTGCGAAGACCTTCCCCTTCCCCACCCCTGGGCAATGAAGCCAGAAGGGAGTCGAACCGGTGTACGACTCTCCCCGCGTGCGGCGGGTGCGGTTTTACAAGTCAGAGACCGGGAACCCCGTGGCACGTGAGGAGTTTTTCGCCCTGGAGGAGGAGGGCCAAGCTGCCCTTGGTGACCTGTTCAGGCGCTACGAGCACGGGCTGGAGAACCGAGGTGAGATCAAGGCCGTGGGCAAGGGCCTGCTTGAGTTCCGGACCCACGTGCGTAACAACCCGTACCGGGCGTACTTCTTCCAAGATGGCCCCAAGTACGTGATCGTGACGCTCTGCGTCTACAAGAACCAGGAGAAGGCCCGCAAGTCGGACCTCGACCTGGCGCGTCAGCGTATGGACGCCTGGCGCAAGCGGGGCGGCAAGTAGGGCGGGCCGCAAAGATTCGTGTAGCATGCCCGACCTCTGGACTGTACTATCGGTCGTAACCGATAGCGGACACCGTCGTTACGCCTCGTATGACCATGACCGGCCGCAGTCACCCGCTTCTGAAGCAGGGGGATCCTCATGTCGAACGTGATCGAGAAGACCAACCCCGATGTGCTCGACCCGGACGACGACTACGATGAGCTGGGCGAGGTCTTGGCGGAGGCCGCTTCGAGAAGCCCCAGCTTTGCGGCCTCCCTTGAAGACGTCGCGCTTCGCCAAGCTCTCCTTCGTCGGCTCGTGAAGGTCCGCCGAGACCTGCGAATCAGTCAGAAAAAGGTCGCCGAGCGGATGGAAACGACTCAGTCCGCTGTCTCTGATCTGGAAAACGGGAACGTCGATCCTCAGCTTTCGACGCTTCAGAGATACGCGCGCGCTGTTACGGCGAGGCTTGTGGTTGCGATTGATATGCCTCACGACTCGCCGTGGTGCGAAGCCCGCTTTTACTCCAGGTCGCCGGCTTCTACGCGCCTGAAGGATGCGAGACCTCCCGCTCCGATTACTTCGACCGCCCGCAATTGGCGCAGCAGTGCTCCTGCTGCGCCCGTTGCACATCTCGATTCTTCTCGTACTCGGCTTGTGGGAGCACTGTGAGCGAAGATTTCGACCTCGCGAGAGCACAGCGTGAGGCTTCTCGCGTCGCAGCAATGGCCGACATTGCAGACGTGCGTCTCTTCAACGCTCAGCTCAACTTCGAGCATTTCCCCGAAGAGGGGAATGACTTGACCTGGCATCTCGAAATGACCCCCTCCTTTTCTTATGACGAGGGTGACGATTTCTTTATCCTGGAGATCGAATACGAGGTTGAGATCCAAGAGCTCGTTGACGGAATCTCCAGCGAGGACGCGCAGCCAAGGAAACTTGCTACGATAGCCTTTAAGCTCGGCAGCCTCTACCGACTCGATGTCAACGGAAGAAATCCTCCCGAAGGCGCAGAACTTTACTCATTTTCGAAGACGACAGGCACTATCGCCCTCTACCCCTACGCTAGGGAGTTCGTGCAGAGCATGAGCTCGCGAATGGGCCTGCCACCTTTGACTCTTGCGACCTTCAAACTGCCCTATCCGGATTCATCGACGACCCCGGAGGAGCCTCGGGCTATTGGCGCTAAAGCGCCACCTCGCAAGAGGGCACCCAAACGAGCTGCCAAGTCTTGATTTCTCTTTAGAAACAATGCGATTCGGGCCCCGCAAAGCGGGGCTCGAATTGTGTCGACACCTAGCGCTATGGGAAAAGCAGGAGACCGCCGAGCATCCCGCCTCCACCGGCGAGCCGCGCCGCTGCATAGGCCCCCAGCCACCCTGCTTAAAGCTGGCGGCAGCAGCCCTCGCGCGGTGTTGCCATCCCGATGCTCCTATGGAGGTCAAGGGGTGAGGGCGGCGAAGTCTGCGCGTAGGGCGGTGTAGACGTCGCGGACGATGTAGCGCTTGAGGCAGCGCAGGATCTCTTGCTTGCTGAGGCCTTCGGTGATGCGTCGTTGTTGGTAGGCGCGGGTGCGATGGTCGTAGTGCAGGCGGCAGAGCGCGATGGTGTGTAGGGCGTGGTTGGCGCCGCGGTCGCCTCCTCGGTGGAGGCGGTGGCGGCGCACCCGTCCGGAGCTGGCGGGGATGGGTGCCGCGCCGCAGAGGTGGGCCAGGGCTGCTTCGGAGCGCAGCCGGTCGGGGTTGTCGCCGGCGGTGGTGAGCAGTTGGGCTGCGACGTCGGTGCCGACGCCGAACAGGGCGCTGGTGCGTGGTGCGGCCTGGCGGACCAGCGGTGCCAGCTGCCGGTCGAGAGTGGTGATCTCCCCGGTCAGAGCGGCGACTCGCCGGGCGAGTCCGGCCAAGGCGGCTGCGGTGGCGTGTTCCGGGTCGTTGAGGCGGGTCGGGTCGATGGTCAGGGCGGTGCAGCGGTTGACCAGTACGGCGACGCTGAGCTTGGTCAGCTCAGCTCGCAGAGGCTCGGGCGCGGCGGCGACCAGGCCGCGCATCTGGTTGATCGCCGCCGTGCGGGCCTTGACCGCACCTTGGCGGGCTACTCGCAGGGCGCGGATGGCTTCGACCGGGCCGGTGCGGGTCTTCGGGATACCCATGGCGGTGCCGGCGAGGGTAGCTCGGGCGGCGGCGATGGCGTCGATCGGGTCGGATTTGCCCTTGGCCCGGCGGGTCCTGCGGTCCGGGCGGTCCACCTCGACGACGGTGACCTTGCGACTGGCCAGGTGCCGGGCGAGGCCAGCGCCGTAGCTGCCGGTGCCCTCGACCCCGACGGCGATCAGGCGGCCGAAGGAACGCATCCAGGCCAGCAGTTCCGCGTAGCCGTCGCTGGTCGCGGGGAACTCGGCGTCGCCGAGGAGACCCCCGGTGCTGTCAATGATCGCTGCGTGGTGGGTGTCGCGGTGGGTGTCGACACCACCGATGACCGATCGCTTCTTCGCTGCCATGCTGGTGAGGTCCGCCCTTCTCGGTCGCGTCGAGAACACGTGGACACGTCACCGGTCAGGCGAAACGGACAACACAGTGGTGGGCGCCTCTCGCACAGGCTTGAGCCACCCCCGCTTTCATGGAGCTTCTTGATCATGGTCTGATGGCCGTGGGGAGGAAGTCGTCCGTGGCAGCACCGAAGAAGTACCCCGATGAGTTGCGCCAGCGCGCTGTGCGCTTGTACCTCGATTCGGACCCCAAGCCCGTGATCCGGCGCCTGGCCGAGCAGTTGGGCGTGCATCACGAGGCGTTGCGGAACTGGATCCGTCAGGCCGAGGCCGACGCTGGTGAGCGTCATGACCGGCCCACCAGCGAGATGGCCGAGGAGAACCGGCGGCTGCGCCGGGAAGTCGCTGAGCTGCGGCGGGCGAACGAGATCCTGAAAGCGGCGAGCGCGTATTTCGCGGCGGAGCTCGACCCGACCCGGCGACGGTCATGACGTTCATTTATGAACACCGTGACCAGTTCGCGGTCGCGCTCCTGCTACGGGTCCTGAACATCGGCGCCTCGACGTACTACGCGTGGCTCAAGCAGGCCGAACAGCCCTGCGACCGCGACGTGGTCGACCTGGGCCTGATCTCCAACATCCACGAGATCTGGGAGGCGTCCGGGCACACCTACGGTGCGGACCGGGTGCACCGGCAGCTACGCCGCGACGGCATTCGCGTGGGCCGCAAGCGGGTGGAACGACTGATGGCGCAACAGGGCTGGCAGGGCGCGTTCCTGCGTCGCGGCTGGCGGGGCGGCTGCACCCGACAGGACCCTCGGGCGACGCCGGCGCCGGACCTGGTCAACCGGCAGTTCACCGCGACCGGGCCGAACCGGCTCTGGGTCGCCGACGCCACCCGCATCCCCTGCGGCGAAGGGGTGTTCTGGTTGGCAGCGGTCCGGGACGCCTTCTCCCGCCGGATCGTCGGCTGGAAGACCTCCGACCGCTGCGACACCGACCTGATCCTCGCCGCCCTCGAATACGGCATCTGGTCGCGCGACGTCCGCGACGGCCAGTTGATCCACCACAGCGACAGGGGATCGAACTACACGTCGTTCCGCTTCGCGGAACGCTTACAGGACAACGGGATCCTGCCGTCGATGGGCTCCGTCGGCGACTCGTTCGACAACGCGCTCATGGAGAACTTCTGGTCGACACTGAAGATCGAACTCGTCTACCGCACATCGTGGCGGACCCGCGACGAGGCCGAGAACGCGATCTTCGCCTACATCGACGGCTGGTACAACACTCGCCGCATTCAGAAGGAACTGGGCTACCTCAGCCCCGACGAGCACGAAACCGCCTGGCACACCCGCCAGCACAACCCAGCCGAACCAACTATCGCCACCCCTGCACCAGCCGGCAGCAGGTAACCACCGCTCCATCGAAGCGGGGGGAACTCAGTGTCCTCCGTCGGCTGATATGCGACACCCGACCGCCAACTGCGCGACGCCTCAGCGCGCTGATCGCGGCACACCCAGTCAATCGGTCGAGGGCCTGCCCGTCGTGCTGTGCTGCCTCCCGGGCAGACTGAAGGCCATGGGGCACGGCGTGCACGAGGCCGCTGAGGTCGTGAACTACGGCGATCGTGATGGGGCTGAATGATGAACGGCTGGTGGAGCGGCTCCACTGACCAGCTCGCGGTCTGCTCGGGCAGTGCCCCGGTGGAGCTCGCCGCTGTGCTACCGGCAACGGGCAGGTTCGTCGTTGCCCACCTTGACGGAACGAGGATGACGGATGCGGACCACGCCCTCTACGAGTTCTCCGACGCGCTCCTCTTTCCTGGCTACTTCGGCTGGAACTGGGATGCGTTGTCCGACTGCCTTCGTGATCTGAACTGGTTACCGGCGGACGGGTACCTGATCGTGGTCGAGAACGCGCCCCAGTTGCTGTCGAGCAGTGTCGAGGATCAGCACACGTTATTCCGAATCCTGTATCAAGCCGTTCGTCACTGGGCGAGCCCGCTCGGCCAGCCGGAGGGCAAGGGCAGCCCGTTCAAGGTGCTGCTGCTGTGCGACCGTGACGAGGAGGCGGCGCTGTTGCGGCAGGAGATCGTCTACGCAGTCCACAAGATGCGGTGAACCGTCGATGCGCGCGACCGCCGGCCGGATCGCCTGCGCTCAAGCGCCTGGGGGAGAGCCTGCGGTGACCGCCGCTGCCGTACGCGACTGCTGTACGAATGCATCAGGGGCCACTCTCATCGATGGAGAGTGGCCCCTGACCTCGGTCGGGGTGGCCGGATTCGAGCCGACGACCTCTTCGTCCCGAACTCTCGGCGAGCCGGTCGGATGGCATGTCGTCCGAGGTCAACCGGCCTGCTGGCGTTCGTTTCGGTCGGGTACGGGTCGCACGGTTGCTGTACTTCGCTGCTGTACTGCGGGCGTCACACGAGCCGTTGGATGCGGACCTTGGGTTGTTCGTTCCTCAGGTGGCCCTGCTTGTGTTGGCGGACCTGTTCGTCCCAGACCTCCTGGTCGTAGTCGGGGTCCGGCGGGATCCACTTGTGGGAGCCGTCGCTGTAGTGGTACTTCTCGTCGCCGTGTCGCAGGATGCTCATCGGGTCCAGCCGAGGAATCGGTGGTGCAGGTGGCCGGCGGGGACGTGGGTCAGGTCCTGGGCGGCGTCGACGAGTTGGGCGGCCAGGTAGAGGGCCAGCGACACCGGGGCGCGGTCGTACTCCGCCCGTAGCTCCCGTCGGCGGGTCTTGCAGGGCCAGTCGGCTCCGCAGCCGCCGCAGGTCCAGCCCGGTGTGACCGGGAGGTGTGTCGTCATCGCGGCGCGTCCTGGCTCGGCCAGTGGCCGCGGTTGATCGGGATGGGATGGCGGCTTCGGCAGGGTAGGTCGCTTCCGCAGCGGCAGATGCGCCGCCACTGCTGCCATGACCAGATGGGCCGGTGCCGGCGGGCGAGGGTCAGCGCCGCCGCCAAGATGTACTGGTCGTAGGACACGCGTCGCCGGCTGTTGTCCCGACTCTGGTGGTAGCCGGCATCCCGCGCGGAACCTGCGGTCGGATCAGTTGCATCGTTCGGCCTGGTCATCGCGCCTCCCGCCGGCGTTGGGGATCCCGTGGGCACCCGGTCAGCCGTGTCCGGAGACAGGGCACCCACGGCAGGACGACTCGGCCGCCAAGCTGAGTAGCCCCACGAGCAACTTAAGACGCAATGTGCGCAGGGTCAACAGCTGCGACACATAGCGTTGTAAGTCGGGTCTTGGGTGTGGTCTGCTTGCACCAGCCGCCAAGCTGGGAGCACCACCGATGTCTGAAGCTGCCTATCTACAGGTCGTCCGGGATATCCGCGAGCAAGTCAGCTCCGGTCAGTTGAAGCCGGGTGACAAGCTGCCCTCGTTCGCCGCCCTCTGTGAGCACTACAAGGTCAGCAACACCGTCATCCGCGCCGCCATGCTCCTGCTCAAGGCCGAAGGGCTGATCGACGGCCGGCAGGGCAAGGGCGTCTACGTCGCCAACCCGCTTCCCCGGTAAGCCGGGGTCGCTTTCTGAGGCGCGGACGCCTCGCTTACAAGCTCTGTGCATGAGGTCCGCCCGCGTCTGGGAACAGTCGTCAACTCGGAACGACATCCATCTCGGCGCCGGCCGGCCTGCCGTCGTTCGCTGCGGTTGCTGTCGCCGTTGCTGTCATGGGTGGCGGGGGTGCGTTGATGCCTCGCCCACAGCTGGCGCGGCTTGACGGCAGGTCGTCAACGTCCCTGCACATCCAACCTTGCTTGCGTCCGTCGCCATCCAGTTGTTCGTCCTGACCGACCGCGAGGCGGTGACGCGGACCTGAACTCCAAGACCACGAGGGCAGGGAAGAGCCAAGCCAAATTGGACCGGTCCCCGGTCCTCATGGTCGCTCGACGTCCCAGATGGTCTTTCGGGTTCTCGTTGTGCCAGGCCTTTCTGTCTAGACCGAGCACTCGATCGCGCATAGGGCATCTGCTGACTCGCGCTTCATCCTCAGTGGACGTGCGTTGGTGGGCGCCGGGTTGTAGAGTCGGGCAACCGGCGCGAGGGACTCGTGGCTTGACCACCGGGCTGTCCCTTCGTCGAGGCAGATTTGGCTCGCGAGCAACAGGCACGTGCAGAGGATGCCGGAAGTAGACATGTGCGCCGGGAAGGGCGTGTTCGGTGGTAGATATCGAGAAGGATCCGGCAAAGCCTGATCGTCCGACATTTGCTGAATACCCAGAGTGGCTTGCATCCAAGGATGCTGAAGCAGGGGCCGCGCTTGCAACTAGGAGCCGCCACGAGACGGTAGGTGCAAAGATTCAGACCGACGTCTCGGCCTCTGGGGCGTGGAAGGAAATTCTTGAGCGCCTACGCGAATTCAATGACGAGTACACAATCGCCACGGGCTACCAGCTCTTGGCCAGCCGCGATACGCCAAAGATATATCTAAAGCCCTACGATTCACTCTTGGATAAGAGCTATCGCAAGAACGTCGTGAACAACAAGCAATGGCCGGAGCCTCCAGAGTCGGGCTGGATTACGCCTGCCAACTGGTACCAGTTGACGAATGACATTGTTCGAACAACTCTTGTCGTTAAGTATCTGGATGGCGTTGACTTCCTCGCAAAGAAGCTGGAGGCGATTGCCGAAGAGAGGGGACATGAGTTCTCCGTCGACTTCGAGGCGCGCGACGAAGGCTATTACGCAGCCCATTGCTATCTCTGCTTCGAGGTAGAGGTTCCCAAGCTGGACTGGGACACGGAGGTTGTTCGTGTCCGGCTAGAGATCCAAGTCACGACACAGCTTCAAGACGTAATACGAAAGCTGACGCACGATTACTACGAGCGGCGGCGGTCCCTGCCCGATTCACGGGACAAGAAATGGCAATGGGACTACGAAAGTCCAGAGTTTCTGCCAAACTATCTGGGTCACATACTGCACTATGTGGAAGGAATGATTATGGAGGTCCGCAAGCGTGGGGCTGCAACATGACATTTTCTGAAGACATGCAGCGCTATCTCGAAGATATCGATGTTACGGTACATGTAATGTCGCGGATCTCCAAGCTGCTTAACTTCACCCAAGACCTGTTGCCCGAGGGGCAGAGCATCAGCCGCATCTTCATTAGCGAGACGGCAGGCAAGGAGGGAAGGATCTATGAGGCTGCCTGGTTCTTCACATCCGGTTTCATTTCGGAGGCTCATCATTTCTTGACCGATGACGAGGTCGACTTTTTTCAATTCACTGAGAACATAATTCTCCTGAACATCAAGAAGGCCGATTTCGAACCGGGCGAGGAGAATGACTCTTCGGCGCGGATGCGGATTAAATTTAGTGGCGGCGGCGGGCGTGGCTCGAACGTCGGCGGGGAATTGAAGGCTACAGGCAAGAACTGCGATTACTTGTACCGAATCGCAAAAGAGATCCTGCTGCCCAACACAATGCGCTCCACCTAGGCTTGCTTGCCATCCCGTTTGCCATCGACCCGCCCGCATGGGGAGCGGGCTGCCGCCCGGCCCGGCACGTCAAGCGGACCTTGACGGCTCGTACGGACGCTGGCGGGTCGGGCGGTGGTCTGCTCGGCTCGCCCGGGTCGACGGCAGGCGGGATGGCTCCCCACCGCAACCACCCACGGACCTGGACCCGCCGACGAAGCCCGGGCCATCCTGGAGCCGGAGCGCCCCCGCCGGAGGCGCACTAACCGCAACCCCGCGACCGCCGCCAACTCGCCGACGCGGCCGGCGTGCGCTCCCCTATGCCGCGCGGGCTCGTGGCCGCGCGACCCGGCCGGCAGCCGGCCCACCAAACCACGGTCACCGCCCCTGTCGTTCTGCGGCGGCCCTCCGGGCTTCCCGCCTTCCGCGCCAGCAGCCGGGCATCAGGCGTGACGGCCGCAGAGCGACAGCGGCAGCGGCCGGCGCGCGCCCAGGCGGCGGCGCGTGCGGCCCGTTCAGGGCCGCCTTGATAGACGTACAGAAAGTCCTCCCACACCAGCCGGCAGCCGGCCGGTCCGCTCGATGTTGCGGGGTCACGGCGGGTTGACGTGTCGGTACCCGGTGCTACTCTGGCCCTCGTCGAGCACGCCAGCGCGGCCTTCCCGCCGAATCGCTGGACTCGACTTCGGAGTTGCCGAGCGGCCTTCCTGTCGCTGATGCGGGCCACGTCCCGCCGGCTCTCGATCGCACCGGCCACTGTGCTGGCCACGTAATCCGCTGAGCGGCCCAGCACGGCCTTCCCGCCGTCCACGATGGCCCGGATTCGCGCACCTCGACGGGTGGGGATCGCCTGCGGCAACCCGCCGGAAGCCGACGATCAGGCACCCCACCCGCCTCGGCATCACCTACGGATCAGCAACCGGAAGGACATGCCCCAACGGCGGTCGCTGGCAATGGCCACGCTTCCGCCCTCCGGCGTCAGCCGCTCTCCCCAGCGGTGCCAGGAGACACCACGAACACCACCGACGGAGAACGCTCCGGCGTCCGGTGGCAGTTCGTCCGCTGTCCCTGCCACCGCCCCGAGGAGAGAACCGTGTCTGCCCCGCTCACCCTGCACCGCCCCGGCCTCGCCGCCGGCCGTGACGCTCAAGCCCTGCAACGTGCTGCCGCGCCGGATTTCTTCGGCTGGCTGGAGCACACCCGCGCCGCCGCCGGCTGCACCCGGCCGGTCCGCCTGACCGGCACCCTCACCGCCGTCGAGCCCGGCACGGGCCGCGTCGTTGGGGAGCGGCATACCGACGAGTTGCCTGACCGGACGCTGTACAAGGCGTGCGGCAACCGCCGTGCCGCCCAGTGCCCCGACTGCGCCTGGGTCTACGCCGGTGACGCCTTCCAGGTCGTCCGCTGCGGCCTGACCGGTGGCAAGACCGTCCCCGCCACCGTCGCCGCGCATCCGGTCGTCTTAGCCACCTTCACCGCGCCGTCCTTCGGGGCGGTGCACCACCGGCACATCCCCCGGCACACCTGCGGAGACCGACGGCGCTGCGACTGTCGACCGGCACCCTGCCACGCCCGCCGCACCGCCGGCACCTGCCCGCACGGGCAGCCCGCAGCCTGCTTCACCCGACACGACGCCAATGATCCACAGCTCGGTCGGCCACTGTGCCTGGCCTGCTACGACCACGATCACCAGGTTGTCTGGAACGCCTTCTCCGGCGAGCTGTGGCGGCGCACCAAGCAGGCCATCGAACGTCACCTCACCGCACTGTGCCGGCGACGAGGCATCGCCCCCGTCCAGGTCGTCACCGACTCCGGCAAGGTGCGTCGGGTGCCTCCGGTGCGGGTGTCGCACGGCAAGGTCGCCGAGATGCAGCGCCGGGGCGCGGTGCACTTCCACGTCCTGCTGCGTCTCGACGGCGTCGACCCCCACGACCGGCACGCCCTGGTCCCGCCGCCGGCCGGCATCACCGCCGATGACCTTGACGACGCCGTGCACGCCGCCGCCCGGCAGATCACCGTCACCACCCCCGCCCACCCAGACCGGCCACGGGGCTGGCCGGTCGCCTGGGGTGAGCAGGTCGACGTACGTCGCATCGGCGCCGGCGACGGGGACGTAACCGACGGGAAGGTGGCCGCCTACCTGGCCAAGTACGCCACCAAGTCCACCGAGGCCACCGGCCATTGCTCCACCCGACTCAACCCCGACACCATCGACGCCTACGCCGACCCGGAAGGTGACCACCTCGCCCGGCTCATCGACTCCTGCTGGCGACTCGGCCGCCCCACCCACCGCCACAGCAACCCCACCGCCACCCTGACCGGCGAGCGTCAAGGCGACCTTGACAGCAAACCGAACCCCTACGCCGGTCTGCGCCGCTGGGCGCACATGCTCGGCTACGGCGGCCACTTCCTCACCAAGGCCCGCCGCTACTCGGTCACCTTCGGCCTGCTCCGCGACACCCGCGCCGTCTACCGCCGCACCGAAGACGCCGACACCCCCGACACCGCCGGCACGGTCACCGCCGGCACGGTCACCGTGGGCACGCTGGCATTCGTCGGCTCCGGCTGGCTGACCAACGGAGACACCCTGCTCGCCAACACCTCCGCCGCCCAATACCGCGAACGCCAACGCATCGGTCGGGAAGAACTCGCCCACGAAGCGTGGCTGAGCGGGGTCGCCGCATGAGCCGAGAACTCACCCCGCGCTGGTACTCACCCGCCGAGGTCGCCGTCCTGCTCGGCTTCGGCCTGTCCAAGGTCAAGGCGAAGATCGCCACCGGCGAACTGCGCTCCATCAAGGACGGCAAGTACCGCCGCATCCTGCCCGAGTGGGTCGACGAGTACATCCGTGAGCAGGTCGAGCGGCAGGAGGCCGCTTGATGCCGGGGCGTGCACGCGCCAACGGCGAAGGCTCGATCTTCCCCTACCGCAACGGCTTCGCCGCCTACGTCTGGGTCACCAAGCCCGACGGCAAGCGGACCCGAAAGTATGTCTACGGCCAGACCCGCGAGATCGTCCACGACAAGTGGATCAAGCTGCACCAGCAGGCCAAGGCCGGGCCGGTCGCCACCCGGGTTCCGACCCTCGGCGACTACCTGGCGTACTGGCACCGCGAAGTGGTGCGCCCCAACCTCGCGCCGCTGACCTGCGCTACGTACGAGACGATCCTCCGGTTGTACGTGATCCCCGGCCTTGGTGGAAGCGGCTCGACCGGCTCCAGGTGCGCGACGTGCAGACGTGGATCAACGAGGTGGCCCGCACCTGCCAGTGCTGCGCGCAGGGCAAGGACGCCCGTCGCCCGGAACTCAGGCGGCGGTGCTGCTCGCTCGGTCGGTGCTGCGGTGACACGCCGTCCGCCCGCACGGTCAAGGACGTCCGGGGCGTGCTGCGCTCGGCGCTCAACCACGCCGCCACCGAGGAACTGGTCACCCGCAACGCCGCCGCCCTGGTCAAGCTCCCACCCGTCCGCCGCCACAGGGGCCGGGCCTGGACCAGCGACGAGGCACGTCGCTTCCTGGAATCCGCGCGGGCCGACCGCGATCCGCTCTACGCCGCGTACGTGTTGATCCTGGTGCTCGGCCTGCGCAAGGGCGAGGTGCTCGGCCTCACCGAGGACGCCGTCGACCTGGCGGCGGGGGAGTTGTCGATCGGCTGGCAGTTGCAGCGGGTCGGCGGCCAACTGCTGCACCGGGAGACCAAGACGCAGACCTCGGACGCCACACTCCCGTTGCCGGACATCTGCGCGGCGGCGCTCGAACTGCGCCAGCAGGCGAAGCGGAACGACCGCGATCAGGCGGGCATTGCCTGGCAGGGGTCGCGGCTGCTGTTCACCACCCGCTACGGAACCCCGGTGGAGCCGCGCAACGTGAATCGTTCCTGGGACGCCCGCTGTACCCGTGCCGGGATCCGGAAGATCACCGTTCACGACGCCCGGCGTACCTGCGCGACCCTGCTCGTCGACCTGGACGTGCACCCGCGCGTCATCATGCAGGTGCTCCGGCACGCGGAGGTGTCGGTGACGATGGAGATCTACTCGCAGGCGTCCTCGGGCGCCACCCGCGACGCCCTCAAGCGCCTGGGGGAGAGCTTGCGGTGACCGCCGCTGCTGTACTCGACTGCTGTACGAATGCATCAGGGGCCACTCTCATCGATGGAGAGTGGCCCCTGATCTCGGTCGGGGTGGCCGGATTCGAACCGACGACCTCTTCGTCCCGAACGAAGCGCGCTACCAAGCTGCGCCACACCCCGAGGCGTGCCGACAAATAGTAGCTCACCCGCTCCGACGGTCAAACTCGGTACCCACCGCCAGGGGAGCCGCGCAGGGCAGCCGCCGGGAAACGCTGCCAGGCAGCCGCCAGAGCGAACCGTCAGCGTGGGATCAGGGTGAGGACGCTGGCCTCCGGGGGGCAGGCGAACCGGATCGGCGCGGTCGGGTGGGTGCCGAGGCCGGCGGAGACGTGCAGCCACGAGTCCGAGCCCGGCCACCGGTGCAGCCCCTTGGCCATCGAGCGGGGCAGCCCGCAGTTGGTGACCAGCGCCCCGTAGCCGGGCACGCAGACCTGCCCGCCGTGGGTGTGGCCGGCGAGCAGCAGTCCGAAGCCGTCGGCGGCCATCTGGTCGAGTAAGGCCGGCTCGGGGGAGTGGGTCAGGGCGATCGACAGGTCGGCTGCCCCGGTTACCGGGCCGGCGACCGCCGCGTAGTCGTCGCGTTCGATGTGCGGGTCGTCCACACCGACGATCTCGATCTCCCGGCCGCCGGCCTTGACGGTGGTACGGCGGTTGTTCAGGTCGAGCCAGCCGGTGCCGGTGAGGATGTCCCGCAGCTCCGCGTGGGGCAGTTCGGCACCCTCGGCGTACTCCCGGTCGGGCAGGAAGTAGGTGAAGGGGTTCTTCCAGACCGGCCCCGTGTAGTCGTTGGAACCGAAGACGAACGCCCCCGGGAAGTCGAGCAGCGGTTGCAGGGCGCGCAGCACCCCCGGCACCGCCGCCGGGTGGGCCATGTTGTCCCCGGTGACGACGACCAGGTCCGGGTCGAGGGCGGCCAGCGAGGCCACCCAGTTCTGCTTGCGCGTCTGGTCGGGCGTCATGTGCAGGTCCGACAGGTGCAGCACGCGCAGCGGCTCGGCGCCGGCGGGGAGCACCGGCACGTCGTACCGCCGCAGGGTGAACATGTTGCGCTCGACGAGCGCCGCGTACGCCAGGGCGGCGGCACCCGTCGCGACGGTGGCGGTCGCGAGCCGGAATAGTGTGCGCTTTCGCATGCGCACCAGGGTAGTTTGACCGTCCATGAGCACGTTGAAGGACCGCCTGACCGCCGACATGCGTGCCGCCCTGAAGGCGCGCGACGAGTTGACCACCTCCACCCTGCGGATGGCCCTGGCGGCCGTCGGCACCGCCGAGGTCTCCGGCAAGGCCAAGCGCGAGCTCACCGACGACGAGGTGCTGGTCGTGCTGACGAAGGAGGCGAAGAAGCGTCGAGAGGCGGCCACCGCCTTCGCCGACGCGGGTCGCGCCGAGCAGGCCGCGAAGGAGACGGCCGAGGGTGAGGTGCTGGAGCGCTACCTGCCGAAGCAGCTCTCCGACGCCGAGCTGACCGAGGCGGTGGCGGGGGCGCTCGCCGCGGGCGGGTTCACCGGCAGGGCGCAGATGGGCCCGGCCATGAAGGCGGCCCAGGCGGCGGTGGCCGGCCAGGCCGAGGGGGGCCGGGTGGCCGCCGAGGTACGCCGCCAGCTCGGCCTCTGACCGCCACGAGCACCCTGGATCCCGGCACGCCGAGGCCGAAGCTCCCGGCAACGCCGGGGCTTCAAGCTCCCGGCAGCGCCGAGGCCGAAGCTCCCGGCCTGACGAGATTCCGGTACGACGAACGGGCGGGCACCCCCTGTCAGGGATGCCCGCCCGTCGCGTTGGCCGGGATGGGCCGGGGTTCAGTCGTCGCGGCCCGGCGGGCGGCCGGGGTTGGTGGGCCCGCCGCCGTTGGGCGGGCCGCTGCTCGGCTCGCTGCGGCCGCTGCCGGCGCTGACCTGGATGGTCACCACGCCGCCCTTGATGGTGCGCCCGTCGGGGCTGGTGCCGGCGGCCTGACCCACCGGGCAGTCCGACTGCACCCGGGCGGAGGAGACGACAGCGGTGAAGCCGGCCCCCTGGATGCGGGACTTGGCCTGGTCGACCGAGATGCACCGGACCCCGGGGATGCTGCGCTGGTCGCCTTCGGAGATCTTCTGGCCGGGCGGCTCGAAGTTGATCCGCTTCTTGCCCTTCATGGCGTCGCGGAGGGTCTCGAAGACCGGCGGATTGATGCCGTCGGGCACGTTGTGCCCCATCTTGACGTTGGTCTGCGGCCAGTCCGGGTCGGCCATGATGCCGGCCACCGCGTACTGCTTGGTCATGGCGACCAGCGCGGCGGACTTCTCGGAGTCGGTGGTGCCGGACTTGCCGGCGACCGGTGCGTCGACGATCCCCCGCACGTTTCCGGCGGTGGCGCCGGTGCACCGCGACGTCGACGACCGGTCACCGACCGGGCAGCGCGCGGCGTCGACGGCGGCCCTGGCCACCTCGGTGCTGAGCCGCTTCTCGCAGCGCGGGTCGGCGATGTCCAGCTTGTTGCCGTCGAGGTCGCGGATCTCCTGCACCGGGATCGGCTCGCAGTACTTGCCGTCGGCGGCGAGGGTGGCGTAGGCGTTGGCCAGCTCCAGCGGGGTGGTCTGGGAGACGCCCAGGGTGAACGCGCCCCACTGCTCGGCGCCGCCCTCCTTGGTGGCGCGGCGGGCGTCGCCGCTCTCCCGGAACTGGATGCCCATCCGCTGCGCCACGTCGATCACGTTGTCGGCCCCGACCTGCTGCTGGAGCGGCACGAAGTAGGTGTTGACCGACCGGCCGAAGGCGCTCCACATGTTGTGTACGCCGGCCATGCTCTCCACCGAGTTCGTGGGGCAGTAGAGGTTGGTGCCGGGGCAGGCGGCCGGACTGTTCCTGTCGATGATGTAGTCGGACTTGAACTGCTTCTGCGCGTTGATGGTGTAGCTGAGCGGGATGCCCTTCTCCAGCGCGGCCACGACGGTGAAGATCTTGAAGGTCGAACCGGCCTGGTAGCCGGTGATGCCGTCACCGCCGGTGAGCAGGGGGTTCACCGTGTTCGGGTAGTTGCCGAGGCGCTTGCGCTTGCGCTGGACGGGGTCGCTGTGCGGCTTGTTCTTCGGGTCGCTCGGGTTGTCGAGCTTGAAGTTGCGGTTGACCGCGAGGGCCCGCACCCGGCCGGTTCCGGGCTCCACCACGGCCACCATCGCGGCCTCCTTGGCGGTCTCCTTCTTCGCCCTGCGGACGGCCTTGTCCGCGGCACGCTGCGCCTGCGCGTCGAGGGTGGTGACGATCGTGTAGCCGCCGCTCTTGAGCCGCCGCTCCCGGTCGTACGAGGTCGAGCCGAAGGTCTCCTGCGACATCCACCAGCGGTAGAAGTAGTCGCAGAAGAAGCCCCAGCCCTTCTCGTTGGTGGCGACGCAGCCGTTGGGGGCCCGCTTGCCCTTGACGACCAGCTTGACCGCCTTGGCCTCCTCGGCCTGCTCCTGGGTGATCGCCCCGGTCTTGACCATGTTGTCGATCACGTAGTCGCGCCGGGCGACCGCCTGCGGGTAGCCGCTCTTGGTGGTCGGGTCGAACGAGGTGGGGGCCTTGACGAGGCCCGCCAGCATGGCCGCCTCGTCGATGCTGAGCTTCTTCGGCGGCTTGTTGAAGTAGACCTGGCTGGCGGCGTAGACGCCGTACGCGCCGTTGCCGAACGCGGCCAGGTTCAGGTAGCGCTCCAGGATCTCGTCCTTCGACAGCTCCTTGTCGAGCTGGATGGCGTACCGCATCTCGCGCAGCTTGCGGGCGCTGGTGTCCTCGGTGGCGGCCACCACGTCGGCCGGGTGGGTGGCCGAGTACGCGATGCCCATCCGGACGTACTGCATGGTCAGCGTCGAGGCGCCCTGCCGGTCGGCGCCGGCGGTGCTGTTGTTGACGAACGCCCGGGCGACGCCGTTGAGGTCGACGCCGTTGTGCTTGTAGAAGTCGTGGTCCTCGGCGGCGACGATCGCGTTGCGCATGTTGATCGAGATGTCGTCGAGCTTCACGTCGCGCCGGTTCTCGTCGTACATGGTCGCGAGGGGGGTCTTGCCGTCGGAGGCCAGCAGGTAGCTGATCTGTGGCGCGCGGGCCACGGTCAGCTCCTTGGGCAGGGCCCCGAAGGTCTCCGCACCGGCCTTCGCGGCCAGGCCGGACATCGCCACCGCGGGGAAGGCCGCCGCCGCGACCACCACACCGGCCAACAGGCCACAGATGAGCAGCGATGCGGCGTTGGTCAGTACGTTGTGGTCACGTTTCCGCATCCAGGTCACCTCGTCAGGGTACGCGAACAGGTAACGAGGGGCGCTGGGGCGTCTTTTCCCCATTTCCTGCGCGCGCCGGCCTCGTTGTGCTAAACGCACGACCCCCGGTGGGTGGTTGCGTGGACGCGCCTGGAGTCTCCTCCAGCCGGGAGTCGACCCGCAGCGTTTTCACGCGATCCGGCGGGGTAACCGGCGGTCGCGAAGCCCGGGAAGCCGGGAGTGTCCGGAATGATGGATTTAGCCGACAACGTTGCGTAATCGGGTGACTACAGAGCATGATGGTGGCGGCGAAAGCGCCACATGTCGTCCGTGCCGCCTTGGGGAAGGTCCGGTCGGGCGGCGAGGGGGGATTGCCGGCTGGTCCGCGACGACGTCGGTAGGTACTGCAAGGGGGGACGTGTACACATGGGCATGATCACTGACTGGCCGTCGCTGGCGGCGTGTCAGAACGGGGACCCGGACGCGTTGTTCGTACAGGGCGCCGAACAGAACGTGGCGAAACGGATCTGCCGAAGCTGCCCAGTCAGGTACGAGTGCCTGGCCGACGCACTGGACAACCGGATCGAGTTCGGCGTGTGGGGAGGCATGACGGAGCGCGAACGCCGGGCGCTGCTGCGTCGTCACCCCCAGGTGACGAGCTGGCGCAAGATGTTCGAGGCCGCCATGAAGAAGAACGCCAGGGACAAGACCGGCAAGGACAAGATCCTCGTCACCTCGGCCGGCTGACCGCCGCACTGCCTCGGCCGGTCGACCGGCCGTGTCACCTGGGCCGGGCCGGTCGATCGCCCGGCTCGGTCGCGGCTGACCGCCGGCTCATCGCGGTCGATCGCCCGGCTCAACCGCGGCTGATCGCCGCGCCGATCGTCCGCAGCCCGTCGACGTCGTGCACGTCGGCGGGCTGCGCCGGCACGGACACCGCGGGCACCTGCGGGAACGCCTCCGTGAAGCGCGCCGCCACCCGCCGCTCGCGGTCCGCCTGCTGGGCCAGTGCGGCGTGTGCCCGCAGCATGTCCGCCGTGCCCTCGTGGCCGCCGGCTGCGGCCAGCCGCCGCGCCGCCGCCAGGCTCTGCGCCGCGTCGAGGGCCGGCACCGCCGACAGGTGCACCCGGTTGAGCACCAGACCGGCCAACGGCATCCGTTCCTCGCGCAGCCGGCCGGCGAAGTAGGCGGCCTCCCGGACCGCGTCCGATTCCGGCGCCGCGACCAGCAGGAACGCTGTCTCCCGCGCCTGGAGGATGCGGTACGTCTGCTCCGCGCGCTGCCGGAAGCCGCCGAACATCGAATCCAGTGCGGCCACGAAGCCCGACAGGTCGGTCAACAGTTGGGCGCCCAGCACCTTCTGCACGACCTTCGAGAACATCCCGAACGAGGCTGTCACCAGGCTGAACATGCTCCGCCCGCCGGTGCGCGCCGGGGCGAGCAGCAGCCGCAGCATCCGCCCGTCCAGGAAGCGCGACAGCCGCGCCGGGGCGTCGAGGAAGTCGAGCGCCGACCGCGACGGCGGGGTGTCGACCACGATCAGGTCCCACTCGCCCCGGGCGTGCAGCTGACC
Source organism: Micromonospora nigra (assembly GCF_900091585.1). Classification (NCBI taxonomy): domain Bacteria; kingdom Bacillati; phylum Actinomycetota; class Actinomycetes; order Micromonosporales; family Micromonosporaceae; genus Micromonospora; species Micromonospora nigra. The sequence continues at coordinate 2,559,411 of NZ_FMHT01000003.1, read as the reverse complement.
CAGCTTCTCCATCGCCATGTACTCCTGCGTACCGGCGAAGGTCGAACTCATCGCCTGGTAGAAGGGGTTGGCGAAGATCTCCGCGGCCTTCGCCGGATCGGTGTGCTGGAGCACCACGTCGTCGAAGGTGCGCTTCATGTCGAGCATCATGGCGTGCAACTCGCCGCCGCTGTCCTCGACGTCGATGCCCTTGACCTGCCGGGGCGTGTTGTCCAGCTCGGTCAGACCGAGGGACTGCGCCAGCCGGCGGGCAGGATCGATGGTGAGCACCACCGTACGCCGGCCGTGCTGTTCGGCCGCGCGCAGCGCGAGCGCGGCGGCCGTGGTCGTCTTGCCCACCCCGCCCGCCCCGCAGCAGACCACGATGCGCACGCCCGGGTCGGCGAGGATCTGGTCGACGTCGAGCTGCGGCGCCGCGGTGTCGGAAGGCACCAATCGAGCGTATCGGGCCGGTGCCGTCCGTGCGGCCGGGCCGAGGTCAGGTGTGAGTCAATCCGCCTTGACGAGCGCCTCGGCCAGCGTTTCGAGGCCGGCCCGGTCCACCCCGTCGGGCAGCAGCGGCAGCTCGATCAGGGGCAGCCCGAGTTCCACCAGGTCGGCTCGCAGCGAATCCTCCAGCTCGCGCCGGATCACCTGGTCGCGTGCCTCGTTCCGCAGTCCCGCCAGGATAGCCGGGTCGGTGGGCAGCCCGGCGGCCCGCAGCCCGTCGGCCAGCTCGGCCTCGGTGACCACCCGCCCGGCGGGCAACGGCGGCCGGGTCGCGTTCACGATCACCCGACCCACCCCGAAGCCGAGCGAGGTCAGCTCGGCGATCGCGTCGACCGTCTCCTGCACGGGCATCTCCTCCAGCAGCGTGACCACGTGCACGGCGGTCATCGGGGAACGCAGCAGCGCCGACACCCCCTCGCTCTGGGTCTTGATCGGGCCCACCTTGGCCAGCCGGGCGGTCTCCGCCGTGACGTTGAGGAAGCGCCCGATGCGCCCGGTCGGCGGGGCGTCCAGCACCACCGCGTCGTACACCCGGCGCTGGCCGGCCCTGCGGCTGGTGGCCTCCTTGACCTTGCCGGTGAGCAGCACGTCGCGCAGGCCGGGTGCGATGGTGGTGGCGAAGTCGATCGCGCCCAGCTTGCGCAGCGCGCGACCTGCCGCGCCGAGCTTGTAGAACATGTCGAGGTACTCGAGGAGGGCCTCCTCGGCGTCGACCGCCAGGGCGCGCACCTCGCCGCCGCCCGGAGCGTCGGTGAGGTGCCGCTCCTCGTAGGGCAGCGGATCCGTGCCGAACAGCTGGGCGATGCCCTGCCGCCCCTCGACCTCCACCAGCAGCGTGCGCCGGCCCCCGGCAGCCAGCGCCAGGGCCAGCGCAGCCGCCACGCTGGTCTTGCCCGTGCCGCCCTTACCGGTCACCACGTGCAGGCGGGCGGGCCATCCCGTGCCGGCCGGCTCGCCCGGTCGCTGCGCTGCTCCCACCCGTCGAGCCTATCCAGCCGACCGGCTCAGGCGACCTCGCAGACCCACCAACCCGTCGTCTGCACCACGGTGAACCGCAGGTTCTGGTCGGCGACCTTCTCGTCGGCGGTGGTCACGGTGACCGTGGTGCTGACCGTGGCCCGGTCCCCGGTCTGGTTGTCCACCTTCGGGCTGCTCCACCGGAACCGGGGGTTGCGGTGGGTCTGGGCGTACTTCTCCACCTCGGCGATCTTGGCGGCGATCCTGTCCTCGTCCCGGGCCGAGGAACAGACCAGCTTCGCGGCCGCCCCGGCGTCGCGGTCGGTGTAGACGGCCGTCAGGAACTGGTCGACGGCCACCGCCGGCTCCTGCGCGCCCTCGCCGGCCCCCGCGTCGCGCAGCGTCAGGAACGCCACGACGCCACCGCCGGCGCAGAGCACCAGCACCACCGCGAGCGCGAGCGCGGCGATCAGCGCACCGCGCTTCCTCTTCGGAGCCGGGGCGGCACCCGGATACGGGGGGTAGCCGGGCGGGGCCGGCGGGAACGCGGCCTGGTCCTCGCCGGGCCGACCGGCCGGCGGCGGGGTGGCCGGCCCGGACGGGCCGCTGCTGGGTGGCTGGGTCATGTGGTCCCCCCGGGGATGCGGCGTGTCGTCGCCCAGGCGACGCGCGTGGTCGAGCGTGCGGGCGGGTCCTGCGCGCCCGTCCGACCGAGAGGGTAGCGGTCGATACGCGATGACGAGGACCGAGCCGGCCCGCCCACCGGGGGCGGCCCGCCCGTCGGAGTGGCCGACGACGGGGATCCAAGTCGTCGGCATCCCGACGATCGGGTGTCGCATATGTGACTGATGATTCCTAAAAGTGCGCGTCCTGTTGATGCCCGGGTGGTCGCAGCCCTAGCGTCGCACCGGCGTGCAGGGCTCCCCGGAGGGCGGGCCCCGCAGCCGGACGACAAGGACGTGACCAGGTACGACGCCCGGAGGCAGTGCATGCGCGACGCGGACGACAGCCCTCGATCATTCGTCCCGACGGCTCGATCCGTCGAAGGTCGGGACGAGGAGGTGCCCGGGTACGTCATCCATCTGCCGATCCGGGTCGGGGACCTGGCCTCGGCCACCGCGCTCGCCGGCCGGGTGGCGACCTCGCTCGGCTTCCTCTACGAACTGGACGCCGGGGAGACCGAGGTGTCGGGCGCCGACGACCAGAACAACCGGCACCGCGTCTTCTGCGACCTGCTGCTGCCCGACCGGTCGCGGTGCCCGCAGCGGTTCGACCACGAGGGGCCCTGCGGCGAGCCGCCCGACGCCGCGCAGCGACGTCCCGCGCCCCGGCCGACCGCCGGATCGTAGGCTGTCGGAGAACAGTCGACGCTGACGAGGGAGCTCTCCACCGATGCAGAAGTGGGAATACGCCACGGTCCCGCTGCTGGTCCACGCGACCAAGCAGATCCTCGACAACTGGGGCGAGGACGGCTGGGAGTTGGTGTCCGTGGTGCCGGGGCCGAACCCGGAGCAGCTCGTCGCCTACCTGAAGCGGCCGAAGTCGTGAGCGGGACGAGCGGGCACGGCGGGGTGACGGCATGAGCAACGGGCCGCACGGGAAGCTGGCGGAACTCGGACTGACCCTGCCCGAGGTCGTGCCGCCGGTGGCCAGCTACGTGCCCGCCGTGCAGTCGGGCCAGCACGTCTACGTCTCCGGGCAACTGCCGATGGCCGAGGGCCGGCTGCTGGCCACCGGCAAGGTCGGTGCCGGCATCTCGGCGGAGCAGGCCAAGGACCTGGCACAGCGGTGCGCGCTCAACGCGTTGGCCGCGGTCGACGCGCTGGTCGGGCTGGAGAAGGTCGTCAAGATCGTCAAGCTGACCGGCTTCGTGGCGAGCGCGCCCGGCTTCACCGGTCAGCCCGCCGTGATCAACGGCGCTTCGGACCTGCTCGGCGCGGTCTTCGGCGAGGCGGGCCGGCACGCCCGCAGCGCCGTCGGCGTCGCCGAGCTGCCACTCGACGCTCCGGTCGAGGTGGAGCTCATCGTCGAGGTCGCCTGACAACCCGAAGCCCGACCCGGACCGCGCCCGACCCGGACCGCGTCCGACCCGGACCGCGTCCGACCCGGACCGCGCCCGACCCGGATCGCGCCCGGCCTGAATCGAGCCAAGCTCGACCGCGCCCGGCTCGACCGCGCCCGGCGATCGTGCGGTTCCGGCCCGGACGGAAGCCCTGAACAGGGGCAAACCGGGGGCCGGGACCGCATGATCGCAAGGGTCGCCCGGCGGGGTCGTACGATCGCTGGCATGGCAGGGCATGTGACGGGAGCGGCAGCGGCGCTGGCCGATCAGGTGCCGGGGTGGGTGACGCTGGTGCGGGCACCCAACCCCGGGCCGATGACGCTCGACGGCACCAACACCTGGGTGCTGCGCGCACCCGGGGCCTCCCACGCGGTCGTGGTCGACCCGGGCCCCGCCGACGAGGGCCACCTCGCGGCGATCGCCGCGCACGGGCCCGTCGGGCTGGTGCTGATCACCCACGGGCACCCGGACCACACCGACGGCGTCCCGCGCCTGCACCACCTGCTCGGCGGCGTCCCCGTCCGGGCCGCCGACCCCGCCCACACCGTCGGCGGCGCCGCCCTGGCCGGCGACGACCTCGACGGCCACGGCCTGGACATCCGGCTCGTGCCCACCCCCGGCCACACCGCCGACTCGGTCTGCTTCCTGGCCGGGCACGGCACCGAACGGGTGGTGCTGACCGGGGACACCATCCTCGGCCGCGGCACCACCGTGGTCGCCCACCCCGACGGCCACCTCGGCGACTACCTGACCAGCCTGGAACTGCTCTCCGCGTACCGCGGGATCCCGGCCCTGCCAGGGCACGGCCCGGCGCTGGCCGACTGCGGGGCCGCCGCCGACTTCTACCTCGCCCACCGCCGGGCCCGGCTCGACCAGGTGCGGGCCGTCGTCGCCGAAGGGCTCACCGATCCCGGCGAGGTGGTGGCGCGGATCTACGCGGACGTCGACCGCTCCCTGTGGTGGGCCGCCGAGTGGTCGGTGCGCGCCCAGCTGGCACACCTCGGCGTCGACGCCGGGGAATCCACCCCGGGGGTGAGCGGGTTGGAGCAGCCGTGACCTGCCCGGTGTGCGGAACCGTCGCCGTGCCCGGCGCGCGGTTCTGCCACAACTGCGGTGCCGCGCTGCCCGCCGCCGCCACGCTGCCCGCCGCCGAGCGGCGGGTGGTCACCGTGCTCTTCGGCGACCTGTCCGACTTCACCTCCTGGTCGGAGGACCTCGACCCGGAACGGGTCGGTGCGGTGACCGACCGGGTGCTCGCCGCCCTCGCCGGGGCGGTGAAGACCTTCGGCGGACACGTCGACAAGCTGACCGGCGACGGCATCATGGCCGTCTTCGGCGCGCCCGTCGCCCACGAGGACGACGCCGAGCGTGCCGTGCGCGCCGCCCTGTCCATGCAACGGGCGGTCCGCCGGGTCCTCGACGACGAGCGGGGCGGCGGCGCGCCGCTCGGCCTGCGGGTCGGCCTCAACACCGGCGACGTGATCGCCGGCATCCAGGCAGCCATCGAATACACCGTCATCGGCGACACGGTGAACACCGCCGCCCGGCTCGCCGACGCCGCCGCCGTCGGCGCGGTCTACGCCGGCAGCCGGACCTCCACCGCCACCCGGCACGTCGCCTCCTGGCGGGCGCTGCGCCCCCTGCGGCTCAAGGGCAAGCGGGAACCCGTCGAGGCGTACGAGCTGCTGGGCCTGCTCGACGCGCCGGGCACCCGGTCCGGCCTCGGCGACGAGGCCCCCTTCGTCGGCCGGGAGACCGAGATCGGCCGCGTCGCCGGCCGCCTCGCCGAGATCATCGACCGGGCCGAGCCCCGGGTGCTGCTGATGACCGCCGAGGCGGGCATCGGCAAGTCCCGGTTCGCCGCCGAGGTGGAACGCCTGGCCGCCGGCTACGACGTGGGCGCCGGCCGGTACGCCGCACACACCGGCGCGCGGGTGCTGTCGGTGCGCTGCGCCGCGTTCGGCGAACGCCGCCGCCTCGCACCCCTCGCCGACCTGGTCCGGGCCGCGGCCGGCCTGCCCAACGACGCCGCCACCGCGCTCACCCGGCCGGCCGTCGAGGAGCGGTTGCGCCGCCTCGGTCAGCGGCTCACCCGCTCCCGCGCCGAACCCGCCCCCGTCGCCGTCGACCAGCTGCTCGCCCTGCTCGGGTACGCCGAACTGCCCAGCGGCAGCCCCACCGACCAGGGCGAGTGGAGCAGCAGCCAACCCTCCGCCGACGTCGACGCGGTGCCCAACGCCGTCGCCGACCTGCTCAGCGCCCTGGCCGTGGAGGCCCCGCTGGTGGTGGTCGTGGACGACCTGCACGACGCCACCGCCGAGACCATCCGCGCGCTCGGGGTCACCCTGTCCCGGCTCAGCGGCCCGGTGCTGGTGCTGCTGCTGGGCCGGCCCGAGCTGGTGCGTACCGCCGGGGCGCTGACCCGGGTCGCGGACGCCGAGGTGCATGCGCTGCCCCCGCTGCGCGGCGCCGACGCCGCCCGGCTGCTCACCACCTACCTCGGCGGCGGCCGGCTGCCGCAACCGGACGCGGACCGGCTGCTCGCCACCGCCCAGGGCAACGCGTTCTACCTGGCCGAACTGGTCACGTTGCTGATGGAGCGCGGGGCGCTGACCCCCGCCACCGACCGGAGCGGGGCGGGGCCCGGCACCTGGCGACTGGCCCCCGGCTCTCTCGGCAGCCGCCTGCTCTCCCGCGACCTGGCGGCCGTGCTGGCGGCCCGCATCGACGCGCTGCCCGTCGACGCCCGCTCGGTGCTGCGGGACGCGGCCGTGGTCGGCGACGCGGTGCCCGACGGCGCCCTGGAGGCGCTGCGGGAACAGCGCACCGGCCGGGACGGCCGCCCGGCGGCGGTGGTCGCCGTGGAACTGGACCGCGCCGTCGAGGAGCTGCTGCAACGCCGCATGCTGCACCGCACGCGGGTGGGCTACGCCTTCGCCACCCCGCTCATGCGCGAGGCCGCGTACGCGGGGGTGAGCAAGGCGGAACTGGCCGAGCGGCACGCGGCGCTGGCCCGGTGGGCCGCCCCCGAGACCGCCGGCGGGGCGGTTCCGCCCGGCGGGTTCGCCGACGCCGCCCGCGACGACTTCGTCGCCGAGCACGTGGAACGCGCCACGACCCTCGCCGACGCGGTCAAGCTCCGCCCCGACGCCCCCGCCCGCGCCGTCGCTTCCCTCGGCGTGGCCGCCCTCGGCCGTGCCGCCCGCCGCCTCCTCCAGGCCGGCGAGCCGACGCTGGCCGTCGAGTACGCCGAACGCGCCACCGAACTCGCCCGCGACGGTGTGCCGCCCGCCGACCGGGTGGTGCACGCCCGCGCCCTGCTCCAGGTGGGCCGGTCCACCGACGCGCTCGCGTCGGCCGAGAAGATCGCCGCGAACTCCGGCGACCAGGCGGACACCCGGGCCAGCGCACTGCTCCTGGCCGGCCAGGCCCACCAGGCGTTGGGGGAGCTGCCCCGCGCCGTGTCCTGCTGGCAGGAGGCGTTGCAGGTGGCCACCGACGGTGGCCTGCCCACCCTGCGGGCGTCCGCCATGCGGCGGCTCGGCATGGCCGACTTCATCTCCGGCCGCCTCGGCCAGGCCAGCAGCCGGCTCGCCGCCGCCTACCAGGTCAGCCGGGCGGTACAGGACCGACGTGGACAGGCCTGGTCGTTGCAGAACCTGGCCTGGGTGACCACGACCCGGGGCGACTTCGCCGGCACCGACGCCGTCCTCGGCCGGGCCGCCCGGCTGTTCGCCGAGCTCAAGGACCCGTACGGGCGGGCCTGGCTGCGCGGCACCACCGCGTTCGCCCGGCTGCTCGCCGGCCGGCTGCGCGAGGCGTGCCGCCTGGCCGGGGTGTTCCTGCCGTTCGGCGAGCGGGTCGGCGAGGCGTGGGCGGTGGGCACGCTCCGGGCGGTCGAGGCGTACGCCGCCGCCGAACTCGGTGACCTGGTCGACGCCGACCGGGAGGCCCGCCGGGCGTACCGGGACTTCGCCGCCGCCTCCGACGACTGGGGGCAGGGGTTCGCGTTGGTCGCCCGGGGGGTCGTGGCGCGCGGGCTGGGCGAGCCCGAACACGCCGCCGACCTGCTCACCGACGCCCTGACCTACGGGGACCGCACCTCGCATCCGCTGCTCACCGGCATGGCGGGCACGCTGCGTGGCTTCGTCGCGCTCGACCTGGGTGACCGGGAGGCCGCCGAGCGGGACGCCAGGGCGGTACTGACCACCGTGGAGCCCCACAACCCGCAGGCGCCCGCCCAGGTCGGGCCCCGGGTGCTGCTGGCCATGGCCCGGCTCGCGGCCGGCGACTCGGCCACCGCCGTCGGGCTCCTCGCCCCGGTCGCCACCGCCGCCGCCAGCACGCCGTCGCTGCTGTTCTCCCGCCGGCAGACCATGGCCCGGTACGCCTGCGCGCTGCTCGCCCACGGCCAGCGGGAACAGGCGCTGGTCTGGGCGCGCCGGGCGATCGACGCCCCCGCCGAGGACGTCCGCAGCCAGGTGATCGCGGCGAGCGTGCTCGCCGAGACCCTCGCCGCCTGCGATCGTCCCGTCGAGGCGGTGGACAGCGCGGCGGAGGCGGTCCGGCTCGCGTACGCCACCGGGCAGCGCAGCGAACGCGCGGCGGCCGACGCCCTGCTCGCCCGCCTCCGCGCCGGCTGACGCCGTCGTGCTCCGCATCCAGGTGAGTGACTGGGTGGCGGGGGTGGACTGGCGGTTCCGGGGATGCACGGTGTCGGGGGTGGGCGTTAGGTTGTCAGTTCCATGCGGCTGGCCACTGGCGTGGTCGTGCTCGATGGGGGGAGGGCCGACGTGAGGTTGCCACGCTCCGGCGCCGGCTGGACGGTCGCCGTGTTCGGCGTGCTCGCCCTCGCCATGGGCGCGGTCGGGCTGCTCATGCCCGAGATGCTGCTGCGGATGCTCGGCTTCGAGGTGCCGTCGTCGCGGGCGGCCGGTGACCACACCGGAACGTTCCTGATGGCGTCGTCGATGGCCTCGTTCAACATGGGGGTCTACTACCTGCTGGCGACCGCCACCGAGTGGCGGGCCTTCTTCCGGTTCACGGTGGTGTTCCGGTTGGTCACCTTCAGCGTGTTCACCCTGGCGGTGCTGGCCGACGTGGCACCCGGGCGCTTCTTCGGCGTCGCGGCCTGGGAGGGTGTGGGCGCGTTGGCGACCGCAGTCGGCCTGTGGTGGGATGCCCGTCGTTCGTCTTCGGCCGGTGGCGGCTCGGGTCGTGGGAGTGCGAAGCCGGCCGTGGCCGCTGCTGGGAGGGGTCGTCAAGGTGCGGACGGATCAGCCGGCGGAAGCGCGGGACCGGTCGTCGACGGGTCGGGAACCGGGTCCGCCGCCGATGCGGTTCACTGAGCAGCCGGTCCGGTTGGGTATTTTCGAGACTGTGACCGAGACCCCGCCCGGTGCCCTGCCGACACCCCTCGTGCCCGGTCTGACCGATCTGAGGGTCTTTGCTCGGGGTGGGTACGCGACCGTCTACCGGGCCACCCAGATCTCCGTGGGTCGGGAGGTGGCGGTCAAGGTCGAGAACCGCACCCTGGTCAGTGAGCACGACCAGGCGCGCTTCCTGCGCGAGGCGCGGGCCGCCGGTCGGATGTCGTCGCACCCGCACGTGGTCGATCTGTTCGACGTGGGCGTGACCGTCGACCAGCACCCGTACCTGATCATGGAACTCTGCGAGGGCTCGTACGCCGAACGGATGCGGACCTCGCCGCTGGGCGCGGCGGAGGCGCGCGACCTCGGCGTCAAGATCGCCGATGCGATCGCCCACTCGCACGCGGCGGGGGTGCTGCACCGCGACGTGAAGCCCGCGAATATCCTCTACTCCCACTTCAACCCGGCGGTGCTGGCCGACTTCGGCCTCGCGGTGGTGGCCGAGATGCGTGACGCCTCGGTCGCGCTGGAGGTCCTCACCCCGGCCTACGCGCCGCCGGAGATGTTCAGCCACAGCCCGCCCTCGCCCGCCGTCGACGTCTACGCCCTCTGCGCCACCCTCTACGCGGTCATGCACGGCCGCCCGCCACGCTGGCAGTCCGAGCGGAACCCGAGCCTGGTCACCGTTCTGGAGATGTTCCACCAGCCCATTCCCGGCCTGCCCGGGATCCCGGACGGGCTGGTCGACGTGCTGCGCGCCGGCATGGTCAACGATCCGGGTGACCGTCCCTCGGCCGCCGAGCTGCGGGGCATGCTCGCCGCCCTGTCGCTCGACTCGGAGCCGAGGTCGGCGGGCGGGGCTTCCGGTCCCGTGTCGGGGGCACCGGCCGGCGGCGGTCCGGTCGCTCCCGGCCCGCGCCCGACCAGCACGGGAGGACAGCCACAGCCGCGTCCCTCGGTGGCGGATCGGGGCCCGGCGGCTTCGGGCAGCCAGAGCTGGCGGCGGCGCTGGTTCCTGGGCGGTGCTGCCGCTCTCGCCCTGGCCGGGTCGGCGGGGGCCGGCGCGTGGGTCGCCGGGACGGGTACCGCGCCGTCACCCTCCCTGCCTCCCGGAACGGTGGCCGTCACCAGCATGGTCCGGCCCGGCTGCGCGGGACTGCCGGACGATGCGCTGCCGGCGGGCGCCCGATGCGCCACCGAGCTGGAGTGCTTCGGGCCGGTGCAGGTGCGCGGGCAACGGGCGGATGCGACCCGCGTGCCGTGCAACCGCAGGCACACCTGGGAGAGCTACGCGCAGGGCGACCTGCCCGCCGCCCTGGTCGGGGCCGGTCACGACGAGGTCAGCACCGATCCCAGCGTGCGCCGGGTGTGCAACGAGGCGACGTTCCGGCTGATCAGCGGGATCGCCCAGCCGGCGGGGTGGAACCTGGAGGTCCTGCCGCCGGCCGGGTCGGGCTCCGACCGGACGTACCGCTGCCTGGCCGGGCGAGGGCTCGACGCCCTGGCCTCGCCCACCCTGACCGGCCGCTGAGCTGGCAGTCGCCTGAGCCGGCAGTCGCCTGAGCCGGCAGTCGCCTGAGCCGGCAGGCGCCTGAGCCGGCAGGCGGCCTCCACCGCGGTAACCGAGCCGGCAGCGCGTGAGCCGGCCGTGCGCCTGCCTGCTCAGCGGGTGTCGAGGTCGTCGTGTCGCCGGTAGCGTTCGCGAACCGCGCGGACGGCCTCCCGGTCGCCCAGCGTCTCCAGGGTGTCCGCGTCGATGCCGTGCAGTCCACCGAACTGCGGGACGGGCGGCGGCACCGGCTGCGTCGCTTCGGCCTCGGCACGCTGCCGCTCCGCGGCGACGGCGACCCCCGAGATCGTGGCCAGCAGCACACACCCCAGGGCCATCGCCACACCGACGAGATCCTGCCGGGGCCACCCGATCAGCATCACCAGCAGCCCGATCGACGCCAGCGCCGCCATCAGCGCGACGGTTCGCGCGTCGGGTTCGGTAATCCGCCTCACGGGACAAGCATGTCCCGAAAGTGCCGGCTGTCAACAGTCCCGGCAGGCGACCTCCCGCCGCCGGGGCCGGGAAAGGTGGAGGCACCGCAGGGGACGACATCCATTGCCTCTGATCCCTAGAGTGACGGGGGTCGGCCGTCCACTGCCGACCTGTCCCGTCCTCCACCGGAAGGCGTCCACATGCCACGACCAATCCGGGCACTGACCGCAGCCGGAATCGCCGGTGTCCTCCTCGCCGGTTCGGCGGTCGCGCCCGCCGCTGCCGATCCTACCCCGATCGGGCGGGATCGCCTGGTCACCTCCCACCGCACCAGCCCCGAGGAGGCGCGCCGCGTCGACCGGGTGCCGACGCCGAAGCTCGACTGGTACGCCTGCTACGACTACGCCGAGTGCGCCACCGTCCGGCTGCCGCTCGACTACGACAGGCCGAACGGCGCGACGACCGAGGTCGCCGTGCTGCGGGTCAAGGCCCGCGACCAGAAGAACAAGATCGGCAGCCTGTTCCTGAACCCCGGTGGGCCGGGCGGGTCGGGCACCAACATCGCGCTCGCCGCGCCGTACTTCCTCGGTGACGAGGTGCTCGACCGCTTCGACGTCGTCGGTGTGGACCCGCGCGGCGTCAACGCGAGCCAGCAGGTCAGGTGCTTCCCGTCGGTGAAGGACCAGACCCGGGCGTACGAGGGACTGAACGTCGCCTTCCCGTACACGAAGGCCGAGGAGAAGGCGTACGTCGCCGCCTCGAAGCGGGTCGGCAAGGGCTGCTCCACCACGGGCCGCCCGCTGACCGGGGCGATGTCCACGGCCGAGGTGGCCCGCGACATGGACGTGCTGCGCCGGGCGGTCGGCGACCGGAAGCTGAGCTACCTGGGCTTCAGCTACGGCTCGGTGCTCGGGCAGTACTACGCGAACATGTTCCCGGACCGGGTGCGTGCCGTCGTCGTCGACGGGGTGCTGGACCCGAACGCGTGGGTCGGCAGGGGCCGGGCCCGCAACCAGGTCCAGGAGGACCGGCTGCGCAGCGCCCAGGGCGCGTACGCGGCGCTGCGCGAGATCATGCGCCGCTGCGCGGACGCCGGTGCGGAGCTGTGTGCGCTCGCCGGGACGGGTGACCCGCTGGCCGCGTACGAGCTGGTCGCCAGGCGGCTCAAGAAGAACCCGCTGGTGATCGAGGACCCGGACTTCGGCTCGTACACCGTCACGTACGCCGACTTCGTCTCCGCCACCCTCAGCGGGCTGTACGACCAGTACGGCTACGAGCAGGTGGTCGGGCTGACCGCCGAGCTGCTGGTGCTGACCGACCCGGCGACCGCGAAGGCGGACCGGCAGCGGGCCCGCGCCGCCGTGGCGCGGGTCGCCGCGCAGGCGAAGCAGCAGCGGGCGTACGACTTCCCGTACGACAACGGCCTGGAGACGTTCCTCGGGGTCGACTGCACCGACGGCAACCACCCGAAGAACGCCGGCACCTGGCCGGCGCGGGCGGCGAAGGCCGACCGGCGTGACCCGTACTTCGGCCGGATCTGGGCCTGGGCCACGTCGCCGTGTGCCCGCAACACCTGGACGGTCCGTGACGAGGACCGCTACACCGGCCCGTTCGACCGTTACACGACCAACCCGGTGCTCGTCGTCGGCAACTACTGGGACCCGGCCACCAACTACGCGGGCGCGGTGAGCGCCGCCCGGACGCTGCCGAACAGCCGCCTGCTGTCCAGCGACAACTGGGGCCACACCGCCTACGGGACGTCGGCGTGCGCGACCGGCGCGATCGACGCGTACCTGGTCCGGCTGACCCTGCCCCGGCGCGGCACGGTCTGCGTGGGTGACGTCCAGCCGTTCGCGCCGCCGGCCGGGCCGGAGCTGCGGCGCGCGGAGACGTCCAAGAGTGCCCTCGCCGAGCAGGGCGAGCCGCGTCCGGGCGAGCCGAAGCAGCTCCCGCCGGTGGTGCCGCCGCTGCCGGCGGTCGGCACCCTGACCGTCCGCTGAGCACACCGGGGTGCGGCGGTCGACCGCCGCACCCCGGGCCCGCTCAGTACGACTTGTCCTGGCCGAGGACGTGCTGGGCGACGAAGTTGAGGATCATCTCCCGGCTGACCGGGGCGATCCGGCCGGCCCGCACCGCACCCAGCAGGGTGGCCACGCCGTACTCGGTGGTCATGCCGGCCCCGCCGTGCACCTGCACGGCCGTGTCCACGGCGAGCGCGGCGGCCTCCCCGGCCGCGTACTTGGCCATGTTGCCGGCCACCCCGGCCTCCAGGTCACGGCCGGCGTCGTACAGGGTGGCCGCCTTGTAGATCATCAAGCGGGCCAGTTCCACCTGCACGGCGGCGTGCGCGAGCGGGTGCGAGACGCCCTGGTGGGAGCCGATGGTCCGGCCACCCCACACCTTGCGGGTGGCCGTGTACCCGCTGGCCCGCTCGATGGCGTACCGGCCGGTGCCGGCACCCATCGCCGCCACGGTGATGCGCTCCGGGTTCAGCCCGGCGAACAACGCCGGCAGGCCGGCGTCGAGCGACTCGCCGACCAGCGCGTCGGCGGGCACCCGCACGTCGTCCAGGTAGAGCAGGAACTGGTTCTCCGGCGAGACGATCTCCATGTCCAGCCGGGAGCTGGTCAGCCCGGCGGCGTCGGTGGGCACGACGAACAGCGCCGGCTTCAGCTTTCCGGTCGCGGAGTCCTCCGTGCGGGCCACCACCAGCACGTGCTGGGCCTCGTCGACCCCCGAGATGTAGCACTTGCGGCCGGAGATCACCCAGTCGTCGCCGTCGCGGCGGGCCACCGTGCCGAGGCGGTGGAAGTTCGACCCGGCCTCCGGCTCGGTGATCGCGAAGACGATCTTCTGGGACCCGTCGGCCAGGCCGGGCAGGAACCGCTTGCGCTGCTCGGTGGTGCCGTGCCGGTCGATGACCGTGGCGGCGATCGCCGGCGAGACCACCAGCAACAGCAGCGGGCAGCCGGCCGCCGCCAGTTCCTCGCAGACGATCGCCAGCTCGGTGATGCCGCCGCCCCCGCCGCCGTACTCGGTGGGGATGTTGACGCCCAGGTAGCCGAGCCGGCCGGCCTCGGCCCACAGCTCGGTGGTGTGCCCGCCGGAGCGGGCCTTCTCCACGAAGTAGGCGTGGCCGTACCTGCGGCCCAGCGCCCGGACGGCGTCGCGGAGCTGGTCCTGCTCCTCGGTGAGGTCGAAGTTCACTGCGGGGCCTCCTCGGGGTTGACCACGGCCAGCACGGCACCGGTGTCGACCTGGCCGCCGGCGGCGACCGGCAGGTCGGCGACCACGCCGTCGGTGGGGGCGAGCACGGGGTGTTCGAGCTTCATCGCTTCCAGGGCCAGCAGCAGGTCACCGGCGGCGACCCGCTGGCCGACCTCGACGTACACCCGGGTCACCGTGCCGGGCAGCGGCGCGAGCAGCGACCCGGCCGCCAGCTCCGCGGTGGGTGGTGGGAACCGGGGCAGCTCGACCAGGCCCGCCGAACCGTCCGGGCCGTCGACGAACACCGCCGACCCCGCCCGGTGTACGCGCAACGCCCGCCGCACCCCGTCGACGTCGAGCACGACGCGTTCCGGGGACGCCTCGACCAGGGTGACGACGGCGTCGCTCGCCGGGTCCGTGGACCACTCGGCGAGCGCGCCCCGGCGGTCCAGGCGGTAGCGGACCTCGATCTCGCCGTCCGGGCCGGTGAGACGGGTGACCTGCGGGACAGCGGGCACGTTGCGCCAGCCCGACGGCAGCCCGGCCAGCACCGGGGCGCCGGCGCGCCGGGCGGCGGCAGTGGCCAGCGTCGCGGCCAGCGCGGCCACGGGCAACTCGTCGGCGGGCAGCAGTGCGGCGAACACCTCGTCGTGGCGCTCCAGGAAGCCGGTGTCGACCTCCGCCGCGCCGAACTCCGGGCTGCGCAGCACCCGGACCAGCAGGTCCCGGTTGGTGGCGACACCGTGGAACTCGGCGCGGGCCAGCGCACCCGCCAGCAGACGGACCGCCTCGGCGCGGGTGGGGGCCCACGCCACGAGCTTGGCGAGCATCGAGTCGTAGTGCACGCCGACCACCGAACCGTCCTCGACGCCGGAGTCGAGACGCAGGCCCCGCGTCGGGGCGAACGCGCCGGTCACCCCCGGCACCGCGAACCGGTGCAGGGTGCCGGTGGCGGGCCGGTAGCCCTGCGTCGGCTCCTCGGCGCACAGCCGTACCTCGATGGCGTGGCCGTCGGTCGGCGGGGTCGACGCCAACGGCAGGGGTCCGCCCTCGGCGACGAGCAGTTGCAGCCGGACCAGGTCCAGCCCGGTGACCGCCTCGGTGACCGGGTGCTCCACCTGGAGGCGGGTGTTCATCTCCAGGAAGAAGAACTCGCCGGACGGGGCGAGCAGGAACTCGACGGTGCCGGCGCCCACGTAGTCGACCGCGCGGCCGGCGGCCACCGCTGCGGCGTGCAGCCGCCCGCGCAGCTCCGGCGACACCACCGCCGGCGCCTCCTCGACGATCTTCTGGTGTCGCCGCTGGACGGAGCAGTCCCGCTCGCCCAGCGCCACCACCGTGCCGTGGGAGTCGCCGAAGATCTGCACCTCGACGTGCCGGCCGCGCTCCACGTACCGCTCGACGAAGACCGTGCCGTCGCCGAACGCGGCGGCGGCCTCGCGGCGCGCGGAGGCGACGGCCCCGGCCAGCCCGGCGGCGTCGCGGACCACCCGCATGCCGCGCCCACCGCCGCCAGCGGACGCCTTCACCAGCACCGGGAAGTCCGTCACCTGGTCCTCGTCGGTCCAGGTCGGCAGCATCGGCACGCCCGCCTCGGCGAGCAGCGCCTTCGCGGCCATCTTGTCGCCCATCGCGGCGATCGCCTTCGCCGGCGGGCCGACCCAGGTCAGGCCCGCGTCGGTCACCGCCGCCGCGAACTCGGCGTTCTCGGCGAGGAAACCGTAGCCGGGGTGCACGGCGTCCGCGCCCGACCGGCGGGCCGCGGCCAGGACGGCGTCGATCCGCAGGTACGTCTCGGCGGGGGTGTTCCCCGGCAGGCGCACCGCCTGGTCGGCCTCGGCGACGAAGGGTGCGTCGGCGTCCGCGTCGGAGTGCACCGCCACCGTCGCGACGCCGAGCGCGCGGCAGGTGGCGAACACCCGGCGGGCGATCTCCCCACGGTTGGCAACGAGAAGTCGGTGGATCATCGCCACTGGACCTGCCTTTCGTTCGCGGCTGCGGGCCTCCGCCTCGCGGCGTGGATCGCGGCTGCGGGACTCCGCCTCGCGGCTGCGGGCCTCCGCTGCGCGGCCTGGATCGTGGGCACGGTCACATCCGGAAGACGCCGAAGCCGTCGGCGCCTCCGACCGGTGCGTTGTGGACGGCCGACAGGCAGAGCCCGAGGACGGTCCGGGTGTCCCGGGGATCGATCACCCCGTCGTCGTAGAGCCGGCCGGACAGGAACAGTGCCCCGGACTGGGACTCGATCTGCTGCTCGACCATCATCCGCATGGCGGCGTCGGAGTCCTCGTCGAACTCGCGCCCCCGGGCGGCGGCCGCCTGCCGGGCCACGATGGACAGCACGCCCGCGAGCTGCGCCGGCCCCATCACCGCCGACCTGGCGTTGGGCCAGGTGAACAGGAACCTCGGCTCGTACGCCCGACCGCACATGCCGTAGTTGCCGGCCCCGTACGACGCGCCCAGGTTCACCGTCAGGTGCGGCACCTTCGAGTTGGACACCGCATTGATCATCAGAGCGCCGTGCTTGATGATGCCGCGCTGCTCGTACTCGGTGCCGACCATGTAGCCGGTGGTGTTCTGGAGGAACACCAGCGGGGTGCCGGCGGCGTTGGCGAGCTGGATGAACTGGGCCGCCTTCTGCGCCTCCGCGCTGAACAGCACACCCCGGGCGTTGGCGAGCACACCCACCGGGTAGCCGTGCAGCTCACCCCAGCCGGTGACCAGGGCGGTGCCGTAGGTCGGCTTGAACTCGTCGAACTCGCTGCCGTCGAGCACCCGGGCCAGCACCTCGCGCGGATCGAAGGGGACCTTCAGGTCGGCGCTGGCGATGCCGAGCAGCTCCTCCGGGTCGTACTTCGGCGGTTGCGGCACGGGGTTGCGCGGCGCCGGCCCCTGCTTGCGCCAGTTGAACCGGCGGACACACTGCCGGGCCAGCCGGATGCCGTCCCGCTCGTCGGCGGCCAGGAAGTCGGCCAGGCCGCTCGTGGTGGCGTGCATCGCCGCGCCGCCCAGCGACTCGTCGTCGGCGTCCTCGCCGGTGGCCATCTTCACCAGCGGCGGCCCCGCCAGGTAGACCTGCGACCGGTCCCTGATCATGATCGTGAAGTCCGACATCCCCGGCACGTACGCACCGCCGGCGGTGGCGTTGCCGAACACCACGCTGACCGTGGGGATCTTCTCGGCCGAGAGCCGGGTCAGGTCGCGGAACACCCGGCCGCCCGGAATGAAGATCTCCGCCTGGCTGGGCAGGTCCGCCCCGGCCGACTCCACCAGGTTGATCATCGGCAGCCGGTTGGCCAGTGCGATCTCCCCGGCCCGCCGCGTCTTGGCCAGCGACCACGGGTTCACCGCGCCGCCGCGCACCGTCGGGTCGTTGGCGACGACGAGACACTCCACGCCCTCGACGACGCCGATGCCGGTCACCACGCTGGCCCCGACCGGAAAGTCCGTCCCGTAGGCGGCCACCGGCGACAGCTCCAGGAACGGGCTGTCCTGATCCAGCAGCAGCTCGACGCGCTCCCGGGGCAGCAGCTTGCCGCGCCGGTGGTGGCGGGCCACGTACTTCTCGCCGCCCCCGGCCCGTGCCTGGTCCAACGCGGCGTCCAACTCGCCGAGCCGTTCCAGCAGGGCCGCCCGGTTGGCGAGGAAGGCCGGCGAGGACGGGTCGATCGCGCTGTCCAGCGTGGTCATGGCGTCTCCTTCGTTCGTGACTGCGGGGCTCGCGAACCCGGCTCACTCCTCGCACTCACGGTGCCTCCTTCGTTCGTGACTGCGGGGCTCGCAGACCCGGCTCACTCCTCGCACTCACGGTGCCTCCTTCGTTCGTGACTGCGGGGCTCGCAGACCCGGCTCACTCCTCGCACTCACAGGCCCAGGCCTTTCGCGATGATCTCGTTCATGATCTCGGTGGTGCCGCCGCCGATGCCGAGGATGCGGGCGTCCCGGTAGTGCCGCTCCACCTCGGCGTCGCGCAGGTAGCCGAAGCCGCCGTGCAGTTGCAGTGCCGCATCCACCACGTGGTCGCAGGCGGCCACCGCGACGTTCTTCGCCATCGCCACCTCGGTCAGTGCCGGCTCGCCGTCGGCCACCCGGGCCGCCACCGCGTGTACGTACGCGCGGGCCGCCTCGGCGCGGGTGTGCATCTCCGCCAGCCGGTGCCGCACCACCTGCCGGCCCACCAACGGGCGACCGAACGTCGACCGGTCCCGGCACCAGACGGTCGCCAGCTCGACGCAGCGTTGTGCCGTCGCGTACGCCTGGGTGGCCAGGGAGATCCGCTCGGCGGCGAAGTTGCGCACGATCGCCAGGAAGCCACCACCCTCCGGGCCGACGAGGTTGCCCACGGGCACCCGCACGTCGACGAAGGACAACTCGGCGGTGTCGGAGCAGTGCCAGCCCAGCTTGTCCAGCCGCCGCCCCACCGTGAAGCCGGGAGTTGCCCTGTCGACCACCAGCAGGGACAGGCCGCCCGCGCCCGGCCCGCCGGTACGGACGGCGGTGGTCACGAAGTCGGCCCGGTGGCCGCTGGTGATGTACGTCTTCGACCCGTTCACCACCCAGTGGTCGCCCTCGCGTCGAGCCGTGGTGCGCAGGCCCGCGACGTCCGATCCGCCGTCCGGCTCGGTGACGGCCAGCGCGCCGATGGTCCGCCCGGCCAGCGTCGGTCGCACGTACCGGTCGACCAGGTCGTGCGCGCCCGGATCGTCGTCCCGCGCGGCGGCGACTATGTGCGGCAGCGCGATGCCGTGCGTGAACAGCGCCGCGACCAGACCCGACGAGCCACCCGCACGGATGATCTCCTCGGTGACCACGACCGAGTCGAGCAGGTCCCCGCCGCTGCCGCCGACGGATTCGGGGAAACCGACGCCGAGCAGCCCCACCGCCGCGGCGGCGGCGTGCAGGTTCCGGGGCACCTCGCCGGCCCGCTCCCACCCGTCGAGGTGCGGCAGCACCTCCCGGGTCACGAAGACCCTCGTCAGCTCGCGTAGCTGCCGCCGCTCCGCGGTGTCGGGGATGCTCACCCGCGGCCCTCCCCGACGGCGACCCGGGCCGAACCGTCAGGCGATGTCTCCCGGCGCTCCGTCGCCGGTGGCCCGGCGGGCAGGTCCGCCGGCAGGTCGACCAGCCGGGCGCGCAGCAGTTCGCCCAGCGCCTTGGCCTGCGGGTCGAACCGGGTGGAGGCCGCCACCCCCTGGCCGAGCAGCCCCCGCACGACGAAGTTCACGGCCCGCAGGTTCGGCAGCTCGTACCGTTCGACGGCCAGCGGCGCGGTCTCCGGCAGCAACTCGGCCAGCCGGTCGACGGTCAGCCAGCCCCGCAGCCACGCCCACGTCGGGTCCGTGCGCGCCCAGACCCCGAGGTTCGCGTCCCCGCCCTTGTCGCCGGAGCGGGCCCCGACCAGTTCGCCGAGCGGGGCACGCCGGGTCGGCCGCGCGGGGTCGTCCGGTCCGACAACGCTGCGCGCCGACGCCGGCGCGCGCGGACCTCCGTCCGGGTCCGGGGTGTGCGTGCCTTCGTCTGGCTCGGGGGCGTGCGCGTCTGCGTCGGGGTCCGGCGCGTGGGCGCCTCCGTCGGGGTCCGGCGCGGCCGTTCGGATCGGCGGGGCGATCGGCACCCGCTCGCCGCCGGGCAGAACCGCCACGTGCGCCACCGCCCCCTGCGGCACCGTGTCGGCCGTGAACACCCCGAAGGGCGTGGCGTCGCCGGGCAGGGTGGTCAGGGTGCAGCCGGGGTAGGAGGCCAGCGCCAGCTCCACCGCGGCGGCCGAGAACGCCCGCCCGGCCCGCGCCCGGTCGCCGTCGCGCAGGTGTACGTGCAGCAGCGCGCTCGCCGTCTCCGTGTCGGCGGCGTCCCGGTGGTCGGTGCGGGCGAGGACGAACTCGAGTCCCGCCCCGCCGACCGCCTCCTCGACCTGCGTGCGGACCAGCGCCGCCTTCGCGGGGATGTCCAGCCCGCAGAGGACGAAGGTCATCGAGTTGCGGAACCCGCCCAGGTTGTTGACGCCCACCTTGAGCGTGGGCGGCGGAGGCGTGCCCCGGACCCCGCCGACGCGGACCCGGTCCGGGCCGTCCTGGCGCAGCGTCACCGAGTCCAGCCGGGTGACCACGTCCGGGCCGAGGTATTCGGGGCCGCCCACCTCGTACAACAGTTGGGCGGTGACCGTCTCGACGGTGACCGCGCCCCCGGTGCCCGGGTGCTTGGTGATCACCGAGGAGCCGTCGGCGTGCAGCTCCGCGAGGGGGAAGCCGGGCCGGTGTCCACCGTCGGGCAGTTCGGTGAAGAAGCTGAAGTTGCCACCGGTGACCTGCGCGCCGCACTCCAGCAGGTGACCGGCGACGGTGGCGCCGGCCAGCGCGTCCAGGTCGTCACGGCCCCACCCGAACCGGGCGACGGCGGGACCGACCACCAGGGAGGCATCGGTGACCCGGCCGGTGACCACCACGTCCGCGCCGCCGTCGAGGCAGGCTGCGATGCCGAACGCTCCCAGGTAGGCGTTCGCGGTCAGCGCGTCCGGACGCGGGAGCACGTCGCCCTCGACGTACCCGATCCGGGCCGGCAGACCGAGCCGCCCGGCGAGCACGCCGAGCGCGGCGGCGAGCCCCGCCGGGTTGAGCCCGCCGGCGTTGGTCACGATCCGCACGCCCCGGTCGAGCGCGGTGCCGAGGCAACCCTCCATCTGGCGGAGGAACGTCTTCGCATATCCCAGGTCGGGGTCGCGCAGCCGGTCCCGGCCGAGGATCAGCATGGTCAGCTCGGCCAGGTAGTCGCCGGTCAGCACGTCGACCTCGCCGCCGTCGAGCATCTCCCGCCAGGCGCTGGACCGGTCGCCGTAGAAGCCGGACGCGTTGCCGATCCGCAGCACCCCGCTCACGCCGGCACCCCTGGCCCCGCCGAGCCGCTCCTGCCCGCCGTTTCGTTCGTGCCCGCCGTTTCGTTCGGGCGGGCCGGGTCGTTCGTGCCCGCCGTTGCGTTCGTGCCCGCCGGGTCGTTCGTGCCCGCCGTTGCGTTCGGGCCTGCGGGGTGGCTCGGACCCGCCGGGTTGTCGGGGGCGCCGCCGTCGGTGGTGCCCCCGGCCGGTGCCCGGCCCGCGCCGGGCGGGCCGGCGAAGGCCTGCGCGACGTCGAGCCACTCGTCGGCCACCGGCCCGGTGGCGGTCAACGCCAGGTCGGACCGGTGCCGGCGCTGGGTCACCAGCAGGCAGAAGTCCCGCGCCGGGCCGGTGACCCGGTCGGCGGCGTCGGCCGGCCCGTACGCCCAGGTTTCTCCGTCGGGCGCGGCCAGCTCGACCCGGACCGGCGAGGTCGGGACCGGACGACCGTGGACGGCGAATCCGTGCCCGAGGGTACGGAAGCCGAGATGCGCGACGTGCCGTAGCCGAGCGGTGGCCGGCCGGTCGACGCCGAGCGCGTCGGCCACGTCCTCGCCGTGCGCCCAGGTCTCCATGATCCGGGCGGTCGCCATCGAGGCCGGTGACATCCGGGTGCCGTACCAGGGCAGTTTCACCCCGACCGGGGCGGCGGCGAGTGTCGCCGCGAGCGCCGCGCGGCCGACCCGCCAACGTTCCACCAGCTCGGCCGGTGGGGCGAGGAACTCCGCCGCACCGTCGTCGACGAGCCTCGCCGGATCCGGGGCAGCCAGGACGGAGGCGAGGAACCCGTCGGCGTCGGTGGCGGCGAGCAGCGCCACGTGATCGGTCCAGGCGAGGTGGGCGATCTGGTGGGCGACGCTCCAGCCGGGCGCGGGTGTCGGCTTCGACCAGTCGACCGGCGGACGCCCGGCGACCAGGGCGTCCAGGTCGTCGGACTCGGCGGCCAGGTCCGCTAGCAGGGCTGTCAGGTCGACCATGATGCCTCCGGGAGGGGTGGGCCGGGCAGGGCGTGCGGTTCGCTACCTGTCGCGTTCGGGGACGGCGGGCGCGTGGTCTGGGGTGACGGGCACGTGGTCGGGGGTCGCCGGCGCGTGGTCGGGGGTGGCGGACACCAGCAGGCCCGGCTCGGGGGCGGCGGGCATCGGCGGGCCCGGCTCGGGGGTGAGCAGCGCGGCGAGCTGGCGCTTCCACGTGTGAAGGAGCGCGACCCGGCGGGACGTGTCGTCGCTGAGCAGGTTGGCCACACCCAGGCCGCGCAGCAGGTCCAGGGTGGCCTGGACGGCCTCGCGGACGCCGGGCCGCCGCTCGTCGACGCCGAGCAGCGAGACGGTGAGCCGGTACATCTCCCGACCGACCCGCGCCTCCAGCGGAACGAGGGCCTCGCGGAGTTCCCGGTCGGTGCGGGCGGCCACCCAGAGTTCGAGGGCGGCGACGAACAGCGGCCCGGTGAAGGCCGCGCCGAGCAGGTCGATGACCCGGTCGAGGCGCTGCGGTCCGGCCGGCAGCGCCTCGGCCTCGGTGCGCAGTTCCGCCGCCCGGCGGTCGGCCAGGTGCGCGACGGCGGCGGTGACCAACGCGGCCTTGGTGGGGTAGTGGTGCAGCTGCGCGCCCCGGGAGACGCCGGCCCGAGCGGCGACGACGGTGGTCGTGGTGCCGGCCCAGCCGTGTTCGACGAGGCAGTCGACGGTCGCCTCCAGCAGCCGGGCCCGGGTGGCGCGGCTGCGTTCCTGCTGCGGGACGCGGGTGGAGGGGGGCACGAATGTCAGCGTGCCGCCGGAGAAACAATCAGTCAAGCTTGACTTTTTTCGGCGCAGGGTCGATGCCGAGCAGGGTCAGTGCCGAGCAGGGTGCGCCGACGGCTGGAAGTGGATCGCGGGAGCCCGCGCCGCCTCGGCGGGGTCGTGCGACCGGCCTCGATCGACGGGACGCCCGCGGGGACGGGCCGGGACGCCCGCGGGGACCGGGCCGGGTGGCCCGGGAGCGCGGGTTCTGGTGGAGGCGGAGCTGTCAGACGCGGGCGCGGCGGGCCAGGCGCTCCGGGTCGAGGATGATGATGCTCTTGCCGTCCAGGCGCAGCCAGCCGCGCGAGGCGAAGTCGGCCAGGGCCTTGTTGACCGTCTCCCGGGAGGCGCCGACGAGCTGGGCGATCTCCTCCTGGGTGAGGTCGTGGGTCACCCGCAGCACGCCGCCGTCGCGGGTGCCGAACCGGCCGGCCATCTGGAGCAGGTTCTTCGCGACCCGACCCGGCACGTCGGTGAAGATCAGATCGGCCAGGGAGTCGTTGGTGCGGCGCAGCCGGCGGGCGAGCACCCGCAGCAACTGCTCGGCGATCTCGGGGCGGTTGTTCAGCCACGGCCGCAACGCCTGCTTGCGCAGCCGCACCAGGCGGGTGTCCGTCACGGCGGTGGCCGTGGCCGTACGCGGGCCCGGGTCGAACAGCGACAGCTCGCCGACCATGTCCGACGGACCCATCACCGCGATGAGGTTCTGCCGGCCGTCCGCCGCCCGGCGACCGACCTTGATCTTTCCGGACAGCAGGATGTAGAGGCTGTCGCCGGGCTCGCCCTCGTTGAACACGACCTCGCCCTTGCGGACCTCGATCGTCTCCATCTCCTTGGCGAGCGCCTCGGCAGCCTCCGGGTCGACCCCCTGGAAGATCCCGCTGCGGGCCAGTACCTCGTCCATCGCGCACCTCCGGTTGCGCGTGCCGTCTTCTCGGCCGGGTCCGCCGTCCGCTGATCCCTCGCGCGCCGCCCAGTCTAGGCGCACGTGAGCAGGAATCAGAGGCGCACCCCTGGAATCTTGATCGTTGGGCGTAACGTTCCCGCAGTCCTTCACCAGTAGGATCGCGCGTCGCCGGGCCCCGGCCGCGCCGGC
Source organism: Micromonospora nigra (assembly GCF_900091585.1). NCBI lineage: Bacteria > Bacillati > Actinomycetota > Actinomycetes > Micromonosporales > Micromonosporaceae > Micromonospora > Micromonospora nigra. Next base: position 2,535,598 of record NZ_FMHT01000003.1, on the reverse strand, counting down.
CGCGGCTGGCCGTAGGGTCACGGCGTGCTGAGCGAGCCCCTGCTGACCACCCGTCCCGAGCACGGGCGGGACATCCCCATGCTGGTCTGGCAGGCCGACCTTCCCCTGCTCGCGGTCAGTTCGGGGCCGCTGGGCGGCGGGCTCGGCATCCGCCGGTGGGTGCTCAACGCGACCGTGCCGATGTCGTACGACCGGGACGACCCCGCCGCCCACCTCGCCGAACTGGCCGACCGGCTCCACCTCGACGGCCCCGGGGTGGGCCTGTTGACCGGCGTCGACGTCGCAGAGGTGGTGGCGCGGGCCGACACGGGCGTACGGGTCTGGGCGACCGTGGGTCTGGGCACCCCGATCCCGGCGGCTACGCCCGCCGTCGTGCCGGTGGACCGGGCCGTCCGCACCGCACCCGCCCAACGGGTGGGCACGGTCAACCTCGTCGTGTACGTCCCGACCCGGCTCGGCGAGGCGGCGCTGGTCAACGCGGTCGCCACCGCCACCGAGGCGAAGACGCAGGCGATCGGCGAACTGGGCCTGCCCGGCACCGGCACCCCCACCGACGCGGTCACCGTGCTCTGCCCGCCGGACGGCCCGGCCGAGCCGTACGGCGGCCCACGCTCGGCCTGGGGAGCGCCGCTGGCCCGCGCGGTGCACTCGGCCGTGCTCGCCGGCGGCACCGACACCGTCCCGTGGTCGGAACGGCAGACGGACTGAAACGTCGTCCGATCGGGCCTCGTGTGGTCGGTTTTCGGCCGGTAGGGTCGCGGGCGATGTACGCTTTCGCGCCTCTGTCCCGCCGTGCCGCTCTCGCGCTCGGCGCGCTGCTCGCCACCCTGCTCGCGGCCGGTTGCGCCGACCCGGCGGCCAGCCCCGTCTGGCAACCCGGCGCGGGCGGCGGTGCCCCGGCCTCCTCCGCGGCCCCCGAGCCGAAGGCGATCTCCCTCTCCGCCACGGGCGACATCATCATGGGCAACGCCCCCAACCGACTGCCGCCGAACGGCGGCGAGGGGTTCTTCGACTCGGTCCGCAAGGCGCTCGCGGCCGACCTGGTGATGGGCAACCTGGAGGAGCCCCTGACGGTCGACACCGGCACCGGCAAGTGCGGGCCGAACTCGACCCGCTGCTTCCAGTTCCGGGCCCCGCCGGAGTACGCCGCCCACCTCGCCGACGCCGGTTTCGACCTGCTCAACCAGGCCAACAACCACGGCTACGACTTCGGCCCGAAGGGTTACGAGAACACCCAGAAGGCGCTGGAGGAGCACGACCTGGCGCACACCGGGGCGCCCGACCAGATCACCGTGGTCGAGGTCGAGGGCGTCAAGGTGGCCGTGGCGGGCTTCTCGTCGTACGTCTGGTCGAACAGCCTGGTGGACATCGCCAAGGCGAAGAAGGTGATCACCAAGGCGGCGACCATGGCCGACATCGTCGTCGTGCAGGTGCACATGGGCGGCGAGGGGTCGGACAAGACCCGCACCCGGCCGGGCACCGAGATGTTCCTCGGCGAGAACCGGGGCGATCCGATCAAGTTCTCCCGGGCGATGATCGACGCGGGCGCCGACCTGATCGTCGGACACGGCCCGCACGTGCTGCGCGGGATGGAGTTCTACAAGGGCCGACTGATCGCCTACAGCCTGGGCAACTTCGCCGGCGGTGGCGGCTCGTTGAGCAACAGCGGTCGGCTGGGCTGGGGCGGGGTCCTCAAGGTCTCGTTGAACCCGGACGGGAGCTGGGCCGGGGGCTCGTTCGCGTCGACGTACATGAACGGGATCGGGAAGCCGACGATCGACCGGGACGACCGCGGCCTGGGCCTGATCCGCGAGCTGACGGAGCTCGACTTCCCGGAGACGGGAGCCCGGTTCGACGACGCCGGGAAGATCAGCCCGCCCGACGGGGAGTGACCCCCGGTCCGTGTCGCCGGTACCACCGGTCGGGCCACCGCGTCCGGCGGCGACGCCGGCTGGGCGTCGCGCCGTCGGCACCGGGACGCCGTGTGGGGCGTCGTGCTGTCGGCACGGCGACGCCGTGTGGGCCGTGGCGCTGTCGGCACGGCGACGTAGGCTGGCCGGCGTGACCACCAGTTCCCCCGAGACCGACCTCGGGCGTACACGCCGTGCCCGGCGGATCGGCCGGCTGCTCACCGAGGCGCATCCCGACGCCCACTGTGAACTCGACCACCGCGGCCCGTTGGAGCTCGCCGTTGCCACCATCCTGTCGGCGCAGTGCACCGACAAGAAGGTCAACGAGGTCACCCCGAAGCTGTTCGCGCGGTATCCCACCGCCGCCGACTACGCGGGTGCCGACCGGGCCGAGCTGGAGGAGCTGATCCGGCCCACCGGCTTCTACCGGAACAAGGCCGCCTCGCTGATCCGGCTGGGCCAGGCCCTCGTCGAGCGGTACGACGGTCAGGTCCCCGGCCGGCTGGCCGACCTGGTGACCCTGCCGGGAATCGGCCGCAAGACCGCCAACGTCATCCTCGGCAACGCCTTCGACGTGCCCGGCATCACCGTCGACACCCACTTCCAGCGGCTGGTGCACCGCTGGGGGCTGACCACCGAGACCGACCCCGTCAAGATCGAGCACGCGATCGGGGCGATGTTCCCCCGGCGCGACTGGACCATGCTGTCGCACCGGATCATCTTCCACGGCCGGCGGGTCTGTCACGCCCGCAAGCCCGCCTGCGGTGCGTGCACGCTGACGAAGGTCTGCCCCGCGTACGGCACCGGCCCCACCGAGCCGGCGGCTGCGGCGAAGTTGCTCAAGGGCCCCCGCGCCCGGGACCTGGCGGTCGCCGCCGGGGTCGACCCGGACCTGGTGCCGGTGCAGGCCGTACGGGCGGAGGCGCCGTGAGACGTCCGACCGCCCTGCTGCTGGTGCCACTGCTGCTGGCCGTGGTGGCGTGCACCGCCGAACCGGAGACCACCGCGCCGACCCGGGAGAGCGCCGCCGCCGGGCGGCCCTCGCCCTTCGAGGACTGTGCGGCGCTGACCACCGCCCCCGTGCAGGCCACCGCCCCCGTGCAGGCCACCGCCCCCGCGCAGGCCACCGCCCCCGCGCAGGCCGACAACCCGGCGGCGCCGGCTGATGCCGGCCCGCCCACCGGTGCCGGGTCGGGCAGCTCCGGCGAGTTGCTGCCCGAGCTGACCCTGACCTGTTTCACCGGCGGGGCGCCGGTGGCGCTGCGTGACATCCGCGGACCCGTCGTGGTCAACGTCTGGGCCTCCTGGTGCCCACCGTGCCGCAAGGAACTGCCGGCCTTCCAGCGGCTCAGTGAGCGCGCCGCCGGGCAGGTACGGGTCGTCGGCGTCAACGCCCGGGACAGCCGCAGCGGCGCCCAGGCCATCGGCGAGGACTTCGGCGTGCGCTTCCCCACCCTGGTCGACCAGGGCGAGGCCGTGCAGCGGGCCGTGCGGCGCACCGCCATCCCGTTCACCCTGTTCGTGGACGCGCAGGGCCGCGTCCGGCACCTCGACACCTCGGGTGCCCTGGACGACGCGCGACTCGCCGACCTGGTCCGTCGGCACCTCGACGTGGCGGTGCCGGCGTGAGCCGCCGAACCGGCCCGCCGGTCGGGTACCGCACCTGCCCACGGGTGCCGGCGTGAACCTGCCACCCCCGCCTGGACCCGGCCGCTGCTCGACCGGCTGGGGACCGCGCGCACCGAGGACTTCACCCGGCTGGCCACCCCGGAACGCGGCGGGCGGGAAAGCGCCGTGCTGGTGCTGCTCGGCGAGGACCCCGGCGCCGGGCCCGACGTGCTGGTCCTCCAGCGGGCCGCCACCCTGCGCAACCACGCCGGCCAGCCCGCCTTCCCGGGCGGCGCGGCCGACCCGGAGGACGCCGACGCCCGCGCCACCGCGCTGCGGGAGGCCAACGAGGAGGTCGGGCTCGACCCGGCCAGTGTCACGGTGCTGGCCGAGCTGCCCCGGCTGTGGATCCCGGTCAGCGACTTCGTGGTGACGCCGGTGCTCGCCTGGTGGCACGACCCGCACCCGGTGCACCCGAGGGAACCGGCCGAGGTGGCGCACGTCGCCCGGCTCCCGGTCGCCGAACTGGTCGACCCCGACAACCGGATGCAGGTGCGGCACCCCAGCGGCTGGGTGGGGCCGGCGTTCTCCGTCCGCGGGATGCTGGTCTGGGGTTTCACCGCCGGGGTGATCGCCACGCTGCTGGAGATGGGCGGCTGGAACCGGCCCTGGCCCCGTGGGCGGGTGGTGGACCTTCCGCCGACCCGGGCGACGCCGGCCCCGTCGGCGGGCACCGACGAGGTCGACGAGACGCCGGTGCGCTGATCCGGCGGTCACCTTCCGCAAGCGGTGGTCATCCCTCGCGCCGGGTGCCCGTACGCTGGACGCGTGTCCGCCGTGGATCTCGTACTGCTGCTGCTCATGCTCGTGTTCGCGATCAGCGGATACCGCCAGGGCTTCGTGATCGGAGTGCTGTCGTTCTCCGGGTTCTTCCTGGGGGCGCTGCTGGGGCTCCAGATCGGGCCGCTGTTCGCCCAGCAGTTCGTCGACAGCGGCACCCGGGTGCTCATCTCGCTGGTCGCCGTCTTCGGGCTGGCGGTCGTCGGTCAGGCCCTCGCCGGGTGGCTCGGGTCACACCTGCGCCGCACGATCAACAGCGACGTCGCCAAGCGGGCCGACGACATCGGCGGCGCCTTCGTCTCCCTGTTCGCGGTGCTGCTGGTGGCCTGGCTGGTGGCGGTGCCGCTGGGGTCGTCCTCGCTGCCCTGGCTGGCCGCCTCGGTGCGCAGCAGCGCCCTGCTGAACGTCGTCGACGGGGTGATGCCGGACGAGGCGCAGCGGCTGTCCACCGCACTGCGTGACACGGTCGACACGAACGGCTTCCCGGACGTCTTCGACGGCCTGACCCGCACCCGGGCCCGCCAGGTCGAGCCGCCCGACCCGGCCCTGGCCGGCTCCCAGGTGGTGGCCAACGGGCAGCGTTCGGTGGTCAAGGTGCTGGGTTCCGCGCCGAGCTGCTCCCGCCGCATCGAGGGCTCCGGCTTCGTGTACGCCGACGACCGGGTGATGACCAACGCGCACGTCGTCGCCGGCACCCGATCGGTGTCGGTGGAACTGCGCGGCGAACGGTACGACGGAGAGGTCGTCGTGTACGACCCGGACCGGGATCTCGCGGTGCTCCACGTGCCCGGGCTGCCCGGCCCGTCGCTGCGGTTCGCGGCGGGCAACGCCGGCAGCGGCGCGGACGCCATCGTGCTCGGCTTCCCCCTCGACGGGCCCTACAACGCCCAGTCGGCGCGGATCCGCGACGTCGACCGGATCACCGGGCCGGACATCTACTCGGCGGGCGACGTCACCAGGGAGATCTACACGATCCGTGCGCTGGTGCGCAGCGGCAACTCCGGCGGCCCCCTGGTGTCCTCCAACGGGCTCGTCCTCGGGGTGATCTTCGCGGCGGCGGCGGACGACCCGAACACCGGCTTCGCGGTGACCGCCGCCGAGGCCCGCCCGGTGGCCCTGGCCGGTGCCGAGAGCACCCGGGGCGTCGGCACCGGCGAGTGCACCTGACGGTCAGGACCGCAGCGCCTCGGGCCGCCAGATCGTGAAGGCGGCGGCTGTCGCGGCGACCACGGCCACGCCGAGCACCCAGCCGGCGAGCACGTCGCTGGCCCAGTGCACGCCGAGGGCCACCCGGCTGAAGCCCGTCACCACCCCCAGCAGCGCGGCGGCCGTCCACACCGCCAGGCGGGTGACCGGCTGCCGTGCCCGGGGCAGGAACACCACGAGCAGGACCCCCGCGGCCAGCATGCCGTTCAGCGCGTGCCCCGACGGGAAGGCCAACCCCGGGGCCTGTGCCACCGGGTCCGGCAGGTCGGGGCGGGGTCGGCCCACGAGCAGCTTGAGCACCGGACCCAGCAGCCCACCCAGCAGCATGGTGACAGCCACCCAGGCGGCCAGCCGCCGGGCGCCGTCGCGCAGCAGCCACCACACCAGCAGGAGAGCGGCGGCGCGCAGCGGCATCGGCCCGAAGACGTCCGTCCACAACCGCATCGCCGCCGTCCACGACGGCTCGTCGAGCGCGTACCCGTGGAGGGCGTCCGCCACCGCGCCGTCCAGCCGGTGCAGCGGGGCCCAGCCGGCCAGCACCAGGGCCGCGAGCAGCGTGAACGGCACCAGGACCAGACCGCCGGCACCGACGGCGAGAGTCAGCCGCAGGCCGCGCGAGTCGTCCGGGTGGAGGCGACGGTCACGCCACGTCGACGGTACGAGGATGCGCTGGCCGGAGCTGCCCATGGCCATCGTTGTACCCGGATCGGGGAGCGCGTACCGGGGAAACGGGCGTACCCGCCGGATACGGTCAGCGAGGGGTCTGCCGGAACCGGCGCACCATCAGCGCCGCCCCCGTGAGCAGGGCGACGAAGATCGTGGAACCCACCCAGAGCCGTTCCGGCGTCGACTCGTCCTGCACGCCCGCCGGTTGGGCCCGCCACCGGGTCTGCTGCCGCGGAGCGGTGAAACCCAGCGGGTCGCTGCCGGCACCCGCCGCGTCGGCGGGCTCCAGCCCGGGGGCCGTGCCGAAACCGACGATGCCGGGGGAGGAGTTGTCGTCCAACGGGTTGCGGGTCACCGGCGGCACGTCGGCGGTCAGGGCGGCGGCCGGGTCGACGCGACCGTACCCGAACCGGTCGTCGCGGCCGGCGGGGCCGATGTCCCGGGCGGTGGCCAGCAGCCGGTTGACCACCTCCCCGGCGGGCATCTCCGGATAGCGGGCCCGCACCAGGGCGGCCGTGGCGGCGACCAGCGGCGCGGCGAAACTCGTGCCCTGGACCCGCCAGTACCCACCGGGACGGGCACCCACCAGACCGGTGGCCGGCGCGGTCAGCGCGGTGGCGCGGCCGGTGATCGCGCCGCTCCACAGGTTCTCGCTGGCACGTTCCAGACCGGACACGGCGATCACGCCGGGTTCCCGGGCCGGATACCACACCTTCGCGTTGGACGAGGTGGCCACGTTGCCCGTGCAGGCGATCACCACCACGTCGCGGGCGAAGGCGTAGTCGAGCGCGGCGGCCAGGGCCGGGCTGTCGCCGGTTCCACCGAGCGACAGGTTGACCACCCGGGCCCCGTTGTCGACGGCCCAGCGGACACCCTTCGCCACGATCAGCGCGTCGTCGTAGCGGTTCTCCTCGTCGAGAACCCGCACCGGCAGGATCTTCGCCTCCGGAGCCAGCCCGACCACGCCCCGGCTGTCGTCGTGACGCCCGGCGATCAGACCGGCGACCGTGGTGCCGTGGCCCACCGGATCCGGGTCGGCCGTGCCGGCGGGGGAGACCAGGTCGAGCCCCGGCAGCACCTGACCGGCCAGGTCGGGGTGGGAGGCGTCCACTCCGGAGTCGATGACGGCGACGACGACACCGCGCCCGGTGGAGGTACGCCAGGCCATCCGGGCACCCAACTCGTCGAGCTGCCACTGCTCGTCGCGGATCTGGTCGGGGCGGCCCTGGGCGTCGACGGGCGCGAACCGGGGCGGCGTGAACCCGGGCGGTGCGGCCGGGGCAGCCGGCACGGCGACCGCCGGGGCACCGGGTACGGCGACCGCCGGGACGGCCGGCGACGCGACCGACGCGACGGTCGCCGCCACGCCGAACAGCGCCCGGAGGGCGAGCCGTCGGGCCGTCGACGGACCGCTGTGCCGCACCCTGGTCACATCCTCAGCCATTCGTCGCGACGGTAGAATTGGACGATGGGAGATTACCGGTTCCACACCCTCCTGAGGGGCGATCCGGCGACTCCGGTCATGTCGGCGGCAGATGTGCCAGCTGAACGAGGCGGACTCCCTCGCGGCGCGTGACCAGACGGCCCCGCCCCGGGGGCAGCGGACCTGGCCGCACCGGCCCGACGAGCGCACCCTCGTCGGGGCTGCCCGACATCACCAGCCCCGACGTGGACAGCTCGCGCAGCCGCTGCACGACCGGCTCGTACTGGGCCCGGCCCGCGCCGCCGGAACGGCGTACGAGCACCAGGTGCAGGCCGACGTCGCGGGCGTGCGGCAGGTGCTCCTCCAACGCGCGCAGCGGGTTGGTCGGGCCGCCGGCCACCAGGTCGTAGTCGTCGACGAGCACGAACAGCTCCGGCCCCGACCACCAGGAACGGTCCCGCAGCTGCTGCGGGCCGACCTCCGGACCGGGGGCGCGGCCCTGCAGGTAGCCGGCCGCCGACTCGATCAGGTCGCCGGTGTGCGGCGCGGCGGTGCCGTACCCGATCAGGTGCGGGGTCTCGATCGCGCCCATCAGGCTGCGCCGGTAGTCCACCAGGATGATCCGGGCCTGCTCGGGGGTGAAGCGGGCGACGATCGAGGCGGCCAGGGCGCGCAGGAACGACGACTTGCCGCACTCGGCGTCGCCGAACACCACGAAGTGCGGTTCGGTGGCGAAGTCCAGGACGACTGGCCGCAGGTCCGCCTCGGCGATGCCCACCGGGATCCGCAGGCCGTCGGTGGTGGACAGGTCGAGATCGGCGTACGGGAGAACCGGCGGTAGCAGCCGCACCCGGGGCGCGGACGCACCCGACCAGGCCCCGCCGACCCGCTCCACCAGGTCGGCGGTCTCCCCTTCGGCGACCTGGGGCAGGGCTGTCAGGAAGTGCAGGCTCTCCGCCGTGATGCCCCGGCCCGGTGTCTTCACCGGCACGTCCGCCGCCGCCCGACGGGCCACCAGGGAGTCGGACGGATCACCGAGGCGCAGCTCCAGCCGGGAACCGAACAGGTCCCGGATGGCCGGCCGGAAGTCCAGCCAGCGCACCGCCGTCGCCACCACGTGCACCCCGTACGACAGGCCCCGGGTGGCGAGGTCGGTGATCAGCGGCTCCAGGTCGTCGTACTCGTTGCGCAGCGTGGACCAACCGTCGACCACCAGGAACACGTCGCCGAACGGGTCGGCGCCGGGTCGGTCGGCTCCTCGGGGCCCGGCTGCGGGGGCGTGGTCGGCGTCGGTCCGGGCGGCCCGGCGTCGCCGCCACGTGGCCATCGAGTCGACCCCCAGCTCGGCGAAGCGCCGTTCCCGGTCGGCCAGCAGGGTGGCCATCTCGCCGACGGTACGGCGCACGGCCGTCGGGTCGGTCCGCCCGGTGACCCCGCCGACGTGGGGCAGCTCCCGCAGCGCGGCGAGCCCTCCGCCACCGAAGTCGAGACAGTAGACCTGCACCTCCGTCGGCGTGTGGGTGAGCGCCAGCGCGCAGATGAGGGTCCGCAGCGCGGTGGACTTGCCGCTCTGCGTACCGCCGACCACCGCGACGTGCCCGGCCGCGCCGTCCAGCGCCAGCCAGAGCAGGTCGCGGCGCTGTTCGAACGGCTTGTCGACCACCGCCACCGGGACCTGGAGCGCACCGTGCAGCTCCGGGTTGCCGAAGGTGATCCCGCGGGTCGGGTCCACCACCGGCGGGCCGACCAGCTCGTCGAGCGCGGGGGCCCGGTCCAGCGGCGGCAGCCACACCTGGTGCGCCGGTGGGCCCTGCCCGGCCAGCCGGCCGACCAGCAGGTCCAGCAGGCTCTCCGCACCGCTCTCGTCCTCCTCGGGCGGCGGGGCGGGCGGCTCCGGTGCGGGGGTGTGGTGGGTGGTGAAGGCGAGCAGGCGCGGGCTGCCCCCGCCGGCCGCCCCGGCCGCCGCGCCGCGACGCCGCAGCGTCCCGGAGACGTAGGCGGCCTTGAACCGCACCAGCGGCTCGGTGCCGAAGCGCAGATACCCGTGGCCGGGGGTGCGGGGCAGCTCGTGGGCGTCCGGCACCCCGAGCACCGTCCGGGACTCCAGCGCCGAGAAGGTCCGCAGGCCGATCCGGTAGGACAGGTGGGTGTCCAGGCCGCGCAGCCGGCCCTCCTCCAGCCGCTGCGAGGCCAGCAGCAGGTGTACGCCCAGCGACCGGCCCAGCCGGCCGATCTGCACGAACAGGTCGATGAAGTCGGGCTTGGCGGACAGCAGTTCGGAGAACTCGTCGCAGATGACGAGCAGGCTGGGCAGTGGGGCCAGCGGCGCGCCGGCGGCGCGGGCGCGCTCGTAGTCGCGGAGGCTGGCGTGGTTGCCGGCCCGGCGCAGCAGCTCCTGCCGGCGCACCAGCTCGCCGTTGATGGCGTCGGTCATCCGGTCGACCAGCGGCAGGGCGTCGGCCAGGTTGGTGATCACGGCGGCGGTGTGCGGGAGCCGGTCGAACGACGCGAACGTCGCGCCGCCCTTGAAGTCGACCAGCACGAAGTTGAGGCTCTCCGAGGAGTGCGTGGCGGCCAGCGCCAGCACCAGGGTGCGCAGCAGCTCCGACTTGCCGGAGCCGGTCGCGCCGATCAGCAGCCCGTGCGGGCCCATGCCGTCCTGAGCGGACTCCTTCAGGTCGAGTTCGATCGCGCCACCGTCCGCGCCGACGCCGACGGGCACCCGCAGCCGGTCCCGGGGGGCACGGGGGGTCCAGCCCTGCTCGGCGGTGAAGCCCTCCGGCTCGCCGATGCCGAGCAGCTCCGGCAGGCCCAGCTCCGCGCCGGGCGGGGCGTCCGCGCTCCGGACGGCGGCGGCCAGTCGCAGCGGTGCCAGCCGCCGGGCCACCGCCTCGGCCTCGGCCAGCTCCAACCGGTCGGCGGTGCCCACCTCGGCGGGCCCGTCGGCCGAGCGTGAGTGCAGCCGGCCGTCGCTCAGCTCCAGCAGCAGCGCGAACCTGTCCAGCAGGCGGGGCGGCGGAGTGTCCAGGTCGATCACGGTGACGGCGTCGATGCCGCCGTCACCGGCGAGTTCGGTCGCCCCGGTCAGGTCACCGCCGTCGAGCACCACCACCACGTGCGGCCCGTCGGTCGCCGGACCGGCGGGGCTGAACCGGGAGCGGCTGCCCAGCACGTCGTGGAGCAGCCGTTCCAGCTCGACGGCGGAACTGCTGACCAGCCGTACCGCGCCCAACGCGTCGGTGCGGGTCGGGTGGTGGGCGTGCGGCAACCACTTGACCCACTCCCAGTCGGCCCGACGCTCCGGCCCGGCGCAGACGGCGACGAGCAGTTCGTCGGGGGCGTGGAAGACCGCCAACTGGGTGAGCATCGCGCGGGCCAGTGCCTGGGCGGGCGGCGAACCGGCGGGCCCGGCCGGCGTGGCCCGCACGAAGACCCGGGCGAAACTGCGCAGGGACAGCGCCACCGGCAGGTCGGGCACCACCGAGTACGCGTCCAGGAACCGGCGCAGCGCGCCCGCCGTCATCGGCTCCAGTTCCTCCAGCGGGCGGGTGACCGGCGGGACGAGGGGGTGGCCAGGGTCTGCGGCCCGACGGCGACCCGGACCACCCCGAAGTCGGGGTCGGCGGGCCGGCGCTCCCACACCCGGTGGCTGTCCACCGTCGACCACAGCCGCCCCGGGTCCGGGTGCCGGTAGTAGAGGCCGGCGCGCTGCCGGCCGGCGGTCTGCCGGACGCGTCGGCGCAGCGCGGTCAGGTGCCGCAGGTACTCCCGCCGGGCGGCCATCATCTCGGACTTGCGCGGGGTGCCCGAGGAACTACCCCACGACGTCACCAGCATCGCCAGCGAGGAGAGGCCGAACATCCCGCCGACCACGTAGGAGTAGGCCCCGCCGCCCCGGCCGAACATCATCGCCATCGCCACGCTGCCGCCGAGCATGGGCAGCACCATGAGCATCTGCTGCCACCGGCCGCCGGTGACCGCGGGAATCTCCGGCGGGGCCTCCACCGGCAGTTCCCCCACCGGAATCTCCGGGGCGGGGCGTCGGGGTGGCCGCTTGATGACGACAGTGGACACTCGACCTCCCGACAGCGCTCGGTAACCCGAGCCTGGCTCATGGTAGGTAAAGTGCTGTCGTCCGCGCAGCCTCCACCGCTCGATACGGAGATTCAGTCGATGACCATCGGGCTGGCCAGGGTCACCATCAGCGCCCCCCAGCGCCGGGTCGACGTGGCCCTGCCGGAGCAGGTGCCCCTCGCCGAACTGCTGCCCGAGGTGCTGCGACACGCCGGCGAGGGCCTCGCCGACGACGGCGAGCGGCACGGTGGCTGGGTGCTGCGGCGCACCGACGGCGTGGTCCTGGCCGCCGGCCAGGCGCTGTTGGCCCAGGGGGTCCGCGACGGCGAGGTGCTGCACCTGGTGCCGGCCCGCGCCGAGTGGCCGGAACTGGAGTACGACGACGTCGTCGAGGCCATCGCCGACGGGGCCCGCCGGCGCGGGGGCGCCTGGTCGCCCACCGCCACCCGCGCGGTCGCCCTCACCGGTGCCGCCGTTCCGCTCGCCGTCGGGTTGGCCGCCCTGCTCGCCGGAGGGCCGGCCCAGCGTGGCGGCTGGGTGCTGGCCGTGCTGGCGGCCCTGCTGCTCCTGCTGGCCGCCACCGCGGCCAGCCGCGCCCAGGGCGACGGTCCGCTCGGCGGCACCCTCGGCGGGTACGCCCTGCCGTACGCGGCGGTCGCCGGGGCGCTGGCCGTCAGCTCCGGCGACCCCGTGGGCCCGTTCCCACCGCTGCCCTGGGTCGGTGCCCCGGAACTGCTGACCGGCTCGGTGGCGCTCCTGCTGATCTCGGTGCTCGGTCTGTTCGGGGTGGCCACCCGGCTACGGGTGTTCGTGGCTGGCGTCGTCGTGGGCGCGGTGGGGGCACTGGCCTCGCTCGGCGGGCTGCTGCTCACCCCGGCCGGCACGGCCGCCGTCCTGCTCTGCCTGCTGGTCTTCGCTGTCGGTGCGGTGCCGCTGCTGGCCATCCGGCTGGGCAAGGTGCCGCTGCCGCCGATCACCCTGCCCACCGAGGCGGCCGAGGTCCCCGGTGCCGGACGGGCCCGGGACCTGCCCGACCGTGGCCGGGTCTACGCGGCGGTCGCCCGCACCGAGGAGATGCTGACGGGGATGCTGCTCGGGCATGCCGTGCTGGTGGTGGCTGCCGCGGTGGTGCTGAGCGTCGCCGGGGGCACCGCCGGTCGGGTGCTCGTGGCGGTCGTGTCGGCGGTGCTGCTGCTGCGCGCCCGGCTGTTCGTGGCCGTACGACACCGGGTGCCGACCGTTCTCGCCGGTCTGGCCGGATACGCCGTGCTCGGCACGGTGCTGGCTGGTTCGGCCGGTACGGCCGGGCAACTCGTGCTGGTCGGGGGCGGGCTCGTGGTGGCCCTGCTGAGCGTCGCCGCCGGCACCACGTACGCCCGTCGGCCGGTCTCGCCGTACCTCGGCCGGCTCGCCGACCTGACCGACACGGCGCTGGTGGTCTCCGTGGTGCCGGTCGCCTGCGCGGTGCTGGGGTGGTACGAACGGGCCCGGGGGTTGCTCAGCTGAGCAACCCCCGGGCCCGTCGTGCAGGTCGTCAGTGCAGGGTCTCGCCGCGCTCCTCGGCTTCCTTGGCGCGCCGGTACGACGCCCGGATCTCGGCCTCCGCCTCGATGCGACCGACCCAGGTCGCGCCCTCGACGGACTTGCCGGGCTCCAGGTCCTTGTACACCTCGAAGAAGTGCTGGATCTCCAGGCGGTCGAACTCGCCCAGGTGGTGGATGTCGCGCAGATGCTCCTGGCGCGGGTCCTCGTAGGGCACGCAGAGGACCTTGTCGTCGCCACCCTTCTCGTCCGTCATCCGGAACATGCCGATGGTCCGGCAGCGGATCAGGCAGCCCGGGAAGGTGGGTTCGGGCACCAGCACCAGGGCGTCCAGCGGGTCGCCGTCCTCGCCCAGGGTGCCCTCGATGAACCCGTAGTCCGCCGGGTACTGCGTGGAGGTGAAGAGGGTGCGGTCCAGCCTGATCCGGCCGGTGACGTGGTCCACCTCGTACTTGTTGCGGTGACCCTTGGGGATCTCAACCGTGACGTCGAAATCCATCTGCACGCTCCCTCGTTTGCCCACGCTGGCCAACCGAACCACCGGCACCACCACCCCGGCAGGATGAATGCCCACCCACCGACTCCGGTCGACGCTTAGTGTTCGGACCGAAGTAGTGTCACCCAGGCCGGTTTCCGACGGGGGAGGAGGGGGGCGTGAGGAGGGAAGATTCACACTACCGTCCGGACGACGGCGCTGGACGTGGTACGGGTCCCTCTGCTGGACGTGGTACGGGTCCGTCTGCTCGCGGCGACGCCGTGGGTCGGGTGGCCGTCCCCGGCGTGCATCCCCCGGCCGCCGTCCCGGCCCCTCCACCGGCCGCCGTCCCGGCCCCTCCACCGGCCGCCGTCCCGGCCCCTCCACCGGCCGCCGTCCCGGCCCCTCCACCGGCCGACCCTCGGAGCGCGCCACCGTCGCCCCCGGTCGCGCCGGGCCCACCGCCGCCCTGGCCGGGCCGCGCCGCGCGGACGACCTCGGCCGCCGGCCGCGACTCCACCCCGCCGGCCACCCCGCCGGCCGCCGTGCCGCCACCGGCCGCCGAGGCATCGCCAGTCGTGTTGGAGCCGGCGGGGCGCGACACCGCCGGGGCAGCCGCCGTCGCCCCGTCGTCCCCCGCGCCGAGGGCTGTCACACCATCCTCCCCCGCGCCGGCCGTTCCGGAGGTCTCGTCGCCCCCGGCGAACGCCGCCGTCGGGTCGTCCCCACCGCCTGCTCCCGTCGCGCCGTCGCCTGCGGCGGCGGCTCCCGCGCTGTCGGAGGCGACACCCGCCACATCCGCCACACCGGCCACACCCGCCACACCGGCCGCCCCCGCCGCTCCCGCTGCGTCGGCTCCGCCTGTTCCGCCGGCTGCTCCTGTCCCGCCGCCTGTTCCGCCGGCAGCGCCCGCCGCCCCGGCAGCGCCCGCCGCCCCGGCAGCGCCCGCCGCCCCGGCAGCGCCCGCCGCGCCGGCTCCGCCCGTCGCCCCCTCGGCGGGACAGTCAACTCCCGGCCCTTCGGCGGGGTCGGCGACTCCCGGCCTCCCGGCGGGGTCGACAACTCCGGGCCTTCCGCCGGTCCCGTCGGCGACTCCCGCTCCGTCGGGGCCACCGGCGGCCACCCCGCCCTTGCTTGGCCGGCGACGTCGGGTGCTGCCCGTGGCGCTGGCGGCGGCGCTCGCCCTCGTTCTCGTCGCCGCGGTGGTCCTGGTGGTCCGGCCGGGGCCGGTGGCGGACTGGCTGGGCGGTGGAAACCCGCCAGCAACAGCCGAGGCGGTGCCGGAGCCCACGCCCGTCGCGGTGCTGCCCGGCGCTGACCCGAACGCTCCGCTGCCATCCACCGAGGGGGTACGCGCTGCGCTCGCCCCGCTGGTGGGCGTGCCCGAGCTGGGCAGTCGGGTCAACCTCGCGGTGGCGGACGTGGCCACCGGCCAACCGGTCTTCAGCTGGGGCGAGGACGTACCGACCGTGCCCGCCTCGGTGACGAAACTGGTCACCGCGGTGACCGTGCTCGCCGCCCGGGGTCCGGCGTACCGGATCACGACCCGGGCGGTCGCCGGCCCGAACCCGGGCGAGGTGGTGCTGGTCGGCGGGGGTGACCCGACGCTGGCCGTCGACGCGAAGGGCTTCTACCCGGGTGCCGCCCGACTCGACGATCTCGCCGGTCAGGTGACGGCGGCGCTCGGCGGAACCGCCCCGACGAGAGTGTTGGTCGACACGTCCCTCTACGCCGGCCCCGTCCACGAGCCGGGTTGGGACGACGACATCCCGACCGGCGGCTACGGTGCGTCGATCACCGCGCTGATGACCGACGGCGCTCGTCGCGACCCAGTCGAGGCCCGTAAGGCCGCGGCGGCCGGTCAGCACGGTGCGGTGCGGGTGGCGAAGCCCGACGTCGTCGCCGGCCAGGCGTTCGCCCGCCTGCTCGGTCTGCCCGCCGACGCGGTCGCTGCGGGGACAGCGCCGGTGGCCGGACCGACCGCCGCGGCGGGCACGCCCGGCAGCGAACTGGGCAGCGTCGAGTCGCTGCCCATGGTGCGGCTCGTCGACATCATGATCAGCGACAGCGACAACGTGGTCGCCGAGGCGCTGGCCCGCCAGGTGGCGCTCGCCCGCGGCCAGCCCGCCTCCTTCACCGGCGCCGCCGCGGCGATGGACACGGTGGCCGCGGAACTGGGTCTTCCGGCGCAGGAGATGGCGCTCGCCGACGGGAGCGGGTTGTCCCGCACCAACCGGATCAGTCCGTCGCTGCTCACCGACCTGATCGCGCTGGCCGGCAACGGCAGTCACCCCGAACTGGCCGCCGTCTTCGGTGGCCTGCCGGTGGCCGGCTGGTCCGGCACCCTCGCCGACCGGTACGGGGCCACGGCCACCACCACCGGCGCGGGAGCGGTGCGGGCGAAGACCGGAACCCTGACCCGGGTGCACGCGATCGCCGGGCTGGTCAGCACGGCCGACGGACGCCTGCTCACCTTCGCGGTGCTCACCGACGACGTGCCGCCGGACGGGCTGGTGGCCGCCCGCAGGGCCCTCGACCGGATCGCCGCCACCCTCGCCGCCTGCGGCTGCCGTTGACCCGAGCCGGGCCGTGCGGACCGGCCGCGCAGCCACCGCGGCATCCGTGGCCCCGGGTCGGACGCCTCCGGCGCGGGTACGGTGGGTCCATGGCGCAGTTCGTGGACTGGGATCTGGCCGCCGCGACCGCGGGGGCGCTGGGCAAGTCGGGGCCGAAGGTGACGTACGCCGAGGCCACCGACGTGGTCGGCGACCTGCGACGGTTGACCGACGAGGCGGCCGGTCACGTCGCCGACTACACGGGGCTGACCTCCCAGGTGTCCCATCCGCCGGTGCGGGTGGTCGACCGGCGGGACTGGGCGGTGACCAACATCGCCGGCCTGCGTACGGTGATCACCCCGCTGGTCAGCCGGCTGACGAAGGACAAGCGGCCGGGTGCGGTGACCGAGGCGATCGGGTCGCGGGTGACCGGGGTGCAGGCGGGCACGGTGCTGGCGTACCTGTCCGGGCGGGTGCTCGGCCAGTACGAGGTCTTCTCCGCCGACCCCGGTCAGCTGCTGCTCGTCGCGCCGAACATCGTCGAGGTGGAACGCAAGTTGGAGGCCGATCCGCGGGACTTCCGCCTCTGGGTCTGCCTGCACGAGGTCACCCACCGCACCCAGTTCACCGCCGTGCCCTGGATGCGGGCGTACTTCCTCGGCGAGGTGCAGGCGTTCGTGGACGCCTCCCAGGGCGGCGAGCACCTGGTGGAGCGGCTCCGCCGGGGCGTGTCCACCCTCGCCGACGCGGTGCGGGACCCGGAGAGCCGGTCGAGCGTCCTGGACATCGTGCAGACCCCGGCCCAGCGGGCCGTCCTGGACCGGCTGACCGCGCTGATGACCCTGCTGGAGGGGCACGCCGAGTTCGTGATGGACGGCGTGGGTCCGCAGGTCATCCCGAGCGTCGACCGGATCCGGGCCGGGTTCAACCGGCGTCGGGAGACCGGGAACCCGCTGGAGAAGGCCATCCGCCGGCTGCTCGGCGTCGACGTGAAGATGCGTCAGTACGCCGAGGGGCGCAGGTTCGTCCACGGCGTCGTCGAGCGGGTCGGCATGGCCGGCTTCAACCGGGTCTTCGACTCGCCGCTGACCCTGCCCCGGCTGACCGAGCTGGGTGACCCCGACGCCTGGGTTGCCCGGGTGCACGGGCCGGCCGGCCCCGTGCCGACCGCCGGCTGACGGGCTTCGTGCCCGCGCTCGCCCCACCGGTCGCCACGATCCGGGTGGCGGTCCGCCGGGCCCTGACGGGCCTGCCGGCCGGTGGTCCGGTGCTGGTCGCCTGCTCCGGTGGGGCCGACTCGCTCGCCCTGGCCGCCGCCACCGCCTTTGTCGCACCCCGCCTCGGACGGTCAGCGGGCCTGGTGACGGTCGACCACGGGTTGCAGGGCGGTTCGGCCGAGCGGGCGGCGGCCGTGGCGGCGTGGGCCGAGGGGATCGGCCTGGCCCCCGTGGAGTGCGTCCGGGTCGAGGTCGCCGGCCGTCCGGGGGGACCGGAGGCTGCCGCCCGCGCGGCCCGTTACGAGGCTCTGGTCGCGGCGGCCCGGCGGCACGAGGCGGCGGCCCTGCTCACCGGGCACACCCGCGACGACCAGGCGGAGACGGTGCTGCTCGCCCTGGCCCGGGGAGCCGGGCCGCGGGGGCTGGCCGGGATGCCGGCCCGGCGGGACGCCGACGGGGTGCCCCTGCTGCGCCCACTGCTGGGTGTCGGCCGGGAGCAGACCCGCAGCGCCTGCGAGGTGCTCGGCCTGGCACCCTGGGAGGATCCGCACAACCGAGATCCGTCGTACGCCCGCTCACGGATTCGTGCCGACGTGCTGCCGACGCTGGTCAGGGCCCTCGGGCCGGGGGTGGTGGACAACCTGGCAAGGACGGCGCGGCAGGTCGCGGCGGACAACGCCGTGCTGGACCAGTTGGCCGGCGAGGCGCTGGGCGGTGCGCGGCACACCGGGGGCGGGCTCCGGGTCGAGGCGCTCACCAGTCTGCCGTCCGCGCTGCGTGGCCGGGTGCTGCACTGCTGGGCCCGGGAACTCGGCGCGCCGCCCGCCGCCCTGTCCCACCGGCACGTCGCGGCCCTCGACGCGCTGGTCACCGAGTGGCGTGGGCAGGGCGCGGCGTACCTTCCCGGCGGGCTGCGCGTGGTCCGCCGCGCGGGGCGGCTCGTGGCGGTCGGCTGCTGATCCTCGGCCACCCGAACCGGTGCGGGAGCCGCCGGAGGCGGTAGACATGTCGGATGGCGTACCCCCGAAAGCCTCTCTTCGCCGCGCACGGCGCGGTGGCGACGAGCCACCCGCTGGCGGCGGCGGCCGGTCTGGACGTGCTGCGGCGCGGCGGCAACGCCGTCGACGCGGCGCTGGCCGCCGCCACCACCCTGACGGTGGTGCAGCCACCCTCCAACGACATCGGCGGTGACCTGTTCGCGCTGGTCTGGGACGGCGAGCGGCTGCACGGCCTGAACGCCTCCGGCCGGTCCCCGGCGGCGCTGAGCCGGGAGCGGGTGCTCGCGGCGACCGGCGGGCGGGGTGCGACCCCGGTCGACGCGCTCGGCGGCGCCCAGTCGGTGGGGCCGACGATGCCGGCCCGGGGTTGGCTGCCGGTGACGGTGCCCGGTGCCCCGGCCGGCTGGCGGGACCTGCACGACCGGTTCGGCTCCCTGCCGTTCGCCGACCTGCTCGCCGACGCCGTCGGCTACGCCGAGCACGGTCATCCGGTGTCCGCCGGTACGGCCGCGACCTGGGCGCGGGCCGTCGCCGGGCACGCCGGCCTGGTGGGCGACGAGTACGCGGAGTTCGGCCGGGTCTTCGCGCCGGGTGGCCGGGCGCCCCGGGCCGGCGAGCGGTGGCGCAACCCGGACGCCGCCCGCACGCTGCGGCGGATCGCCGACAGCGGGGCCGAGGATTTCTACCGGGGACGGACCGCGCAGGCGCTGGCCGCGTACGCCGCCCGCACCGGTGGCCTGCTCACCGCCGATGATCTGGCCCGGCACACCTCGACCTGGGTGGACCCGATCCGCGTGCCGTACCGGGGGCACGAGGTCTGGGAGTTGCCGCCCAACGGGCAGGGCCTCGCCGCGCTGCTCGCGCTGGGCGTGCTGGACGGCCTCGACCTGGCCGGCGCGGACCCGGCCGAGCGGCTGCACCGGCAGGTCGAGGCGGTCAAGCTCGGTTTCGCCGACGCGCACGCCCACGTCGCCGATCCGGACCTGGCCGGGGTGCCGACGGCCGCGCTGCTCGCACCGGAGTACCTGGCGGCCCGCCGGGCGCTGGTGGGCGACCGGGCGGGCGACCCGGTGGCCGGGGACCCGGAGCGGGGCGGCACGGTGTACCTGTGCACCGCCGACCCGGGCGGCATGATGGTCAGTCTCATCCAGTCGACGTACCTGACGTTCGGCTCGCACGTGGTGCTCCCCGGGCACGGCTTCGCGTTGCAGAACCGGGGGCTGGGCTTCCGCCTCGACCCGGCCCACCCGAACGTGGTCGGTCCGGCCAAACGTCCGTTCCACACGATCATCCCGGGCTTCCTGACCAGGGGCGGGGCACCGGTCGGGCCGTTCGGCGTGATGGGCGGGCACATGCAGCCGCAGGGGCACGTGCAGCTCGTCTCCGCGACCCTCGACGGTGGGCTGGACCCGCAGGCCGCCCTGGACGCGCCCCGCTGGTACTGGCACGCCGGGCGCACGGTGCTGGTCGAGGAGACGCTGGACCGGGCGACGGTCGCGGGGCTGCGGGCCCGGGGCCACGAGGTCGCCGTCGCGCCCGAGCCGTCGGTCTTCGGGTACGGGCAGGCGATCTGGCGCCGGCCCGGCGGCGGGTACGTGGCCGGCACCGAGTCGCGGGTCGACGGGGCGGCGCTGGGCTGGTGACGGGCGGGCGGGTCAGGCCGGCACGGTCATCCGGTCCCGGAAGGTGGCCCGGTAGCCGTGCGGGGTGGCACCGAGCCGCCGGGCGAAGTGGTGCCGCAGGGCGGCGGCGTCGCCGAACCCGGCCCGGTCGGCCACCGCCTCAACGGTCAACGTGGTGTCCTCCAGCAGCCGCCGGGCCAGCAGCACCCGCTGGTTGGTCAGCCAGTCGTGCGGGGTGGTGCCGGTCTCGGCGCGGAACCGGCGGGCGAAGGTGCGCGGTGCCATGCCCGCCTGCGAGGCCAGTTCGTCGACTGTCACCGGCCGGTCCAGGTGGCCCATCAGCCAGTTGAGCACCGGCTCCAGGGTGGGGGCCTGCGGGGTCCGGGGGATCGGCGCCTCGACGTACTGGGCCTGCCCGCCGTCGCGGTGCGGGGGCACGACCATCCGTCGGGCGAGCCGGGTGGCCGTGGCGGAGCCGTGCTCCTGACGAACCAGGTGCAGGCAGGCGTCGATGCCGGCGGCCGTGCCCGCGCTGGTGATCAACCGGCCGTCCTGCACGTACAGCGAGTTGCACCGGACCCGGGCGCTCGGGTGGCGGCGTTGCAGGTCGTCGACGTGCCGCCAGTGGGTGGTGCACTCGCGGCCGTCGAGCAGCCCGGCCGCACCGAGGGTGAACGCGCCCGAGCAGACGCTGAACAGGTAGGCGCCCCGCTCGGCGGCGTGGCGCAGCGCGTCGAGGACCGCCGGCGGCGCGGTGGTGCCGGTGGCGTGCGCGGGCACGGCGACCAGGTCGGCCTCCGCGACCGGCCCGAGGTCGGCGTGGGGGACGAGGTCGAACCCCGACGAGGTACGCACGGCGGCCCGCTCGGGCCCGCACACCTGGAAGTGGTAGCCGGGAAAGCCGTCGTCGGTGCGGTCGGTGCCGAAGACCTCGGCGAGCACGCCCAACTCGAAGGTGGCGACCCCGTCCATCACCACCACCGCGACCGATCGGAGCATGTGACGAGGGTAACCCGACAGGTGGCAGGAAATCGAGGGGTGATGGCATCCCTGCCACTGTCCGGCGGTCCGGGACAGCCGCAGACTGGGTTGGTCCGGTGCGCACCGGCGGCGAGAACCACCCGAATCCACGCGAAAGCGAGCGCCGCCATGGAGATCCTGTTGTTCCTGCTCTTTCTCGTCCTGCTGGCCGTGCTGTCGGCCGCCGGGATCACCGTCGACAGCCGGGACTCGGCCGACTGGAAGCCGACCGACGGCGGTCGACGCTGGACATCGCGGACGTGCTGCGGCAATTGACTCCTTTCGGCCGGAAATCCCCGGCGGGGCCGCCCCGGAAAGGGGCGGCCCCGCCGACGGGAGGCCGACGGCGTACGGCAGGCTAGGAGTCATGGCAGACGGCTCCTGGTACGACGCCGACATCGACCACGTGATCATCTCGGAGGCGCAGATCCGCGAGAAGACCGCGGAACTGGCCAAGCAGGTGTCGGCGGACTACGCGCACGTCCAGGACGGGCTCCTGCTCGTCTGCGTGCTCAAGGGGGCGGTCATGTTCATGGCCGACTTCTCCCGCGCGCTCGGCCGCCAGGGTCCGCCCGCCGAGCTGGACTTCATGGCCATCTCCTCGTACGGCCAGGGCACCACCTCGTCCGGCGTGGTGCGCATCCTCAAGGACCTCGACCGCGACATCGCCGGCCGGCACGTGGTCGTCGTCGAGGACATCGTCGACTCCGGTCTGACCCTGTCCTGGCTGCTGCGCTACCTGGAGTCGCGGTCGGCCGCCAGCGTCGAGGTCGTCGCCCTGTTCCGCAAGCCCGACGCGGTCAAGGTGCCGGTGCCGGTGAAGTACGTCGGCTTCGACATCCCCACCGAGTTCGTGGTCGGCTACGGGCTCGACTTCGGCGAGCGCTACCGCGAGCTGCCCTACGTCGGGGTGCTCAAGCCGGAGGTCTACGCCCGCTCCTGAACACCACCGGCCGGCCCACTGACACCGGGTCCCGTTCCGGCCCACCTGGCGGTGTCCGTCGAGCCGACGTTCAGCGGGCTCTCAGCTCTGCGGGTTAGCTTAGTGGCGGTGACGTGGCACCCCCGCCGCGTCACGCCGGCTGCCGGCCGGTTCGCCGTACGCGTAAGTGCTGGCCTCGCCAGCTCACTTCTTCCCCATACGGTGTACCGTCGAATGACCGTGGTGCGGCGGTTTCGCACCTCGGGGTCGAGGCCGGCCCGCACGGCGGCCCCGGCCGCCGCCGCAGGCGGCGACACCCACAGTCGGTCAGGACGTCGATCAGGAGGATGCGGGCGTCTCGGCGCTCGACAACAGCATGGAACGTACGCGTTTCTTCCGCCGACCGGTGTTCTGGGTCATCCTGGTCATCCTCGGCGCCGTCGTGCTCAGTCAGGTGTTCACCTCCGGTCCCAGCTACCATCGGGTGGACACGTCCGTTGCGCTCGACCAGTTGAATACGAGCAAGATCGACAAGGTCGTCTTCCAGGACAAGGAACAGACGATCCGGCTCGACCTGGCCGAGGAAGCCGAGTTCGGGGACACCACCACCGACCGGATCGAGGCACAGTTCCCCTACGAGGTCGGCGACGAGGTCTGGAACGAGATCCTCGAGGCCAAGGCGAACAACCGGATCACCGGTCCGGCCGACGTCGAGGTGTCGTCCGACAGCATCTGGGTCAGCCTGCTGGTCAACCTGCTCCCCATCGTGCTGCTGGTGCTCCTGCTGCTGTTCTTCATGTCGCAGATGCAGGGCGGCGGCTCCCGGGTGCTCAACTTCGGCAAGTCCAAGGCCAAGATGATCACCAAGGACACCCCGAAGACCACGTTCGCGGACGTGGCCGGGGCCGAGGAGGCCGTCGAGGAACTGCACGAGATCAAGGACTTCCTGCAGAACCCGGCGAAATACCAGGCGCTCGGCGCGAAGATCCCGAAGGGCGTGCTGCTCTTCGGCCCGCCCGGCACCGGTAAGACGCTGCTGGCCCGCGCGGTCGCCGGTGAGGCGGGAGTGCCGTTCTACTCGATCTCCGGCTCCGACTTCGTCGAGATGTTCGTCGGTGTCGGCGCCAGCCGGGTCCGGGACCTGTTCGAGCAGGCCAAGGCCAACGCGCCGGCGATCGTCTTCGTCGACGAGATCGACGCGGTCGGCCGTCACCGCGGCGCCGGCATGGGCGGCGGCCACGACGAGCGCGAGCAGACCCTCAACCAGCTCCTCGTCGAGATGGACGGCTTCGACGTCAAGGGCGGCGTCATCCTCATCGCCGCCACCAACCGGCCGGACATCCTCGACCCGGCGCTGCTGCGCCCGGGCCGGTTCGACCGGCAGATCCCGGTCGACGCCCCCGACATGGAGGGCCGCAAGGCCATCCTGCGGGTGCACGCCAAGGGCAAGCCGTTCACCCCCGACGTCGACCTCGACTCGGTGGCGCGGCGTACCCCGGGCTTCAGCGGCGCCGACCTGGCCAACGTCATCAACGAGGCCGCCCTGCTCACCGCCCGCAAGGACCAGCGGGCGATCACCAACGACTCCCTGGAGGAGTCGATCGACCGGGTGATCGCCGGTCCGCAGCGCCGCACCCGGGTGATGAGCGACCAGGAGAAGAAGATCACCGCGTACCACGAGGGTGGGCACGCGCTGGTCGCCTGGGCGCTGCCGCACGCCGCGCCGGTGCACAAGGTGACGATCCTGTCCCGGGGTCGCTCGCTGGGCCACACCCTGGTGCTGCCCACGGAGGACAAGTACACCCAGACGCGCGCCGAGATGGTCGACACCCTGGCGTACGCGCTGGGCGGCCGGGCCGCCGAGGAACTCGTCTTCCACGAGCCCACCACGGGTGCCGGCAACGACATCGAGAAGGCCACCCAACTGGCCCGCGCGATGATCACCCAGTACGGCATGAGTTCCAAGCTCGGCGCGATCAAGTACGGCACCAGCGGTGACGAGCCGTTCCTCGGCCGCAACATGGGCCACGAGCGGGACTACTCCGACGTCGTCGCCGCCGAGATCGACGGCGAGATGCGGGCGCTGATCGAGCTGGCCCACGACGAGGCATGGGAGATCCTGGTCGAGTACCGGGACGTCCTGGACAACATCGTGCTGGAGCTGATGGAGAAGGAGACCCTCTCCACCGCCGACATGGCCCGGATCTGCGCGCGGGTGGCCAAGCGGCCGCCGATGGCCCCGTACAACGGCTTCGGCAAGCGGCAGCCGTCCACCGAGCCGCCCGTGCTCACCCCCGCCGAGAAGGACGCACTGAAGGCGCAGGCCCAGGCCGACGGCGCATCCGTCGGCAGCGCCTCCTCGAACAACTCGGACGGTACGCACTGAGCAGCGACGACACGGCGGCCAGCCCTCACCGGGGGCTGGCCGCCTCCGCCACCGAACCCGACAGCGACGACACGATGGACTATGTCGCCGCCCGGCTGATCAGCGGTCGGCTCACCGGCCGCCCGGTCGAGGACACGATGGACCTCGGCCGGATCGAGAAGGCGGTACGCGAGATCCTCATCGCCGTCGGCGAGGACCCGGACCGGGACGGACTCCGGCAGACCCCCGCCCGGGTCGCCCGCGCGTACGCCGAACTCTTCGCCGGTCTCCGGGTCGACCCGGCCCAGGTGCTCACCACCACCTTCGAGGCCAACCACGAGGAACTGGTGCTCGTGCGGGACATCGACGTGATGAGCCTCTGCGAACACCACCTGCTGCCGTTCCGGGGCACCGCACACATCGGCTACATCCCCGGGCCCGACGGCCGGATCACCGGCCTGTCGAAGCTGGCCCGCCTGGTGGAGGTCTTCGCCCGTCGGCCGCAGGTGCAGGAACGACTCACCTCGCAGATCGCCGACCTGCTGATGGACCGCCTGGCCCCGCGCGGAGTCGTGGTGGTGCTGGACTGCGAGCACATGTGCATGGCGATGCGCGGCATCCAGAAGTCCGGGGCCAAGACCATCACCTCGGCGGTACGCGGCACCCTCAAGCACGACGCCAAGTCGCGCGCGGAGGCGATGGCCCTCATCATCCCCCGCTGACGGTGGGGGCGGCGGCCGGGGCCCCGCGCAGCCGTCAGCGGGGCGTCAGGCGGCCAGGAGGGCCAGCAGGAGGACCGTGGTGGCCGCGAGTGCCGGAAGCAGACAGACCAGGGCACCCAGCCGCGCCGTGCGGTCCACCGGCACCGCGGGATCGGAGCCGAACAGCCGCCACACCCCCAACCAGCCCGCCGCGAACGCCACCGCCGGCATGGGCAGCCCGCACACCAGTGCGGCCACCGTGACCGCCCCCGGGCCCGTGACCGCCAGCACCAGCACCTGAAGCAGGGGAACGAGCACCGCCAACGGCCCGTACACCAGCAGGTTCCGCAGCGGCGCAGGCCAACCACCCGGGCGCAGCAGACCGCCCGCCGACAGCGCGGCCTCCGCCGCCTCCGCCCGAACCCGTGCCTCCCGCAGCGCCGCCAGCACCGCCGCCGGCCCGCCCGCGGTCAACCGGGCCGCCTCCTGCAACTCCGGCGGCGACGGGGCCAACGACACCGGCGGTACGTCCAACTCCCGCAGCCTGCCCTCCTGAGGTGCGAGCCGGGTGCGTACCGCCGCCAGTTCCTCCCGGGCCGCCTGCACCGTCCTGGCCTGCTCACCCGCGGCGATCGCCGCCTCCCGGCGTATCCCGTCGAGCTGGCGGGCGGCGGCCAGGTAGTCGACCCAGGCGGCCGACACCGGATCACCGGCCGACGTCGGCGCGTCCGCGCCGGAACGCTGCCGACCCGGCCCCGTCCGCTCCGCCGCGCGGCTCACGACCGCCCCCCCTGCTCGGCGAACTCCCTCTCCTCGGCGAACGGGACCAGCACGAGACCCCGCTCACCCGGACCGTCCCACAACACCGCCCGGTCAGGTCGAGGCCGCCACTCCACGGGGCGGCCGAACACCGGAGACAGCTGCGCCCCCGGCACCCCCGCCGCGACCACCGCCGCCAGTTTGTCCACCGTCTCCTCCGGCTCCAGCAACGCCGCGAACGACGGCACCGTCCGCCACCAACCCAGCAGGTGCCGGCCCGTCGGCGGCCCCTCCCGCAGGAACACCCGCAGCCGAGCCGGGGACAGCTCCGGCACCGGGACGTCCAGACCGAAGGCCACCAGGTAACCCGGCCCGCCCGCGTCCAACGCGGCCAGCAGACCCGGCCCGTCCACCACGTCCACCGGATGCCGCTGCGCGAGATCCCCCGCAAGTGCCTCGGCGAGCGGGCGGGACTCTTCGTCCGGCACCGCCACCACGAACCGCGCCGTTCCCGGCGGGTGGTGGGCGGCAGTGCCGCGTACCGCGGTCGCCAGCAGTCGAGCCGCGACCGGTCGGGGCCCCAGCACGGCCAGGTTACGACCGGCGGCGGGCCCGAACGGCACCGCCACCGTGGTACGCGCGACGTCGACGGCCCGGCCCAGCAGGGCCGCCGGCGACGACTCCCGACCCGCGCAGGCCGACCGCCACCGGGGATCGTTGCACAGTGCCGGCTGTGCGTACCCGGCGAAGACCACCGGCGCGACGGCGTCCGCCGGCCGGGCCGACCAGAGCCCGTGGCGCAGCCGCTCCACCGCCGCCGGATCGTCCTGCGGATCAGGGAACCGCACCATCCGCTCGTGCCCCCGGATAGCTCCCCGTGGGCCTCCCAGCCCGCCCGCCGTGTTCACCACCGCGCTGCCCACCGGCAGTCCCGCCGCCGCATCGTTCCTCGGTTCCAGAACCGCACCCCCGCCCGGCAGCGCCACCCGCACCGGGAACTGCCCGAGCACCGAGTCCCGGCCGCTGTCCGCCCGTGACCCCAGGCCAAGGTCACCCTCGCCGGCCAGCACCAGGTGGACGCCGTACGCCCGCCCGGAGCGGGCCAGCGCGTCCAGCCGGCCGGCGGCGTCGGCGGTCAGCCGGTCCCGCTCGGCGAACAGCAGCGGAAGGCCGTCGACGACGCAGACCACCCGGGGCAACGTCTGGTGCTGGCGCAACTCCGCGAACCGTTGACCGCCGGCCCGGCGGGCGGCCTCCGCACGGCGGTTCACCTCGGCGGTGAGCTGGTCGAACAGGTCCAGCACGTACTCCCGGTCCGCAGCCATCGCCGCCGCCCGGACGTGCGGCACCCAGGACCGGTCCCGTTCGGTCTGGAGGAACTCCACGAAGGACTCACCCTCGGCCAGATCCACCAGGTACAGCGCCAGATCGTCCGGCCCGTACCGGGCGGCCAGGCCGAGCAGCGCCGTGGTCAGGAACGTCGACCGGCAACCCCGCGACCGGCCGCTCACCAACCAGTGCGGAGTGAGTTCCGTGAAGCCGAGCGACACCGGCCGCCCACCCGCGTCGCCCACGGTCGTGGACAACCCGTCCACCGAGTCGGCCTGCCACCAACCCCCCTCGTCCGGCGGCAGCAGATCCGACAGGGCGAGCCGGGAGCCCGCCTCCACCTGCGCGGCGAGCCGTCGACACACCGCCTCGACCAGGCCCGGCGGCGGATCCTCCTCCACCCGCACCGGCGAGTTCAACCCACCCGGCGGCGGTGCGCCGGGACCCGCGAACGAGGTGCCCGGCGGATCCCCGACCAGCGCGTACGCCGTGCGTATCGCCACTGTGGTGGCCCGGGGCAGCGGCGCCCGCCCCGCCGTCGGCCACCCCGCGACCAGCAGATGCAGCCCCGCCGCCGGACCTGCCTCGGCGAGCGCCTCCAGGCGGGCCAGGTCACCGACACCGGCGGACCCGGGCAGCGCGGCGACGACCAGCAGCAGCGACCGGTCATGCCCACGGCGGCCCTCCGGGCCGGGTGCCACCCACTGCTCCGCCTCCGTCAGCACGGCGCGGAACCCGGCGACGTCCGACACCGGCGGCGGCAGCAGTCCCGCGTCGGCGAGTGCCCCGAACGGTGACAGGACGGCCTGTGCGGTGTGCAGCCGGCTCGCGGCGGGCTCGGTGTTCGCGGTGGGCGTCGTGGTTGCCGTGCCAGTTGAGTTCGCGGTGCCAGTTGTGTTCGCGGTGCCTGTCGTGGTTGCCGTGCACGTCGCGTCGACCGCGCGGACCAACAGTGCTCCGGCCGGTGTCGCCGCCAGCAGCCGCAGCAGCACGGCCCGCAGCAGCCCGGCCACCTGTGGATCCCGTGCGTCGGCGTCCACGGTCAGATGGCCGGTGCCGAACAGCGGCACCACCACGGGGAACCGGGCGTCGTCCAGCGGTACCGCCGTGCCCACCCGGACGAAGGGCGGTGGCCCGTCCCCAGCCGGCGCGTCCCAGGACACCGAGTCCAGTGGCGTGCCGGCCCAACCCGGTGCCAGCACGGCCGCCGCGGCACCCAGCCGCTCCGCCACGGCATGCTGTCGATGCTGGTCGGCGGGGGCGGGACGGGTCTCGTCGAGGACCGTGGCGGCGACGACGGCGGTGGCCGCCGCCCGGCGGTGCAGGGCTGCGGCGCGATGCGTACGGGCCTTCGGACCGGCCACCGTCTCCACCCCCTCTGCCGAGGTTGGCAACCCCCGAGCCAGACCGTATCCCAGCCCGAGCCGGCAGCCCGGGAGGTACGACGGCGATGCGCCGAGGTTGTCAGGGATCTCACCGAAGGGCAGCGGTACGTCACGATCCGCTGAATCTGGGGCATTGGGTCCGGGGCGTTTGACCGCTAGCCTCAGGGGGTGGAATCAGTGCCGCCCCCCGCCGGTTCCCAGGTCTCCCGCGTACCGGCGCAACGGACCCCGCCGGAGCAGCCGGCTCCGCCCGTCGCCACGCCGGCACCCCAGCGGCCGAAGCGGCGAATCCGCACGGTGTTGACCGTGGTCGCGGCGGTGGTGGCGACGCTCTGCCTGGGCGGCGTCGCAGTCGGATACGTCCTGTACGACAAGGCAACGACTCCGGATCGCAGCGCCCCGGATGTCGTGGTCGACAACTATCTGCGTGCCTTTCTCGTGGACCGCAACGATGTCCGCGCCGAACTCTTCACCTGCGAAGGCACCAAATCCCCGGGTCCACTCCGAGTGCTCAGGGACGACATCGTGGCGCGTGAACAACGATTCGTCACCACGTTGTCGGTGAGCTGGGGAAGGCTGCGGGTCCAGCGCGAGGGGAACGTCGCCGAGGTGCAGGTAGATCTGATCATCTCGGCTTACGTGGATGGGATCACGCAGAGCGACCGCCAGCCGTGGCGCTTCACGACCAAGCTCGACGACGATTGGCGGGTGTGTTCCGGGAGCAGGGTCTGACTGGTTCATTCGAGCCAGAGCAGATGGACCGGAACCTCCAGGGTGGTCGGTGACTGTCCCCGCCAGGCCCACCGGTACCACTCCATCTCCGGGGTGATGCGGACGCAGATGTCCCCGTCCGTGCCGGAGTAGGTCTCGGTCACGGCCCGCAGGTCCCGGTGTTCGGCCTGGCCGACCACGTGCACGACACGGCGTCCGGTGACCGAGTCGGCCTCGAAGACCGGGGTCGGGGCGCGGTGGGCCGGCGCGTCCAACGACACCAGCCGGACCCCGGGCTCACGCGCACCGGCGGGCGCCGGACGGCTGGACGCGACGGTTTCCACCCACACCCGTTCCACCGGCACCAGCGGGGCGAACACCTCCACCTGGTCCGACTCTGCCCGGTACCACTCGTGCTCGGGGATGACGGGGACGAAGGTGCGGCTGCCCTGCACGACCCGTTCATCGGCCCGCAGGTCGCCGCGCCAGCCGAGGCCGGGCAACCCCACCAGCACCCGCCGACCGCGCAGTTCGACACGGCTGGTTGCGGGTACGACCTCGATCGGCCGGGGCGGCAGCGGTGCCCAGTCCGGCTGGTCGGCGAAGGGGTCGGGCAGCGGTTCGTTCATGAGCTGGCGCTTACCCGGCACCCTTCAGGGGTGCACCCCGGGACCGCATGAACGGCACCGGGTCGATGGCGCTGGCGCTGCTCCGGTCGCCGTCGGTGTGCACCTCGAAGTGCAGGTGAGGGCCGGATGAGTTGCCACTGCTGCCGACCTCACCGATGACCTGGCCGGCCCTGACGTCGTCCCCCTCGGACACGAGCGGCCGGCTGACCAGGTGGCAGTAGCGGGTGACGATGCCCCGGGCGTGCAGCACGTCGACGAACCAGCCGCAACCACCCTTGCCCGGGTAACCGTCGACGTTGCAGCTGAGCCTGCCGAATCGGTCGGGGTCACAGCGGGAGACCAGCACCCGACCGGCGGTGGTGACCCGGATCCGGGTGCCCTTGGGCGCGGCGATGTCGACACCGTTGTGACCGGGCCGGCTGGCCGTGCGGAAGCCCGAGCCGACTCCGCCGGGTATCGGGGCGGTCCAACCGGACGCGGCGACCTCTCCGCCTGCGGCGGAGTCGCAGACGTCCCGGTCACCAACGAGGGTGGTGCGGGCGGCACCGCCGGCGAGAGCGTCGACGATACGGGCCGCCAGGTCCTCGTGCTTGGCGTACGCGTCAGGGAACGCGCTGATCTGCACCCGCTGAGCGGCCCTGGTCAACGGCATGGTCTGCCAGCCAGGCACCTGGACGAGCTTCTCGTAGAACTTCCGGGCGGCGTACTCGGGCGTCATTCGTTGCTCGACGGTGCCCCACGAGGCCCGTTGCTGGAACAGGCCGACGGAGTCGTGGTCGGCGCCGACGCCCTGGTTGGGGATCCGTCTGGACTGGGCGACCGTCCTGTTGGCGAGGTTGAGCAGCCGGGACTCCTGCATCGCGGTCGCCACGGCGACCACCCACCCGCGCGGCGGCACCTTCATCTCCTGACCCACCGTGATGATCACGGCGGCGTTGCGGAGCTGGTTGTCGCCGTAGCCGGGCAGCCGGGGCATGTCGCCGGCGACCTCGACCTTGAAGTCGCCCGTGCATTCCATGCTGGCCGGGGTCAACTGTTCGGCGGCCTCGCCGCCGAGTTCGGTCAGGAAGAAGGCGCCGGTGCCGCCGGTGCAGCAGAGCAGCGCCAGGGTCGCGGTGAGGGCGGCAGCGAGGGCGCCGAGCCGAAGCTTGGGGCGCGGGGGTCGGTTGGCGTCGGTCATTCCTGCTCCCAGTCCACCGCGTCGACGAGCCACCGTCCCTCGGGTGCCACCAGTTCGAGCCGGAGACGCCCGGTGTCGAGCGGGACGAGCGCCTCGACGAAGGTCGTGCTCCGGGGGCGAAGAGTGACCTCACCCGTGACCTCTGCCGCCGGCACCCCTTCCGGTTCGGCTCCGGCCAGCTTCTCGGTCAGCGCCGCACTGGAGAGCGGCCGCATCCCCTCGTGCCACCGTTCGGGGGTCAACCCTGGCCTGCCCAGCCAGGCGAGCGCGAATCTGTCGGCGGTCTGCTCCGGGGTCAACTCACCCGGCCGGGTGCTCGGAGAGGGCGGCGCCAGCGTGGCGAGCACCCCGTCGTCACCCGTCGTTGGATCCACGGTGGTGATCGGCTCGCGGGGACGGTTGCTCAGCCCGGCCGCAGGATCGCCGGGGCCAGCAACCAGCCGCGCGGCCCCGATCACCCCCAACACCAGGACGACGATGCCGAGGGCGACACCGACGCGGGACCGCAGCAACCGGGTGAACAGGAACTCGACAGTTCGCCGCATCGCACTCACCGTGCCTCGGAGCGGATCCGGGGCGTCGGCTTCTCCGGGGTCCGCTCAGCCGTGCCGGGCCGGTAGATGACGAAGGACGGGCTCTCGTCCGGCACGTCTGGTTCCGTCCAGCTCGCCGGTTGCCGCCGTCGAGGCCGGGGTGGCCCGGGTCGGGCCGACTCCCGGCGCTGCTCAGGCACAACAGCCCCATCCGTCGCCGTGCCGTCGTCCGAATGCTCGGGCTCCCGGATCGCTGTGCTGGTGGACACCGGGTCCTCGCGCCGGGCCTCGGGCCGGAGTCGGGTCTGCTCGCCCACCACGCCGCGTCGACGGCCCACGGTGGGCTCGGCCGTCCCGCCGGGCTCCGCCGGGTCGAGCCGTGCCGCGGTGCGCATGTCCCGGAAGAAGCGCCGATGCCAGGAACCGGCCGAGCCGACCGCTTCGCTGCTGTCCTTGCCGCCGAGCTGGGTGATTCGTCGGTACGGGCGCAGCAGCAGCCAGCCGACCACCCCGCACAACCACACCAGCACCACCTGGAGCCAGCCCGGCAGGGTCGGAGTGCTCATGATGAGGTCCACCGCGAACAGGTAGATAGCTGCTCCGGTGCCGAAGATGGCGATGTTGAAGATCGCGGCGACCACAGCGTTGCCCAGCCGGCGTAGACCCGCACTGGCCGGACGGAGCAGCCCGACGGTGCCCAGGATCGGGGCCGCGATCACCGCCCACCGGAAGATCAGGAAGCCCAGCAGCACCAGCAACGACGCGGTCAGGTCGAACATCGCGAACAGCACCGCGGCCAGCACCGCGATGAAACCCGCGCCCACCCGGTCCATGTCCCGGACGCCCTTGAGGTATTCGTAGGCCTCCGGGTCCTCCTGTTCGATCTGCTGTGCCACTCGGGCCCACTGCTGCTGCTTCGCCGCGATGGTGGCGGTTCGGGTCTCCGGGTTGGCGCGGAGCTTCTCCGCCTCGTCCCAGGACAGGGACTTGGCGTCGTAGAGTGCCGCGCCGTACTTCTTGGCGGTCTCGCTGTCTGCGGAACCGAGCACTCCGCGTAGCCAGTTGCGGTAGAGCATCGACTCGGTCGCCGTGTCACTGGCCCGTACCGCCGGGGGTCGATGGTCGACGCAGGCATCTGGATTCGGAACGGCGCACCTGTCCGCCGGGATGTCCCTACTTGCCGGTCCTACGGCGTCGTGGACCACGCCGAGGGTGGTGACCAGTGTGCCGTCGGCCAGGTTGGCGGACTTCACCGGCCACGCGGCCAGGGCTGTCACCGCCACCATCACCAGGACCGCCCAGCCTGCCGTGGTCATCGCGTTGCTCATGTCCGACTGGCGGGACCGCCAGAGCAGGTAGAGCCCGACGACGCACAGGGTGACGATGCCGAAGACGCTGAACACCTTCTGGTAGACCGCCTTGGTCGCCTGGTCGACCAGCGGGTCTGCCCAGTCCCACATGGAACGCGGATCCCAGGCGCGTTCCCGTAGGGCGTTCGACGCGCCGACGACAGCGTTGGCGATCATGAACTCGCCGTTGGCGACCATCGTGGTGAAGCGGTAGTCCGGGTGCAGCACCGAGGACGCGCAGCCGCCGTCGACGTCGTAGGTGATGAAGCTGTAGCCGGCGTAGCCGTAGTCGCTGTAGAGGCCCTTGGGGCCGGGCTGCTTCGCTGAGTCGGGCCGGGAGGCGAACCAGCCTGCGAGGCCCGAGTCCGGGGCACCCGGGGTGGGCGCGTTCCGGCACTTCACGTCGTCCTCAGCGACCGACTTCAGCTTCGCGACGCAGGCGCGGAAGTCGGCCTGCCACTCTGCGGTGGTGCACAGGTCGCTCTGGGCCGCGTATTCGACCGGGGCCGCGTACGCCGGTGTCGGGAGCAGCACCGGCCAGCCGATCGTGGCCCCGGCGATTACGCCGAGCGCGAGCAGGAGCGCCGTGATCCGTGCCCGGGCCCTTGCCATGTCACGCCTCCAGATCCGGCAGGACGGTCGGCAGCACCCCGGCGGCGGCGGCGATGGCGGCGGGGGTGGTGTCGAGGTGGTCCAGCAGCCCCTCGACGTAGGAGACGTCGACGCGGACCTTCTGCACCCGGCCGTCGACGTCGCGCATGACGAACTCGCGGAAGCCGAGCCGGCTGGCGGAGGTCGCGTCAGCAGTGGAGAGCGAGGCGAGGGTGGCCTCGTAGCCGTCGTCGACCGGCACGCGCAGCAGGCGCAGTGCCTCGGACGCGATCTCTGCGTCCTCGGCGATCCGGCCGACGAAGACGGTGGAGACCAGGTTCTGCACGTCGAGTCCGAGGATGTCGCGTGGGTTCTGCGAGGCGACGAGCGCGGCGAGGTTCCACTTGCGGGAGTCCCGGGCGAGGCGTACCAGGAAGGAGCGCCCGGAGCGCCAGCCCTCCATGAAGTGCGCCTCGTCCAGGCCGACCAGCTTGCGGGACGACATCGACCCGCCGTAGCAGCGCCGGACGGCGAGCCGGTGGGCGGTGTGCAGCATGGGTAGGGCGAGGGCCTCCTCGGCCGACCAGTACTCACGTTCGATCTTGAGGTCGGGCAGGCGCAACCCGGCCATGGTGATCACGGTGAGCGCCGCGTCCGCACCGAGCAACCCTTCGGGCGGCCGGCCGAAGAACAGCATGGCCAACGGCATCTCGGCCGTGTCGAGCAGCAGGTTGGCCAGCTCGCGGCCGGCGTCGTCGTCGAGTTGCGCGAGACAGGTGACCACGTCGTCCAGGGTGGAGGTCTCCTCGGCGGGCACCCGGCGGACGGCGTGCCGGAACAGAGTGGCGGTGGACGCCTCCCGGGCCACCTGCGGCGGCACCAGCATCATGCAGATGTCCTGCACCAGCATCCGGCGTTCGGCGCGGGCGTTGGAGACAGCGATCTCGAACTCACGGTCGCCGGCCGCGCCGCTGCCGAACTCGCTGCGCAGTGGTGTCGGGATCAGCGAGTACGGTGCCAGGGTGCCGTGTTCGGAGCCGGTCAGGTTCAGCACCCGCGAGTACGGCCGCAGCTCGGGCATGTTGCACAGCCGGGCCAGCGGGCCGGACGGGTCGAGCAGGGTCACCTGCACGCCACGCCGGGCGGCCAGGTAGCCGAGGGCACCGAGCAGGGTCGACTTGCCGCCGCCGGGCTCGGCGACGAAGACCGCCAACCCGGAGCGTTCCCGGACCTCCATGGGGAAGTGCAGGTCGAGGAAGACGGGCCGGCGGCAGGTGCCGGCGGTACGGCCGATCAGGTCGCCGCGCCGGTCGCCGACGGTGGAGGCGGCCTGCGGCAGCGCGGCGGCGAGCAGGTTGACCGGCATCCGCCGGACGTACCCGGTGTTGGCGATCGGCTCACCGGGGATGAACTCCCGGGCCAGCCAGTCCTGGTTCTTCGGGTGTTGCAGGGAGATGCGCAGCTCCCGGGAGTAGAGCTGGATGAGCCGGCGGGCCCGTTCGAGGCACTCCTCGCGGGTGCGCCCGCCGACGGCGATGCGGTGCCAGCCGTGGGCCCGGGCCGAGTCGACCGGCAGGCCGGTGGTCATCTCGTCGCCGATGACCAGCGCCCGCTTGGCCAGCCGCTCCAGCTCCGGCGGGGCGTCGATGCCGTGCTCGGCGTAGTCGAGCTGCTGGGAGCGGATCATCCGCAGGCGGTGTTCGAGGTTGCGGAAGGAGTCCTTCGAGCCGAGGATGTCGACCCGGGTGGACAGCTCCATGGGCCACGGCAGGCGCTCGTGGAAGTGTAGCCAGGGCTCGTGTCGTTCGGGAATCTCCAGCGGCTCCATCCGGCCCACCGCGAGCACGGCGACGTGCCGCTCCTCGCCGGTCATCCGGTTGACCAGCTTCACCGTCGAGCCGTACGGGGTGCGGTAGCGCTCCACCTGCTCGGTGAGGGCGAGCAGGTCGCCGCGTTCCCACCGCCCGTCGGTGACGGGGGAGAGCGCGCCCGGCGGGGCCATGCACAGGGCGACCGACCGGTAGAGCAGCCACTCCAGTTCCTGGGCCGTGACGCGGCGTCCGCGCATCCCGAACGCCCCCAGCACCTCGTCGAACTGTTCGACGGTGCGGCCGAGTTTGCGTCGCTCGCCCTCGGCTACCCCCCGGCCGAAGGTGCGCAGCAGCCGTTCGGTGAAGGAGTCGCCGAGGGAACGACGGGCGAAGGTGACGCCGAGGTAGGTCTGGCCCTCGGCGTGGTTGACGGACAGCAGGTGCCGTTGCGCGGCCACCAGGTGGTCCGCCCAGGCCGGGGTGCCGGGTACGTCGGGCAGCGGGGCGGCGGTGTGCGCGTCGATGGTGCGCGCCCACTCGTCGGCGGGGAAGGGCCGGGTGGTGCGGCGCAGGTGTAGCCGGAAGCCGGCGAGACCGGCGTACTGTTCGCTGATCGCGGAGAGCAGCGCCTCGCGTTCGGCGTCCGGCCGGAACGCCCAGCGCACCTCGGGCAGCCAGTACCAGGCCGTGACGGTGTTCGGGGTGAAGGTCAGGTGCCCGGCTATCTCGGTGATGGCCAGCTCGATCGACGGGTCACGGTCCCCGAACTTGATCTTCGGTGGGCGGATCCTGACCGGCTTGGTGGGCTGGTTGCGGCGTTCGGCGGGCCGCTTCCGGGCCCGGGTGGCCGGCGGTTCCGCCTCCCGGTGCGGGCTCCGCGCCGGCAGCTCGGCCGGCAGGGCGTCGTGGCGCGGGCTGTGCGGCGTATCGGTGGGGCGCTCGACGGGCGCGGCCGGCGCGAGCCCTCCGGTCGCGTCGACGGGCTGATGCGGAACCCGGGGCCGGGTCGGGGGAACCTCGACGGCGGCCGGCTCGTCGACCGGCCGGAACTGCCTGGTGCGGGCCCGGGGTGGCTCTGCGGTGGACGGCTCGTCGGCCGGCCCGGCCTGCCGCGTGCGGGGCCGGCCCGGTGACGGCTCGGCGGTGGGCGCCGCGTCGGCGGGCCGGGACTGCGCCGGCACGGGCGGCGGGTCGAGCCGGCGGGTGGTGGGTGGGGCGGCGATGGGCGGATCAACCCAGACCGCGTCGACAGGGGAGGCGAAGTTCCGGCTGCCGGCGTCCGGCTCGTGGCCCGTCGGTACGGGCGTCGTGGGAGCCGGCCCGGCGGCGGCGGTGAGTTCGCCGGGGCCGGGTGGCTGCGCCGGAATCGCCGGCTGTTCACGGATCCGCCGGGGCGGGACTGCCGGCCGGCCGTACGCGCCGCCGAACAGGTCGAGGAAGGGGGAGTCGATGTCGGCACCGTCCCGGGTGGCCGGCGGGAGCGGTGCCGGCTCGGTGGGCGGAGTCCGCAGGGGCGCGGGACGGGGTGCCTGGAAGACGCCGACCGCACCGTGCCCGGGGCTGGTGGCCAGCGCGGGGTCGAGCGCGGTCTCGTCGTCCGGGTCGGGCAGGTCGGGGTAGTCGAACGACCGCGCACGGTTACCGTGTGGTGCGGTCGGACGCCCGGCCGGGGAACCCGGCGTGGAGGAGCGGTTCATGCGACTGCCTCGCCCTTGTCGGTGCTCTGCCCGTTCGGCGTACGCCCGGTCATGCCAGCTCCTCACGGATCCTGATCCGGCTGCCGACCAGACGCGGATCGCGCTGTTCGGCGGCCGGCTCCCGGGTGCGCCGCCAGTCGGTCAGCGCGGTGCGGATCACCATGCGCGCCGGCCGGTCCGGATCGACGTGCCGGAAGATGAACGAGGTGGTCACGATGGCGAGGGCGATCTCCCAGGCGGGGAACAGCTCGACCTGCAACGTGAACAGCCAGTGGATGAACATGTAGAGGGGGACGAGCACCATGAACAGCCCGTACTGGGCGTAGGGCAGGTGGACCGGAAGCGTGTAGCCGGGCGGCCCGAGATAGACCAGGCGGGCCCGGTAGATGTCGTCGTCGGTGCGCAGTCGCATCTCTGCCCGCGCCTATTCGAAGATCAGGTCGATCAGGAAGTCGCCGATGAAGAAGAGGGTGGCGGCTCCCGCGATGAAGGCCAGCCCGACGATCGCGATGGCCGAGCTGGTGAGTACTTTGGAGATTTCGCCCCGGCTGGCCCGGCCGATGAAGATGACGCCGAGGACGGCCAGCAGGATCGGTGCGATCTTGCTGGCGAAGAAGGTGACGACACCCTCGGTGTCGATGCCCTTGGGCTCCGGCTCGGCGGCGAGCGGGATCGCGGACGCCAGAGTGGAGAACAGCTGGGCGGTGCCGGACGACGCCGTCTCCATCAGCTCGATGGCGATCACTGAAACCTCCCCAAGTCGCGGCCGGCGTCACCGCGGCGGTGCAGATAGGAATGCCTGGGCGGGAACGGGCTCACTCTCCGCAGCGCTGCGGACCCTGCGTGCGTCACCCGCCACTCAGGGTGGCGAGTTTTGGGCGAATTGCCCCGCTTAGGCCCTCCCTCCAGGCGTCACCATCTCGATGCTGGACGATTCCACAGCGTACGGGCCGGCCCTGTTTGCGACAACCCGCGAGGAG
>NZ_FMHT01000002.1 GCF_900091585.1 Micromonospora nigra | reverse complement strand
CAGCGCGAGCCGGTGGCCGCCATGCGGCAACCCGTCATCGGCCGGCAGCGCCGCCCGGATGCACCGGAGTACGCCGGCTCCGTGTTCGCCTCCGAAGCCGCCCGGGTGCTGGGCCGGCCCCTGCCGCTGTGGTGGGCCGGCACCACCACCCCGGAGCTGATGCGGACCGTCCGGCTGCTCGACCAGCCGCGCCCGGTGTCCATCCCCGACACCATCACCGAGTGGCCCGCCGCCATCGCCCGGCTCACCGCGGCGCTGGAGCACTCCATGCACACCAGCTACCCGCAGGCCTTCGCCCTACTGGCCCGGGAGACGCGCGCCGTACACCGCGACGTGAGCACCGCGCTGACCCACCCGAGCACCGGCGACGGCTGGTACCTTGCGGCCGCACCCCAGCCACCCACCTGGCCCGCCGTGGCCGAGCAGCGCGCCGCCGTCGCCGCCGGCCGCGACCTCGACCCCGAGGCCGCCGCCGACGAACTCGACCGGCTCGCGCAGGTCGAGGCGACAGGCCGTGGCGGCCCGGCGACCCGTACGGCGACGCGCTGCGCCAGGCGATCCTGCTGCTACGCGGCGAGCTCGCCACCACCCATCCCGAGCGGGTCTACACCTTCTGCGTCACCTACAGCTGGCCCGACGCCCACGGGCCGATCCACGACGAATACCGCCGCCACCTCACCCGGCTGACCCCGGCCGACGCGCACGGCGACCCAGCTCGTCCCACCCGCCGGCTGGTCCGCCTGCTCACCGAGGACGCCACCGACACCGCCATCGCCCACCACCAGATGCTCGACCGCGCCCGCGAGCGCCTGGTCGACCTCTACCGCGACCCCGAGGGACGCCTCGTCGCGCACCTCACCGCCGGTGTTGGGGGCATCGCCGACCACCTGCTCATCGAATGGCCCACCAGCATGCCACCGGCCGGCTGGACAACGCAGACCGTCATCGCCGCCGACAAGACCTACTCCGCCACCGGCCTGTTCGCCCTGACCCCGGCCCCGACGGGACGCTGCTGGCGCCGCAGCCGGTGCCCAATCCCGGCGACGAGCCGCGATACACCTTCGGCTACGACGGCAACTCCCCGGCCGTGCTGTACCAAGCCCTCGTGCGGTGCGCGCTGGGCGACTGGACGGCCGCCGCCCAAGAGAGCTGGATCCAGCGGCTATCCGCTCAACCCGACGACCACCGGGGCCGCCCGCACAGTCAGCTCTGGCAGCAGATCGTCACCAGCCAGGGCGCGCTGCGCCTGTCGTGGGCCGACGTCCAGCGGTGGGCCCGCGACGATCAGCCGGCCCTGGACCGGCGACGCCCGCGCCCGTCGCGATGACGGTGGTCGCGACCGTGACACCGCAGGTGATGCCGCCAGCATCAGTACCAGCAGACGGCCACGCTGGCGCAGCAGCGCGCACGCAACGGTGTGCGGGAAGGGTGTCCGGCACCACGCCTACAGTGACCGGCATGCCGGAGGGGCCTGGCCGATGAACAGGGACTGGAAGCTCGACAGTGAGCTGTCGACGGTGTCGGAGCTGCTGGTGGAGGCCGGCCACCAGCGGGCAGCCAACCTGGTGTCCCTGGTGCAGGCCGCCGAGACCATTCCGTCGCCGTCCGCGGCCTGGCTGGCCCCGGCAACGGTGGTGCTGCGGGTGCGGCCGATGTTCATGGCGTTGTTCGAGCCGGCGGACCTGCGGGCGATCGGTGCGCAGTTCGACAAGCTGCGGATCGGTGTCGGCCAGCACGAGGTGACGATCGCCCCGATGCTCGTGGACCCGATGGCCCGCGTGGAGGCGGGCACCCGGGGGGCCACGTCTATCCAGCTGCGCGAGGCCATCGCGGAAGCCCTGCACCAGGTCAAGTCCTACGACCTGCCCACGGTGTGCCGGTCGTTCGGACTGGCCGACGGCGAGATCGAGGACGCGCACTACAGCAAGCGCGGCTACGTCCGGGCCCGGATCCAGACGTTGACCGACGAGCAGCTCGCCGAGCTCGGCACTCGGGTGGTGGAGGTCTACTACCTGCCGCACCTGTGGGGTCTGCTGCAACTGGCGGGCGCCCGCCGCGGTGGTGTCCGCTCCACCTTCAAGAACCTGATCTTCGCCGCCGACGGTCCCAAGCCGGAGCTGGTGCTGGTCGACGCGGTCAGCAACACGATCCAGATCACCAAGAACGGGCAGTTCTGCCTGGTGTACGACCGCCCGCTTCCCGCCGCCGGGCTCAGCTGGGCGGACCTGGTCGACTGGTGGCGGCAGACCCGGGGGCATCCCGGCGTGAGCGAACGCGACGCCGCGAACGGCCTGCACGCCCGCCTGGTGCTCTCCCTCGACCGGGACCGCGACCCGTCGGCGGGCCGAGGACCCGAGTACCTCATGTTCCAGACCTACGCGGCGCTGCTCAAGGAGCACGGTTTCGGCCTACCCGCCCTCATTCCGCAGGTCTACCTCCACTACGACCCCCGCACCCGGGCGCAACGACATGCGCCCGGCCCGCTCGCTCGACAGCGCATGGACTTCCTCATGCTCCTGCGCGACCAGCGACGCCTGGTCATCGAGATCGACGGCAAGCAGCACTATGCCGAGGGTGACCTGGCCAGCCCACGGCTGTACGCCGAGATGGTCGCCGAAGACCGCGACCTCCAGCTCGCCGGGTACGACGTGGTCCGCTTCGGCGGATATGAGTTCCGTGACGCCGACGCTGCCCGGGCCACGGTCACCTGCTTCTTCGAGCGGGTCCTCCGTCAGCACGGCTACCTGCCCGATCAGACGGGCTGAGAGTCAGCTCGCGTCGGCGCTGCGCGTCACAGGCTCGACCGCCACGCCGATGGCCGCGCGGGATAATTTTCCCCCTTCCAGCGGCGACCTCTCAACGACCACAAACTCCTTGGTCCTCCGGTACGACTTTGTGGTTGCTGAGGGGAGAAGCGCCCCAAGATCACGGGCGCGACAGTGGGCGAAAAGTCAGCCATCCTGGGCCTCGTCGCGCCGCCCGGCGCGAGACAGATGAGGGGCCCGTCCCCCGATCGCCCTGGTAAGCACCGAGGGGCGGACCCCTTGCCGTACCAGTTGGAGCGTCGCACATGAATGAACTCGCTGACCAGCTCGGGTGGAGCGTGATCGTCTTCGCCTTGCCTGTGGCCACGGTGACGATCGGCGTCGTCCTGGTCGCGCTGGCCGCCCTCACCGCTCGTCGACCCGCCACCCGCCGCCACTGCCTGCGCGTGCTCGCCTCGCTGACCCGGTACGTCACCGCGCTGCGAGGCGAGCGGTGACCGTGCCGGTGGAGCTGTCTACCGGCGACCGAGCCCGGGCGGGCTTGGTCAAGGCACTGCGCGAGGCATACGACGTCGACCCGACCCGACCGCTGGCCACAGCGGTTCGGGCGAACCTGCGGCACCTGTGGCAGCACGGCGGCCGCAAGGGTGACAACGGGCCCGGCCGGCAGCCGGAGTGGATCTACATCCGGAAGTCGTTCGTGGTGCAGCCGGCCGACGGGCCGGCGCCCGCGATGTCCCGGCTGATCAAGTCCCGCGGGTTGCAGCTGCGCCTGTTCCTGCTGATGCTGTTCGACGCGCAATGCCGATGCGGGCCGAGCGACACCGTCCGCAACGTGCGCTGGATCAGCGGGAGTCCGGCTGAGGAGTACGAGCCGTGGCGGCAGCTCGTCCTCTCCGAGACACTGCCGACCACCGGCACCGCCCGCACGGCGGCCGCCCTGCGCGCCCGCCAGATCACCGAGGCGATGCGCGCCCTGGAGGACGAGCACCTGCTGCAGCTGCCCCGCCAGCGTCCCGACGGAGCGCGCCGTCGCTACGACCCCGACGCCAACGGAGCGAGCTGGCAGCTGCACGCCGAGTCGAGCACCGCAGAGGAACACCCCCGATACGTCGTGCCCGAGCCGCGGACGGCGTTCCGGATCGCGCCGGCGTTCTTCACCAACCTCTGGGTATTCGCCCTTACCGACACCGAGCTCGCCGCGTACCTCGCCCTGGCCATGCTGCGCGACCAGTTTCCCGCCCGACATCAGCAGCAGGGCGTCTACCTGCGCGCCGACCACCGGGAGGAACGCTTCCGGCTCGCTCGCGCAACGTGGAGGGCAACCGAGCTGCTACACCGCTTCCGGCTGGTCGACCGGGCACGCGACCCTCGGCGCAACTTCCGCACAGGCAAGGTCGGCGACCGGGACAACCGATGGGCGAACCGACAGGTCATGCCTGCCCTGTTCACCGTCAACGACACCGCGCTGGACCGGCC
This sequence comes from Micromonospora nigra, assembly GCF_900091585.1. Lineage (NCBI taxonomy): Bacteria > Bacillati > Actinomycetota > Actinomycetes > Micromonosporales > Micromonosporaceae > Micromonospora > Micromonospora nigra. The sequence continues at coordinate 114,856 of NZ_FMHT01000002.1, read as the reverse complement.
CGCGCTGGACGCCATCCACCAGGTCCTCACCGCCCCGACTGACGAGGACCAGCTACGACGCGAAAAGGGCCAAGCCGCCGTCGACGAGGCCCGCGCGTTCAGCGCGCTTTAGGCCGGCCTCGCCAGCCCAGCGGCGGTCGGCGGCATCGACTAGACCGGAAAGCTGGCCCGCGCCGTCGGCGTCACCCAGACGGCCCTCGACGCGGCCAAGCGACGCCGCGTCCCGTGCGCGCACGAGCCCCAAGGCAACCGCCATCCAGGGCAACAGAAGGCTTGCCATGCGAGGGCTCGCGGGACAACTACGACGCTGTGCGATCGCTGCTGCGCGGGTCCTGCACGCGGCGCTGTTCGTAGATCACCCCGGCGCGGGCGGTGGCGCGCCAGGGTCGGGCGGCCTTAAGAGCCACATTCAGCTCCGGCGCATGCCGGTCAAGGTCGACACACACCAATCCACTGCGACCGTCGGAGGCGCACCGCCCTAGCCAGGTGCCGTCCGGGCCCACGACTCCGCTTGGCATGGCCAGGCTGCACTGGGCGGGCACCGAAACGCTGATCCACTGACAGTTGCCTGCGGCGTAACCCTGGGCGATCACGCCGAACACCGGGTCCTGGGAGAAGGAGGAAAGCAGCACGCAGTCCACGTCACGATGCAGGTAGTCGAGGAACACCTCCGCAAAATTGATCTCGATACAGAGCGCCAAGCCGAAACGGAAGCCGGGCACATCGATGACCACCGGCTCGAAGCCGGGCGAATAGAAATCGGTCACCTCGGCGTGGGAGAGGTACCGCTTGTCGTAACGATCAACGATCTCTCCCCGGTTGGAGATCACATACAGGCTGTTGTGCGGGCGATGGGAGCCAGTCAGGCGGTGGTTGCCGCCCAGTACGACCCATAGATTGAGCTCACCCGCGAGTTCAGCGATCTCGTCGAGCTGCGCCCGTACGGGCGTCCAGTCGATGGCCCAGCCGGCAAAGTGCCCCTTCGCCTGCCCGGCGTAGCCGGTGAGTGCTCCCTCGGGAAAATGCAGCAGGCGTGCTCCCCGCTCATGCGCCTCGCGCATGAGTACGCGCGTAATTGATCCGTTCGCAGCGGGCTCGCAAGTCACCATCGGTTGAGCAACGGCGATCGTTATGGCATCCACGAGTGCCACACTGCCCACTACCACCCGACGCCGCCAAGCGCACCCACAGCGCTACGGCGGCGGTTGCACGATCGTCTCGAACATACGCCGATCCTTGGCGCCGTACCGGCAGTAGCCCCCAGTTGGGCTCGCTGGCTAACCGATGCTGCCGGCATCAGGCGCACACATGACAGACCCTTGCATACTATGCAGCTACTTGCCTACTGTAAGGGTATGCCTGATCTCACCGATGACATCGCCGCCCTGCTCCACCCCTTGCCTCGCCCCCTGCCTGCCCACGCTGACGACCACGAAACCGACCTCTACGAGCGGCAGCTGAAGGAGGTGCTGACATGCCGAGCCGACACCGTGCGGCGACTGCGCGAAGTGTGGACCACACACGACTACGATCCGCTGCTGTTCGCCCTAGGCGAGCAGCAGCGTGTCAAGGCCGCAGCCGAGGAGCGCATCCGGCTGTTGGTTGCCTATGCCCGCGAGTTCGTCAGCCCGCGCCCGTATACGCAGGAGGCGCTGGCCGCTGAAATGGAGGCATCACCATCAGCAGTGCGTGGAGCGTATGACCACCAGGATGTCGAGATCGTGGCCAGCGCCACCGGTCGGCGCACCACTGTGGTGCAGCAACCGGCGGCACCGGGCACGCTGAACGCGCTGATCAGCGAGCTCGAAGACCGAACCTCGGCCCCCGGCCGGGAGCACGTCGCCGGGGTCGCGCAGGCCTTGCTCGACCACGGTTGGACGCCCTACCCGCCGGTGCGGCGTACGCCGAACCCCAAGTACGCGAGGCGCTACGTACGCTGGGAGCGGCGGTGGCCGCACGGGACTGTCATCTCGCTGTACCAGGAGCCCGCTGGCTTCCTCGGCACCTACGCGAGGATGGCCCCTGACGACCCGCGTTGGTTCTCCGAAACCTATGGCATCAACGCCGACGGCGAGAAAGTCACTGCTTCCGACATCGCTACGGCGCTCGCCGCCTACATCAACCGGGTCAGCCAGCACGACGCCGAACGAGGTCGCCGATAACGAATCGGCCGCCCCGAGGGGGCACCCCGGCCCCGGTACACCAGACGGAGCCGTCACCGGACGACCTCCGACTGCCAGCCTCGCCACCCCCGCCCTGCAGCGGGCGGTGCGCCCCCATACAACGGTAGGTGATGCCGCCGGCATCAATCCCGGCGCATCGTCGGCCGGGTCCCTAATACATCTGGTGCTCGCGGTTGCCGCTCATGGGCCGCGATCGCCTAGCGGACGGGTATGAATGTGTGCCCAGCAGACCCGCCCGCAGCTCGTCGCCAGATGCTGCTCATGCTCTTGGTGCCAGAGCCGGTCGCTCACCACCCGGCGTTAACCCGTGTCCTTGCGGTGGCAGGATCGGGTACCTCAATCTTGACCGTTTTGTAGCGATTCACTCAGGACTTGGGCGGTCTCCTGGAGCAGCTCAGCGAGCTGTTGTGTTGAGCCGATGTCTTCATGCTCGGGAAGAGGGTTAAAGGCGGTAGCTGCCTCGACGATGCTGTCGACATCGGGCTGCTGTCCAAAGTCGATGGTCTTCTGCAGGTCGGCGCAGTGAGCGAGGGTTGCGGCCAAGCCTCGGGCGACCTTCACGGTCCATGCAGGCACGGCCACCAACTCGTCCGGGTCGTAGGCCCCCACAGCCGTGACTTCGTTGTCTGGATGGCACTGCTGGGCTATTGCGTAACTGGTCCTGGACATGGTCGTCTACCCCCGTAGTCATGCCCTAGCTTCGATATGGGTCGGTCCTGTAGCTTCCTTTGCACCAGCCATGAGGTCTGAGCTGGTCGAAGTTGGTGTACGGATGCCAAGAGGCGGGCTGGCGGCAACATGGCGCAACGGTTAGAGGGGCACGATGGAGGGACCGCCGCACCGCGGTCGCCTCTCATCGCGCCCCTCCACCCCCGTTACCCCTGTGAAGGTCACCGCTCCGCCCCTTCACGCTAGTTGAGCGATGGCCCGCCTGAGTCTAAGCTCAGGTAAGCTACGGATTCAACTGATGTGATGGTCAAACCACACCGGATCCACGCCGGTTGTCGCGGGAAGCTGGGGGAACGATGGCCGCGAGCGAGCCAGGCGAAGGCGTAGAGGCTAGCGTGGATCGATCGAGGTGGTCGCTAGCCGATAAGATCAATAACCTGTTTGACACGATTCGTCGACCGGATGGCACGCCCCACAGCAATGAAGAAGTTGCTGCGGCGATGGCGAAGTCGGCAGGGAACTCAACGATCTCCGCAAGTTACCTGTGGATGCTGCGACGCGGCGAGCGCGACAACCCGACAAAACGTCACCTGGAATCTCTGGCGAGCTTCTTCGACGTCTCACCGGCCTACTTTTTCGACGACGCGAAATCGCGCGCCATCGCTGACGAACTGGCCCTAGTCAAACTGCTTGCTGACGCAGGGGTTACCCGAGTCGCAACACGGCTGGGCGGCCTATCGCCGAAGAGTCTGAGTCATATCGCCGACATTGTGGAGCATGTTCGCGCTATCGAAGGGCTCGACACCTCTCCCCGGCGACCGACGGATCGAGAGTCCGGAAACTGATTCGGCCTACTCGAAGATGTCGCGGAGGCTAGCAAGCACCTCGCGATCGTGGCCGACGGCTCGACCCTCCTGCTCACGAGTTACTTGCTCCATAACAACAGAGGCGAAAACCTCCGCTTCGCGCTCCTCATGGGCATCATAGGATCCCCGGCCTAGGGCACGGCGAACGACTGCTGGACTCAGGTTTGGGAAGCTGAGATGCAGGCTTTCCCGCCCCAAGACGCCTTGGTGGTCGTAGACGAGGTGACCCAGCTCGTGCAGCACTATGTGATCGCGGTGCGTCTTCGTTGCCGCTTTGGCTACCATGACGTAGTCGACGGTGTCCGTCTCCACCCAAAGCCCACAAGGCCCGGTAGCATCAAGGCGGTCGACCTCAAGAATGACGATAGGCCGGTTGCGTTGCCGGCTAACGGCGGCGCATAGAGCGTCAGCTGAGAATGGCGAAGGCAGTTCAAGGTTCAGCTCGCGAAGCTTAGACCGCGCAGTCGATTTAGGCGACTTGGCACAACGCCCAGAACCTTTGCGAGCGGCGAGGCGGTTTGATATCGGCGTGGTGATCCGACGGAGAGTAGGCAAGATCAAAGCTCTCACCGGCCCTCTGCATTACGTGTCTGAAGACGAGCAAACTCCCTGCTCAAGGTGCACAACCAGGCTACATCTTCTCTCACCGATACTTGGGTGGCACCGGATGCGGGTCGGCCGGCAGGTTGTCCCAGACGCCGGGCGTTGAGTGCATGCTCGATCATCGCGGCCTCCACCCTTGCGTCTACTTGGTCCGCCTCGATCGACTGCTCCCCCAACTGCGCTCGTAGCCGCTGCTCAGCATCCGGGTCTCTGTAGGGGCGAAGCGCAAGGATCCCGTCCAGGATCTCGACTCGGCGTCGGTAGAGCCGATAGGACAAGGTGTCGGCACCCGACTCTTGCAGGGCGATGTCCGGAATCTCGGTCGTCAGCGCTTCCCACAGTGGCGTCAGTTTATTCAGTGCGCGGAACTCCCGCCATGTGGTCAGCGGTCCTCTCAGCCCGACGTGCCGTCCCCAGACCGGGATCGTCGATCCAATGACCACCAGCAGTACGGCACTAACCGCTGCTACAGCTCCCCACAGTTCGATCCACTCGGGAGTTTCGCCGGTGGAGTTCTGGAAGATCAAAAAGGCAATCCAGTGCATCCAGTACAGCGATCCGACGAGGACGCCCAGGGCGATAATCCTTAGCCCGATCCTCAAAGCCTCTCGGGTGCTCTTCATCGAGTAACTCATGAATAGGCGGGCGATATCCGCTTGCAGAATGTTAACCGCTACCAGGTATGTAATCCAGTAGTGATTGATGAAAGGCGCGTCAGCGTAAACGGTCGTAAACTTGGTCGTATTCGTCTCGGCGGGGATCCTAATGAAGAAGTATGTGGCTACCGCGAGCGTGGCAAGCACCAGCATGCCACGCCTCCACAGCATCCGGCGAGCCACAACCGGCTCGTTGCCGTATGCCAGGAAGATGAGGACAGCGGCGGCCTGCCATCCACTGATCAGGATTAACCAGTGCCCTACCAGCTCCGCAACGTTGGGGATGTTGAGGAGTGAGTAGGCGGCGTTGTAACCTGGCGGGTAAAAGAGCGAAACGGCGCCGGCCAAAGCGAAAAGTGATCGCCACCAAGCCCACGCGATCGTGCCCCGCGGATGACGGAGCAGGCTCCAAGAGCGGTAGCCGACTGCGGACCAGATCAGGATCAGCGCCAGCAGGCCTGCCCAGCCGGTCATGCCTTCATCTCCCCCGTGTTCGTCTCGTGAGGAGCGTCGTAGCGCTCCTCGCGCTTTTCATGGCACCGAACGCTCTAGGTTATGGATGCGTCCAGCGCTGCGCAATCGGACTAAAAGTCGCACTCTCGGGCTAAATCGGCTTTTGGGTCGTCCCTCCTGTAGGCGTCGTGGAAGTTCCATGATGCCATTGAATCATCAGCCCGGAAGTCACAAATCAGGCTTATTGCCGGTTTTGCGCTGAAGTTCCTTAAGCTTGCTAATTGCCTCTCTGGTTAGGCGATTTACTTCTTGAACCAGTTCGAGGTAACGCTCCACCTCGCCTCTAGTTGACGAGGGCAGACCTGGTTGAGAAAGCCAGTTCTGCCCGGGAAGCTCGAACATCTCGTACAGCTCAGGCAGGGACTCTTCCCACTGTCGCTCCAGCGTCGTCAAGTCCTCCGGCGACAGATCGGCCTGCGGCAGGAGACTCAAATGCGCCTGTACTGCGAACTTGCCAGCCTCCAGTTGCGCAGCTAGGAGGGGTAACGCAGTGATGGGCTGCTCATCGATTCCGTGCTGATTAGCCATAGGGTGGTTACCTCAATCCGAAGGAGGGGTGAGGCCCCATCCTACGATCGAGTAACTGATGGCCGCCGGCGCAGAGGTGCCGCCGCCCGGTGAGCTGAGTGACATTGGCAGGCCGAGCAAGCAAAGCGAACACACGAGCGGCGACGTCTGCATGCGCCCACGTTGCCTGGCAACCGCAGCGACCGTGATGCTTCCCGGTGGCGTGCGGGTTGAGCGATGCCGCCGGCATCAACCTCGCTAACGACGGGCCGCCGACGACTCAAGCCGAGACTCTGGCCGATGAGGATTTCCGCCGTTGATGCCGCCGGCATCAGTTCGGCGGTAGACCCTTACTGCGCCCCCATAGCTCACGTGGCACCCGCGACACTGTGCAGCACCTCATCCGTGGATACCGTAGACGCAAACGCAGGCGTTTGAGTCGGATAAGGGAGCAGGGCGGGGATATGCTGGTCAAGGGCTGTTCGGTTCGGTAGTGGATGACTGAGGCGGAGGCGCGGACAGCGTGCCGTCTGGCGGGTCTCGATATTCGGGGTCTGCGCCCGGTACGTATCCACAGCAACGCGGTGTTTCTTCTGCCCCGAGCTCGCATCATCGTGCGTGTCGGCCGAGGCGCCGATGCTGTGGGACGGGCCATGCGGGCGGTCGAGGTGACCCGCTGGCTGGTGCGTGAGGACTTCCCCAGCGTGGTGCCGGTTAAGGGGGTCGACCAGCCGATCATCGTCGACGGCGGCCAGGAGGAAGGCACCCCGGTCACATTCTGGGAACAGGCCGATATTTGCCCGAATCCGGAACCGGTCACCGGCGCAGAACTGGGCGGGCTGTTGCGACGGCTGCACAGTCTGGGGCCGCCGTTTGTCCTCCCGGTGTTCCGTCCGCTGGACCGGCTCGTCGCGGCCGTTCAGGCCAGCAGTTGGCTGCATGAATCAGACCGGCGGTGGCTCGATGCGAGGGCGGTCGAGCTGCAGCGCGGCCTTGACGCGGTCGAGTCCCGCTTGGGTGCCGGCCTAGTGCATGGTGACGCACAGTTAGGCAACGTCATCTCGGCCCGCACCGGTCGGTTGGTCGCTGATTGGGACAACGCTGCGACCGCGCCGCGCGAGTGGGATCTCATTCCGGCCGCCGCTGAGGAACGGTTCGGTGGGTCGCCGCAGTTGCTGACCCAGATGCTTACCGCGTATGGCGCGGACCCGACCCTGGAGACCGGCTGGGAAATCCTCCGCGACATCTATGAGCTGCGATCGGTTGCTGCGCACATCCGTCGCGCGCCATCCTCTCCGCCGCACGCACGCGAGGCTGCGCTGCGAATCGCGTCGCTACGCGCGGGTGACCGCTCCATCCGCTGGTCACCTGTCGGATGAGCGGGCAGCAACCTGCAGAGGCGTTCAGGCCGCCGCGGCGCGGAGGGTAACGATCAGTCGTTCCCGGAACGCCCGGACCGTAGGCCGGGCGGCGTGCGGCGCAGAGTGGGTCAGCAGTGAGCTCAGCCTGTCGAGCACGCGCGCGGAGGTGGCGACCTCAGCGGCCAAGTCGATCGCTTGATGGCCGTCGGTGGCGGCTTGATCTGGGTCGATTCCGGTGAAGCGGGCTGTGCTGAGGCAAATCTGGTCGAAGACGGTCGAGCGGGAGTAGCCGGGCGAACGTGCTTCGAGTGCGGCGAGGGCTTGTTCTTCTGCGTGTGCGGCGAGAGCCGGGATATGGCCGGCCGCGTCCTGCCACGCGAGGGCCGCGTTGCCGGCAAGTTCGGCTCGGCCGGTGTATGCCAGCAGGTCATCATCGCCAGGGTCCGCGTCGGCGAGCAGATCCTCGGCCAACCGGACCGCGTGCTTGAGCTCGCTGATCGAGGAGGGGCCGAGCGGGCCGAGCATCCGCGCACGCAGGTTCCACAGCATCGCCGCGGCGGCCGGGTACCGCCCGCGCGGCAGCAGCGCCAGGGCAGCGTCGACCAGTTGCAGTCCGGTGGCCGGGTGTCCTAGGTCGCGCATCTGCCGGGCCATGTCCGCCAGAAGGCTGACCTGCAGGAGCGTCGATCGCCGGTCGGTGGATTCGCGAGCGGCCTGCAACCCCAGGGTGAAGTACCGCTGGGCGGGGCCGGCCATCTGCACATCATGGCTCATCCAGCCCGCCATTCCGGCAAGCTCGGCGATCGCAGCGAGCATCCGGTTGCCCACCGCGTCGGTGTAGGACGTCTCGCGCAGCAGGTCGACGGCGTGTTTCAGCTGCCCGACCGCGGCCTCCCGGCTTAGGCCGCCGCCGATCGCCGCATCTTCGGCGCCGAACGCGGCAGTGGCAGCTTCGATTCTCGTGACAGTCGAGATGGTCAAGCGGTGCGATGTTGGCGCGGAGCTGTCCGGTAGCCGCCCCGCAGGCCCGGCAAGCCAGCGCAACAGCGGATCGCTCAACGCCTCACCCGCAGTGAAGGCAATCGCGTCGGTCAGAAGTGCGCGCCTGGTCAGCATGTCGCTCCCGATGTAGGCGGCCAACTCATCAAGCGTACGAGGGGCCACGCAGGGAACGAGGTGTGGTGCCGCCGGAGGGGCGCCGCCACGGGACTGAGGCCAGATCACGGCAACCGGGATCTCGACACCCCAGGCCCGGGACAGCACCTCGGCCACCACCTCCGGCTGCCGACAGGTCCCGCCTGACAGCCAGCGTTTCACCCCCACATGGTCATAGGACAGGTGAAGGCCGTACTCCTGGTTCGCCAGAGCATTGACCGCAGCGGCGAACTCGTCGAGCGAGGTAAAGCCACTTCCGTCGAGCAGCACCGCCAAGACCGGGTTGACGATACGTGAAGGCAGCCTCATGACGTTTCCCCCCACATACCTCAAGTAACCGGAGCGGAATCGTCCACAGAGTACCGGCGAAGACATCGACAGTGGGCGAACGCACCTTTCGCGCACCTTCCCGAGCGCCTTTCACGGTCTGGTAACCCCAGTCGGCCCGGTGCCACGCTCAGTCCACGGCCGCCGCGACGCAACGGCCGAGATCCAACCGCCGAACGACCTGCTGCATACGCGGAGCTCAACCACGGGCTACCAGTGCAAAGCGTGATCAGCACGGCGCACGCCCTTACCGCGCTCGGCGGAGGCACACCGGGTTGCGCTCGCGCATAAGGCGGTCGCATCCCGGAAGGCAGACCGGACGTCCGAGCTCACCCCCGAAGGAGACCTGGTGACAATCACCCTCCCCGACCTCGACGGCGCAGTCCACACTGTGCTCCCTGGTGTGGACGTGCTCGATCGGAAGGAAGTCGAACAGGCGGTCACGCAACTGGTGAGAGCACTCGGAGTGCCAATGGACACCGAGGTTGGCCGGATCACCCCGCGACGCATGGCCGACGCCCTGGTGCAGATGCTCAGCTCCCAGTCGTGGACGTTCACAACATTCCCGAACGACGAGGGTCAACACGACCTGGTCCTGACCCGCGACATCCCGTTTACGTCCCTGTGTGCCCACCACCTGCTGCCGTTCTCTGGCCACGCGCATGTCGGTTTTTACCCGGGCGAGAAGCTGCCCGGCCTGTCGAAGATCGCCCGGGCGGTGGAGATGTTCGCCGCCCGGCTGCAGGTGCAGGAGACCCTCGGGCAGCAGATCGCCGGGTTCCTGGAGGAGCAGCTGGCATGCGACGGCGTCGGCGTGGTCCTCGTGGCTGAGCACCTGTGCATGACCCGTCGTGGTGTCCGCGCCGCCGGCGCGGAAACGCTCACCGTCGCCACCCGCGGCCGACTGCAGCAAGACCAGGGCGCGCGTAGCGAGTTCTTTCATCTGGCCGTGCCGTCGGGCAGGACCGCATGAGCCGACCGGCACTGGCCAACTCGACCGCCATGAATGTGGCCGGACCAGGGATCTATCGAATCGGCAAGGCGTTCACGTTCGAGGGAGCGCACCTTCTGGGCGGGCTGCCCGAGGGGCATAAGTGCGGCCGACTGCACGGGCATCGGTACACGGTGGAGATCACGCTCGCTTCAAGGCAGCTCACCGGGCCGGGGTTTGTGGTCGACTTCGCCGAACTCGATCCGTTGAAACGACACCTGGACGGCAGCTTCGACCACCGCCTCCTCAATGACGCCATCAACGTCGAGCCGACCAGCGAGCACCTGGCGCACGTGCTTTTCGACTGGTGCGCGGCCCATCTCGCCCTGCCGGACGGCGTGGTCATCGAGGCCGTGCGGGTGCGCGAAACCGCGACCAGCTGGGCGGAATACCGCCAGGACGTCCCGTGACCGGGAAGAGAGCCATCTTGCCCACCGAGATCACCCCGGCCGGTGAGCGGGTGGGGGTAGCCGACCTCTTCTATTCCTTCCAGGGAGAGGGTGTGAACCTCGGCCGCCGCGCCCTGTTCGTACGCCTCATGAGGTGCAACCTGACCTGTGGGTATTCGCGCATGCCGCGCCGCCCGAACACACCCGCCGTTGGTGCGATGGTCTGCGATACCGAGTACACGTGGAACACGGCCAAGCACGACCTGGAGGCCGCGCCGACGATGAGCGCGGCCGAGATTTGGGACGCGCTGGTGCGGCTCGACCCCGCCACCGGCGATCCCAGCCTGGCACCGGTGGGTCTAGTCGTCGTCTCTGGTGGCGAACCGCTGCTACACCGAGGCACAGTCACCGCCCTCGCCCGACGCGCAACCGCCTTGGGTAAGGCCCTGGAGATCGAGACCAACGCGACCATCAATCCGGGGACCGAACTGATCGCGGCCGGCGCGCGCTTCAACGCTGGCTTGAAACTGGCAAGCTCCGCCGTTCCCTACAGCAAACGGGTTAAACCCCAGGTCATCAGGCAGCTACAGGCCAGCGGGCAGGCGCGGTGGAAATTCGTGGTAACCAGCCCTGATGACGTACGGGAGATCGCTGACCTGCAGCAGCAGTTCGGCCTGACGGATGTGTGGCTGTCTCCAGAGGGCACCAGTGTCCGTGTCGTCGCCGACCGGATGCGATGGCTGGCCGACGTCGCGCTGACCCGCGGCTGGAACCTCACCACCCGCCAGCACGTGCTGATCTGGGGTGATGAACGTGGCCGATGACGGCACCCCCCCGATGCTCGGCTGGGACGCCATCACCGCCACCGCCGACCGGATCGCGGACGAGGTCCGCGCCGACAGCGTGCCCGATGTGCTGGTAGGCGTGCTGCGCGGCGGCGTCATCCCCGCAGTGCTGCTCGCGCACGCCCTCGCCGTACGCACGGTACGCACCGTGGAAGTTCTGCACACCACTGCCGATGGCGTCGACGCGGTGAAGTCGGCCGCCCCGCAAGTCGCCAACCCGGCCAGCCTCGGCGACCTGACCGGCGCGGACGTGCTGATCGTCGACGATGTCGCCGGCAGCGGCGACACCCTCGCACGCACCGTCGAGCTGGTGCGAGACGCCGGGGCCGCACGGACACGCACTGCGACTTTCGTCTGCAACGTCGGCAACTGGCGGCGCCCGCAGGCCCCTGGGCAGGCGCTGACCTACATCGGAACCGTCGTCGACGGCTGGGTGATCTTTCCGTGGGAGCGCGCATGACCGGGGCGACTATTCGTTCTGCGCGCACCTGCGCCTCTCGCGGCGGCGGCCACAGCGCATTGGCGGGCACTGAATTCGGAACGGAGGGCGGTACGCGATGACCGGTGTTTCCCTGTTGTGGGCGCTGCGTTCGCCGTGCAATCTCGGCTGCCGCTACTGCTACTTCGGCACCATTGAGGAGCACCGGCAAGCCATGCCGGGTCAGCCCGGAGCGCTGTCGCACCTGGCGCGCACCGATCTGGACCTGGCCACCATCGCCGCGTTCGTGCAGACCCTGCGCGCATCGCGCGTCGAGCGGATCTTCCTTGCCGGCGGCGAGCCGCTCATTTGGCCGCCAATCATGGACGTGGTCGCCGAGATCAAGGCCGCCGGTGTCCAGGTGGTGCTGTGCACCAACGGCATCCCGCTCAACCGGCCGGAACTGGTCGACGCGATCCTCGCTACCAGGGTCGACGCCGTGTCCGTCTCGCTCGACTCCGCCGATGCCGGCTACAACGACCGGTGGCGTCCGGCCCGTAACGGCCTGCACGGCCATCGCGACGTCGTGGCCGGCGTCCAGGCCCTGGTCACCGCACGCGGAGGGGGCCGGACGCCACGGGTAGGCATCTACTCGGTGGTCACGCGGCAGAACATCGACGCGGTCACCGAGACCGCGGCCCTGGCCGCTCAGCTCGGCTGCGACTACTTCGTGCCGCAGCCGATCGCCCTTGATCCGGAGCACACGCTGCACCAGCAGCTGTCGCTCACAGCGTCTGATGCCGAGGCGCTGGCCGCAGCGTTCGCGCGGTTGTATGACGCGCCGCCGGTACAGCTTCCCCCGCCGGGCTACCCGGGTCAGGTCATGGACGCGGTCACCGCCGAGCTTCCCGGGTTCGTGCCCGGCTGCTTCGGCGGGACCGACCTGTTCTTCATCGAGCCCGACGGCAGCGTCTGGGACTGCCCCTCCACCTTGAAGATCCGCGCCACCACGGCTGGCGGCGGCCAGCGCTCGATCCGCGGTGCGAGCGCCAGCACCCTGTTCGGTCCCGGCGGCGCCTGCGCCGACTGCCACCTGTTCTCCGCCGACTGCGTCAACATGTGGCCGCTGATGGGCTTCGCTCAGTTCCTGCCCCCCGGTGTGCCGTCATGACGCCCGAGTATCCGCGCACCGCCGCGCCACCGGACCTCGCCGGGCTTGACGAGGCCGTCGTCGCAGACCTTGCCCGACTGCTCACCCGAATGCCCGACCCTGCCGGGAGTGCACACGGCGCGGCGTTGGAGAGAGAACTGGCCGCAACCACCGGTGTACGGCACGCGGTCGCGGTGTCCTCCGGCACTGCGGCGCTGCACACCGCACTGCGCGCACTGCACATCGGCCCGGGCGACGATGTCCTCGTCCCGGCGCTGTCGGTGATCATGTCGGTCGCCCCGGTCGTCCACGCCGGTGCCCGGCCGATTTTCGTCGACTGCGACCCCACCGGCACCGATCTCGACTACGACGACCTCAGCCGCAAGGTCACGCCTGCGGCTAAGGCGGTCCTGCCCGTGCATCTGTGGGGTCGGCCGGGCGACCCAGCCCGGCTCGCCCGCGCTGCGGCGGAGCACGGCCTGGCGGTCGTGGAGGACGCCTGCCAGGCGCAAGGCAGCCGCGCCGGCGGCCGACTTGCCGGCACCACCGGCGACGTCGGCTGCTTCAGCCTCAAAGACGGCAAGGTGCTCTGGTCCGGAGAGGGCGGCTACCTCCTCACCGACCGCGACGACATCGCGCAACGCGCCCGGTCCTTTCGCTCCCACCAGCAGCCGCCACCACCCGAAGACGGTCATCCGGCCGAGGTCGGCTACAACTACCGGCTCGCCGAGCCGCTCGCGCTCCTCGCCCGCGCCAACCTCGCCCGATTCGACACGCTGGCCGCCCGCCGTCGTCACCAAGCGTGCCTGCTCGCCGACCTGCTGACCGGCGCCCCCGGCATTGACGTCACCGACGTCCCCGCCCGCCGGGGCTGGAACGGCTACAGCTTCCTAGCAACCGTGACCCTGGACGAGCCCCGCGCGTTCTGCCAGCACCTTGCCCGTTGCGGGGTACCGAACAGCGTCGGCACGTTCGGTCTCATCCCCGCCGATCGACGCCCCGCGCTCGCTCCGTTCACCACCGCGCCTTGCCCCCACGCTGCCGCTGTCGTCGACCGGACCCTCGCCGTCATCCTCACCGACCACGACGACGAGCAGCGCATCACCGGCTACGCACAAACGATCATGAAGGAGGCCCGCCGATGGACACCCTGACCCGCGACGTGAGCCGATGGCCGCGAGCACCGCACCTGGGATCCGCGCCCGCCGGCGCCGGCCAGCCACGGACTGATGCCGCCGGCATCGCAGCGGCACCCACCAGAGGAAGTGACAGATGAGCGAGATCCTGCTCTTCTCCGCCGGACTGGATTCCTTCCCCGCCTGGCACTACCTGGGCAAACCGCGGACCTTGTACTTCGACAGCGGGCATTACGGTCGGCAGCAGGAGATCGACACCGTACAGGCGCTTGCTGCCGCACACGGCATGGACCTGGAGATCAGTAACGAGCTCGACCTGTCCCGCTGGGCCACGCCGCAGGGAGACCTGATCCCGTTCCGGAACGTGCTCTTCGCGATGCTCGCCGCGTTCCGCGCCGAAGTGATCTGGTGCGTCGGCGTCAAGGGCGACCACACCGCCGACAAGAGCCCCGAGGCGTTCGCGCGGATGAGCGAGATGCTGTCCACATTCGTTGACCGGCCGATCCGGGTCGACAGCCCGTTTTGGAACATGACGAAATCGGACATCGTCGCCTGGTACCTCAAGAGCGGTCTACCCGTCAACCACCTGTTGCAGACGTTCTCCTGCGCCACGCCAGGCAGCGCGTTCACGCACTGCGGCCGGTGTCCGAGCTGCTTGCGCCGGTGGATCGCGCTGACCAACAACGACATCACCGGCCACTTCGCCGCCCCGCCGTGGACCTGGGACCGGATCCGCACCTACTACGTGCCGGCGATGGCCAGCGGCGGCTACCCGCCACACCGCGTCGAGGAATTCCACCGTGCCATGGCCACCGTCGGCGCGCTCCCCTAGCCACCTTCGATGAGCCGCTGATCGAACCCCACCCATCGGCCGATGCCGCCGGCATCACCGATACGAGACCCCTGACCATCTGGGAGCAGCAGTGAACGTCTCCGGCCTGCAATTCGCCGCGAACATATCCATCCTCTACGGGCACCTCCCCCTGCTGGACCGGCCGGCCGCCGCAGCAGCCGACGGCTTCGACGCCGTCGAGTGCTGGTGGCCATTCACTAGCCCAACCCCCGAGGACCGGGAGGTCGACGCCTACGAGAACGCGCTCGACGACGCCGGAGTGCGCCTGATCGCGATGAACCTCGTGGAAGGTGACATGCGATCCGGGGACCGCGGGCTGCTGTCAATCCCACGCCGCCACGGCGAGTTCCTCGCCGGGATCGACACCGCCGTTGAGTTCGCCGCACGCACCGGCTGCCGCATCCTCAACGCCCTGTACGGCAACCGGAAACCCGACGTCGACCCCGCCCACCAGGACCAGCTAGCCCTCGACAACCTCGCCGCCGCCGCCACTGCCGCAGACACAATCGGCGCCACGATCGTGCTGGAGGCCATCAGCCCCCGGGAAGCCCCGGCCTACCCGCTCGGCGACGCCGCCGCGGTGGTGGCCGCCGCGGAAGCGGTCAACGCCCTCACCGGCCTGACCAACACCCGTTTCCTGTGCGACCTTTACCACCACGGCCGCTCCGGCGAGGACGTGCCCGCGCTGCTGCACCGGCACGCGGCCCGCATCGCCCACGTGCAGGTAGCCGACGACCCTGGCCGCGGCCGTCCCGGCTCCGGCGCGCTGGACTACCCGGCCTACTTCGCCGCCCTTCAGGACATCGGCTACCAGGGATGGATCGGGCTGGAGTACGAACCAACCCGTGACCCCGCTGTCGACTACGACTGGCTACCCGCCCTACGGCCGGCCCGATGACACGGGCGGAAGCAGGCATGCCGCACACCACCACACCGGCAACCGACGTGCACGCCGGACCAACGTGGCGGATCGCGTCACCGCGGGGACGCCTAGTCACGATCGAAGGAGTCTGGGGAGCGGGCAAAACCACGGCGGCCCAGCTCGTAGGCGCCAGGCTCCGGCGGGCCGGGTTCACCGTCCAGGTAATCCACTACGGCGGGGAGCCCGGCAGCATCGGCCGGCTGTCGGCCTTTCTTGAACGCTCGCCGCTGCGCGCGCGCACCGGGCTCGGCGGGTACGCCATGCCCCACCACAGCACCATCGACGTGCTGCTGCGCCTGTGCCGCGAGGCCCATCACCACGTCAGCTGCTTCCGGCCCGCCCTGGCCGCAGCTGACGTGGTCCTCGTCGACCACGGCGTCTACTCCAAGCTCGCCTGGGCGCTCGCGGTGCTCACCGAGACCGCCCCCGACACCGATCCCGCCCGCACACTGCAACATCTGCGGGCCGTGGTCGCGCCGTGGTTCTGCGAACCAGACGTGCCGGTGTACCTCGACACGCCGTGGCCGCTGGCCCGCGAGCGCGCCATCGCCCGGGGTCGCGGGGGCGGCGATCCTGCCGCCATCGAACGACTGCTGTTCCTGCCCCGGTACACCGCCGCCTACCGGCAGGTCCTTGCCGGCCACAAGGACCAGGTGGCCCGCGTGCGGGTCGGGCTGCGGGCGGCCGGGGATGTGGCCGAAGAGATCACCGGCCGGCTCCTCGGCGTGCTGCGGGCCGCACCGCTGTCCGCGACCGCACCGGGGGGCAGATGAGAATGCCGTCTTTTCTCGATGCGTTGCCGGACGACCGGCTGTTGCTGGATGTGTCCCTCTGGTCGGCTGACCTGTCCGCGCTCGGTGCTGAGGCCGCCCGGATCAGCCCGCACGCCGACCTGCTGCACATCGACGCCTCCGACACCCACTTCATTCCGGAGCCGCTGTTCTTCCCCGACCTCATCCGCGCGGTCCGGCCGTACACCGATCGGCCGCTGCACGTGCACCTGATGGCGCACCGACCGACCCGGCTCGCGTGCGCCTTCGCTGACGCAGGCGCCGACCTGATCACCGTGCACGCGGAAGCCACGGGCGCAGCCGAGGCCGTTCGCGCCATTCACGACGCCGGACGGGCAGCGGGGATCGCGCTGATGCTCGACACCGACCCCAGAAACATCCGTGGTCTGCTCGCCAAGGCCGACGCGATCGTGCTGATCGGCACCCCGCTGGGCACCAAGGGCACCACCATGCAGCCTGCCGCCCTGGCCCGGATCACCGCGATGCGGCGGCTACTGGACGCCCAGCAGCAGGCAATCCCCATCATCGCTGACGGCGGCATCCGCCAGGACACCGTCGCGGCGCTCGCCGCAGCCGGCGCCAACGGTGTCGTCCCCGGGTCGTTGCTCTGGGCGAGCCATGACCTGCCCGGCACCGCCGCGTGGATCCGCTCCCACCAACCGATGCCGCCGGCATCACCCGAAAGAGAAGGGCCACGATGACCAACTCACCTGATCTGACGAGTTGGACGGTCAGTCTCGACCTGTGGGGCACGTTGATCGTGCACGGCGACCGGGCGGCCGTAATGGACTGGCGGGTGGCTGAGTTCACGCGCATCCTGGACGCGTTCGGGCACGCCAGACCGATCACCCAGATCCGCCACGCGGTGACGGCCGCCGATCGCCTAGCGCTTCACCAGCAGCGCCACGGCGGCGTTCAACCTACCGCCGGCGAGCTGCTGGCCGGCATCCTCGAACCGCTCGCGGTCACGGCGACGACGGAGATGCTCTCGGTCCTCGAAGTCGTGCACACCCACGCGAGTCTGCGCGGTTGCCCGCGCCCGATCGACGGCACGCAGGACGCGTTGCGTGCGCTGATCGGCACTGGCGCGCGGCTCGTGCTGACCTCGAACACCTTGTCGACCTCTCCCCAGGTGCACCGGCAGCTGCTTGACGACCTTGAGCTGTCGCCGTTCTTCGCCGACATGCTGTTCTCCGGGGAGCTCGGCATCGCGAAACCACGGCCGGAGGTCTTCGCCACGGTGGCAGAACGCGCGCACACCACACCGGACAGAGTGATCCATGTCGGCGACGACTGGCTCACCGATGTCCGGGGTGCCCTAGACGCTGGCTGCCGGGCTGTGCACTACCGGCCGACCGGCCGTCCGGCCCGACCTGGCGTTCCCACCATCGCCGCTCTCAACCAACTCGTTGACGCGGTGTCCGCCACCAGCCAGCCGGCCGGTGTCCTGTCCTCCTCGGAGCCGCGATGACCACGACCACATCGGCTGCCGCGTTGACCGTGCTCCCTGAGCACGTCGGCGCCGGCTTCCGCCTGTCCGACCTCCTGACCCGCCACCGCGACGGCGGGAACGCGGTATTCCTCAGCGACGCCGTCCTGCACCACGAGACCAGGGACGATCCGCTCCTCTACACCGCCCACCGCGACGTCCTGCCACGCCGCCATGTGCTCCGCACCGAATGGTGCGCCGACCTGGTCGAATACCAGCCTGGCGTGCTGCCCGGCGGGGAACTGCACCGCTCGACCGGGCACTGGAACACCCCGACGCAGCTGGAAGTGTTCCAGACCCTGACCGGCCGCACCCTGATGATCACCGCTTGGCGGACCGCCGCCGGCCAGCCGAATCTGCGATACCAGGAGTGCCCCGCCGATGCGCTGGCCGTGATCCCGTTCGGCGGCTGGCACCTCACCCTCGCGCTCGACGGTCCGGCCGCAGTGTTCAACTTCTACACCGACCTGCCCACCGCCGGCCACGAGCCCGCCGATCGGGTCCACCTCGACGCGGACAAGTACCGGCGCGCTCCGGCCGTCGAGATCACCGCCGAGCGGGCCGCCGCCGGATTCCAGCTCACCGGCGCCGCGCTGGCCACATGGGGTCCGGCACAGCAAGCAGTTGAGCCCACCTGGTTACGCCAGGCCCTCGATGGCGCGAGCCTGCCGGAGTTCTATCGCACGGCGAACCAGTCCTCGCTGGCCGCCCTGACCCGGCAGGCGCACCGCCATTTGCCCGCGCACACGCCGTGCGATTGCGAAACGGAGAGCCGATGACCTACCCCGCAGGTATCGGCCCGGCCGCGGTCGCCGCCGCCGGCCGCGCCGCGACCTTCCGGTGCGGCAACGCCACCGTCGCCCTCGACACCGACAGCGCACAAGCGCTGGTCGAGGCCCGTCGAGTCCTGTACTCCTACGACGAGCAACCCGCCGGACCCACCAACTGGCACATCTACCTCACCCTCGATCCCGACGTCGCAAACAGCGCCGAGGCCACGACGAGCGGACGGCGCTTCGACATCGGCCCGCAGACGTACGCCTATGAACGCCTCCCCGGCCCGTCGGGCACCTTCTGGGTGCCCGACCGGGGAACGCTGCTGCATGCCGACCAGACGGCAAGGACGATCCAGGTCCGGTGCGCGACGGCGGACGCGATCGGACTGTGGGCACCGCGACTGGTGCGCCAGGCGATGACGGGGCAACTGCTGGCCGAGGGAATGGTCTATGCCCATGCCGCCGCGTTCACCTGCACCGGGCGCGGCATCCTGATCGCCGGGCACCGCGGGCGCGGGAAGACCACCACCTTGCTGGCCGGGCTGCACCACCTCGGCGGTGACTACGTGACCAACGACCGGCTGATGCTGCACGCGAGCGACAACGGCCTGCACGGCCATCCCTGGCCCATGCCGTTGCGGGCCGGCATCGGCACGCTCGCCGCCCTGCCGCACCTGCGCCACCGCGTCCCCGCCAGCCAGCAGGCCTTGACGACGGACGAGAAGTGGACCTTCCCGCACAAGGTCGTCATCGAGCCCGATGACTTCTCCGACCTGCTGCACCGAGGCGGCAAGGTCGCCACCCAGATGACCCCATCCATGATGATCTGGCCGCACCTCGACCCCAGCCGATCCGAGGTCAGAGTCGAGGGCGTCGACCCCACCGAGGTGCACCAGACGCTGCTCAACACCCGAATGTTCATGCACGACCCCGAACGTGGCACCAGCGCACATATCAACCACTGGCTCGTGCCCGGCCCGCCCGACGAGGTCACCAACGCCCACCTGCACCGCACCGCCGCCGCGCTGGCCACGCTGCCCTGCTACCGCGTCCACGCCGGCGCCGACCCCGCCGCCCTGGCAGACGCCATCGGTGCGCTCCTCGACGCCAGGAAGCCACTATGACCCCCGCTCCTGCCACCTTCTTTCCCGCCACCACCGACTGCCTGCGCGCGTACCGGCTGCTGCGCGCCGCCTGCGAACCCCCCGGCACCCCAGCCGACGTCGACCTGGTCGACGAGGACATACAGCCTCTCGGCGAAGTGCTGGAGTACGCCATCGTCGCCAAGATGCTCTGCCTGTTCGCCGACTGGCTCGACCGCCACGGCCACACGGCGGGCCTGGCCCGGCCGATGCAGCAGTTCCTGCGGGGGCAGCGGCGGCTCAACACTCACCGCTGGCGCGTTCACCACCGCGAAGCCGCCCGCGTCATCACGATCCTCACCGGCCGCCGCGTCCCGGCCGCCGCGATCAACGGGATCGCGCACGCGAGCCTGCTCTACCACGGCGACGGATCCCGCCAGTCCAGCGACGTCGACATCCTCATCCCCGCCGAGGCCGCCGACGACGCCGTAGACGCCCTGACCGGCTGCGGCTACTACGCCACCGGGCGCCGACCCACGGCCCTACACCGCGACTTCGACGACCCCCTGGTTCCCGGCCTCACCCTCGACCTGAGCACCCGGCTGGCGCACACCAGCGACCCTGCCGACATCGCATCCGTCCTCGCCCGCCGTACACCCGCGCCGCCGCACGCGGCGGACCTGGAGCCGCTACCAATCCTGAGCCGTGATGACGGATTCCTCCACACGCTCGCCCGCGTGGCCGCGCAGCGCCGCTGGCCAGCGCTGGCCGACGCTCTGCGCTACAGCGCCCACCACACCACCACAACAACTGCGGCCACCGTCGTACCCGTGCCGGCACAGACCGGATGGCAGGTGCTGCGATCCTGCTGGCCACAGCTGCCCGAACAGCCGCCGCTGTCCCAGCCTGGAGTCGGTGATGCCGGCGGCATCACCCCTCAGCCGCCGGCCATTGGAGTCTGGCGATGATCGTGCAGTTGGCCGGGCTGCCGGGCACCGGCAAGAGTTCGCTGGCCGCCGCCCTGCGCGCACACCTTGGCCACGGTTGCCTGGTGCTCGACAAGGACCGCGTCCGGGCAGCGCTCTACGAGGCCAGCGGCCAGGTCACCTACAGCCGGGACCAAGATGACTTCGTCGTCTCCCTGCTGCACCAGAGCGCCCGCGAGCACCTGACCCGACAGCCCGCCGCCACGGTGATCCTTGAGCGCACCTGCACCCGCCGCTACCAGATCGACGAGGTGGTCCGGCTCGCGGCCGGACTGCACCAGCCGCTGGCGGTCATCAGGTGCTGGTGCCCCGATCCTGTCGCGAGAGCCCGCCTCGACGTCGACCAGCAGCACGGCCACCATCCCGCCGCCGACCGAGGCTTTCCCCTCTACCAGCGACTGAAGGCGACCGCGGACCCCCTCATCGTCCCGGCGCTGCACCTACGCACCGACACCACGGCAGCGCGAATCCTCGCCGCCGCCATCGACTACCTCCAAAACATGGCCGCAGCCTCCACCGCGGAGGAAGGAGCCGTCCGATGACAACCGACGTCCCCGTCATGCTGGACATCGCACTCGCCGCCGTTCGCCGCGGCACCCGCCGGCTGAAGACCCAGTCCGTCCAACAGGTCATCGCCAAGGGCAACCGGGACGCGGCCACAGACCTCGACCACACGATCGAACGCGAGATCCTTGCATTCCTGGCCGAGCGCACCCCCGACATCGACCGGTTCGGTGAGGAGTCGGGCGGTAACCCGGCTACCCCGAACCGGTGGGTCTTGGACCCCGTCGACGGCACCCTCAACCTCATCCACGGCCTACCGCTCTACGGCATCTCCCTGGCACTCACCGACGGCATCCGGCCACTGCTTGGCGTGATCAGCCTGCCCACACTCGACCGCACCTACAGCGGCGCACCCGGCATCGGCGCCTGGTGTAACGGCGAGGCGATCGCACCATCTGCCATCAGCGTCCTACCGGACGCCATGATCGCGATCGGTGATTACGGCACCGGCGACGACGCGCCGGAACGCAACGGCGTCGCCGTCGCCCTGCACTCCGCGCTCGCGCCGATCGTGGGGAAGGTCCGCATGCTCGGCTCCGCGGCCGTCGACCTCGCGCTCGTCGCCGACGGCACCCTCGACGCCAGCATCACCCTGGGCAACCGGGACTGGGATATGGCCGCCGGGGTCGCGATCGCCCGCGCGGCAGGCGCGGCCGTTACCGACACCGACGGCAGCCCACACGACAGCACGGCACTCACCACGATCGTCACAGCCCCCCGGCTCACCGGGTCCGTCCTGAACATCCTGGCCACCGCCACCACCGGAACTCGATACGACAGGAGGGCCGCCTCGTGCTGATCGCCTTCGAGGGACTGCCCGGTGCCGGGAAAACCACTCAATCTCGCGCCCTCGCCGCGTTCCTGTCCCACCGCCGCGCCGTCACCTATCTGCCTGACAACCTCACTCGCGACGCCGCGCCGCTCGGCCGCACCCTGCTGAGCCTGTTCGACTCCGGCGACCCGTTCTCCCGGCACGACAGCGTGGTCACCGACACCTACCTCGCGGCCGCGATCCGCGCCGACACCTACGCCACCCACATCGCCAGCGCGCTTGGCACCGGATCCACCGTCATCGAGGACCGCGGCCTGCACACCCTCTACTCCTACAGCCTCGCCGGGCTGCTGCAGAAGCACCGGACCCCACCGCAGGAGGCGATCGTCTGGTTGCAGCAGGTCGGCGCACTCGCCGGTCCGGCCGCCGACCGGTCGGTGTGGCTGCGACTTCCCTCCGACGACGCCATCGCCCGCGCCGAGCAGCGTCAGCGCCACCCGTACACCGACGAGCAGCGCGCCTTCCTGCGCTACGTCCACGACGCCTACACAGCCCTCGCCGAGACCGCCCCCGACCTACGAGTCGTTGACGTCAGCGGACTGAGTACGGATGACACGCATCAGGCGGTGCTCGCGGCCGTCGACGA
This sequence comes from Micromonospora nigra, assembly GCF_900091585.1. Classification (NCBI taxonomy): domain Bacteria; kingdom Bacillati; phylum Actinomycetota; class Actinomycetes; order Micromonosporales; family Micromonosporaceae; genus Micromonospora; species Micromonospora nigra. The sequence goes on along the minus strand of NZ_FMHT01000002.1, from coordinate 92,206 downwards.
CCTGATCCTGCCCTCCGCCGACCTCTCCCCTATCTCGTGACGTCCCTCCCCGCGTCATGCGCCCCGTGCCGAAGCCCTGCCACTACCGTCGGGGCCCTACAGTCCGTTTCGTTCCGCCGAATTGGAGCCCAAGATTTCATGGCCGTGCCGCTCATCGACGTTCCCACTGACCTACTCGCCGAGCTCCGCCGCGTGCGGGCCGGTGCCGATGACGACCTTGACGCCGCGCTGTCGGCGCTGGATCTGCGCCCCCTGACGGGGGGCATGCAGAACGACCTCTACCTGTGGACGTCCCCGCACGGCGAGGATGTGGTGATCAAGCTGTACGTCAAGACTGACCGGCAGCGTGTGGAGCGAGAGTGGGCGGCCCTCACCCTGCTCGCCCCGCACCAGCTCGGCACGGTCCCCGTCCCGCTGTGGCACGACGACGCGCCGCCCGAGCCGGCGATCGGTATGACCCGCCTCCACGGGCAGCCGCTGCTGGAGGCCGCGGACCAGCTGGCCGCCCTACGCGCCCTCGCGCGCACCACCGCGCAGCTGCAGGCGGTGCCCCTTACCGGTCTACTGGCAAAACTTCCCCGGATCGACACCGGCGAGCACTACATGGTCCGCTTGACGCAATCGTGGCCGGAGCTGCTGGCTGGCCAGCCCAACGACCCCCTCACCCCCGCCATGCAACAGCTGCTCGCGGCCTGGCAGCGCAGCGGGGACGCGGACCTGGTCGCCGCGCCGGCCGCGCCGATACTGTCCCGCGGCGACGCGAACCTGCTGAACTGGATGACGACCGACAACGGCGCCGCCTGCGTCGACTTCGAGTATGCCGGCTTCAGCAACGTGGCCTTCGACGCCGCCGACCTCATCGAGCACATCTCCGGCCGCGCCGTCTCGGACGGCATCTGGACGCAGTTGCTGCCCGATCTTGGCGTCACCGGCGCCAACCGGCGCCAATTCGGCGCGAACCAGCGCACTTGCGCGCTGCGCTGGCTGGCAGTCCTGTGGAAGCAGCGCGACCGCCGCCGCGAGGAGTTCACTATCCAGCGCGAGCGGGTTGAGCTGCTTTTCAGCAGCGCCAACCCGTACGCCTGACCTTGCTCGCAAGACTCCGTCAGCCGCGTTCACGCGGACCCTATGGTCCGCGTGAACGCCTCCTCCCAGATGGGCAGCACATGGGCATAGTCGTGAGTCGCAGCCAGGTCACGAGCTGCCTGTGCCATCGCCTCCAAACGCGATGGATCGTCGCGCAGCAGCGTGATCCGGTCGACGAAGCGCCGGGCCACCACAGGATCCGCCGGGTCCCCGTCGATCAGGAAACCGGTCGCGCCGTCCAGCACCCGGTCCGGCAGGGCGCCCGCCGGCGAACACAGGATCACATCACCCGCCGCCGCAGCCTCCAACGCCGCGATGCAGCACGTCTCCGGGTAGGTGGTGGGATACAGGTAAAATTGTGCGGTCAGCTGCAACTCGATCAGATCGGGTTTCGCGACCCGCCCAAGGAACCGCACGCCGTCGGCCGACATCGAGGCCGCGCGCCGGTACAGATCACCCGCCCGCCGCTCATCCTCGTCCGCGGTGATCCCCCGCAGCAGATGGCTCGATGCGACGAACAGCTCGGCGCCCGGATACGCCCGACAGATGGACGGCCACATGTCCAGAAGCGGCTCCAGCCCGCGCTTCGGATTCGCGGCGTGCAAGAACCTCCCCGGCGCCTTCGGTAACCTCCGCGCATAATGCGATACGTCTAGCCCATCAGCGGTGACGACCCAATTCGCCGTCTCAGGATAGCCGAAGTGGTCCAGGTAGAGACGCCGCTGGAAATCAGAGAACGCGATCAGGATGTTGATTTCTCCGCTCAGCACCTGATCAAGAAGGCTCTCGTTAGGTGTCTTTAACCCAAGTTTTGCCACTCTGACGGGTGCGTTAAACCTTCCAGGGTCCACTCTCTTCGTGCGTACCCAGAATATGATCACGTCCCGGTATTCTTCAGGGCGCAGAGAAAGTAGTGGCTGCCAACGCGCGCCCTGATCCTCAAGACGGGGACAGTCGGCAAAAACTCGCACCTCGTGCCCCCTCGCCGCGAGCCCCCTGGCGGCAAGAACAAGCGCGGTCTCATTCCCGCCCAGGCCCTTGATCTCAAGGTCAGAGGGCTGCACGGGCAGGTAGCCCGGATGCACGATATCAATTCTCATGTAACCCCCATTGACATGTAACACCGCGCGCTAGGTGTCCGTGAACGCCAAGTCCACAACCGAGAAAAAGATTGATAGAAGGCTACACATGAGGCGGCGGAGAAACAACTACTCTGCGAGACAGCGGAAATGAACGTCCTTATACTCGACCTTGACGACACGCTAGTTGACGACACTCTCGCCACCCGCGAATCGGTGGTCCAAGTGCTCGCCTCAGCGGGCATGGCCGCCGATGCCACAACAGTGGACCAGGCGTTGTCGCACATTCGTAAGATGTGGTCACGCCATCCCCATCGCCATACCGGGCCACTTACCTCCGTCAGCGGGTGGGAAGCGTTATGGCTGCCGAGGAGAGGCTCCGGGCTCCCCGCGACCGTAGAAGCTTCGCTGGACATGCACGCGATCCAGGTCTGGGCAACGATCATGGAATCGCTAGGTGGCAACCCGGATCAGGCGATCACGATGGCCCGCGACTTCCGAACCTGCCGCCGCCGCGCCCTCCGGCTGTTGCCAGACGTCGACTCCGGAATGGAGATGCTCGGGCGGAAGCACAGCATCTGGGTGGCGACCAACGGCCTGCCCGCTCAACAGCACATGAAGATCGCCGCCACGGGGCTAAAGCCGCTCCTCGACCGGATCCTGATCTCCGGTGAGATCGGGGTGACCAAGGCTGATCCCCGATTCGCTGCAGCAGTCGGACGACTACTGCGGCAGGACGGGCAGCAGCTCTGCCTAGTTGTCGGCGACAGCACCACCCAAGACCTGCGTCTGGCGGACAACGGCGGTTGGCCCGCAGCCCACATATGCCCGGAAGGCGAGTGCGCCGCCGGCACGCCTCATGGCCCGGCCGTGCATCATGGACCGTCGCTTGCCCAGGTGAGAATGCGCTGCGACTGCTGACCAGCAGCATCGACTGCCACACCACCACCTGCACTCCGCCACCTCTGAGCTGAGCAGCTCGGTCGCCTTGGGGAGATGTGATGCCGCCGGCATCATTCGACACCGGAGCTAGCTGGCGTGGGAGCGACCCTCGGTCAGGGGCTCTGATGGCGACCGCCCGCAGGCCGGCAGCCAGGCTGACACTGGTAGGCCGCTCGATGCTGGCGTCGACCTGCACGAAGGGTCCGTAGCAGCCTCCGGAGCGCAACAGCCCGGCCGGTAGAGACGTCTCCGGCAGATCCATGGTGTATCAGACCTGTAAAGTTTGACGGCTGCTGGCAAGTCGGATCGCGGCAGTGGCCGTATCACCGCGCTGGCCCGGGCGACGGCTCATCGGTTGCATGGTCACGCCGCCGGTCGGGCGCACGATCGCTTCGTCGGCTTCGTAACCGGCCTGGCCGAGGAGGGGTTCCCCGGTGGGGAGGGTGAGGGTCCAGCTCGGCAGTTCGATGAGGTCGAGTCGGCTGCGTAGGTGGACCATCAGAGCCCGGCCGCGACCGGATCGCTGGTGTGTGGGGCGCACGGCAAGGTAAGCAAGCTGGTAGTGAGCCTCGGTCGGCTGCCTGCTGGCGATGACGTCGTCCAGGGCGAGGAAGTTGTCGGCGTGCGGGCCGGCGGCGGTGGCGAGGCGGGTGGTGTAGCTGGCCGGTGGCGGGAGCGGCCGGTACCGGTGGAAGCAGACCGTGGCGGCGGCGATGTCGCTGGTGACGTGGACGTCGCCGTAGAACATGGCGTGTTCGACCCAAATGGCGGCGACATCGGTCAGGACACGGCCGCGCTGTTCTTCGTCGGGTACCAGCCACGCGGCGATAGGGGTGGGTTGGAAGGCCTCGGCGATCACCGCGGCGACATGGTCCTTCTCCACCCATCGGGCGGCCCGGATTCGGTGCGTCACGTCGTGCTCCTTGCTGCTTGTCGTCTCGCCGGGTTGGGTGGCCGGCGGCAGGGGACGGGGGGCCCGCTGCCGCCGGCCACGGAGGACCGGTCGCCGCCCTACCCCCTAGGTTCGGCGGCCGGTCGGCTTGTCACCGCAGGTGCGTCACTACTGCGGCGGTGGTGGGTGAGGTGGGGCTGTTGGTGGCGGCACGGCCACGGTCCAGCAGGAGGATGTAGGAGAACAGACCGGGCCGAGGCCCGCCGTCGATCCATTCCTTCGCCGCCAGGAGTTCGCCGGTGGCCGGGTCGATGACCAATGTCGAGGTGGATCCGTCGGCGGCAACCTGGAAGGACAGTCCGGGCCGGCCGGCGAGGTCGGTCGTCGTACCCCGGTACGTGATGTGGGGGACGGCCGCCAGGACGCGTAGGGTCGTCGCTCGCTGCCGCTGGTCGAGATGATGGCTGGTGGCCAGTCCGACGACACCGCCGGCCAGCATCCTCGGATAGGCGGGCTCGTCGACCAGCTTGGGCGGGGCCAGCAGTTTGGCCAGCTCGCCGGGGTCGGCCGGGACTCCCCCGGGCAGGTAGGAATGCAGCTGACCGACCCGGTACCGGAGCGAACGCTGCGCAGCCTGAATGAGATCCTGGCGTTCCTCGGGCGTGGGCTCGTGGTCGACGCCACGCAGGTCCGGTGCCCGACGGATGATCTCTCGGCCGGACCCGTCGGCGTCGTGCCGCCAGCGCCGTACGTCGGTGCGGACGATCGTGTTCGTCGCGCGTGCCCATGTCTGAAGGTGCAGGTAGGTGTAGGGCAGCCGGCCGGTGGTGTCAGCGGGTACGGCGCTGACGGTGCTGGCGAGCAGTTCCAGGCGCTGCGGCGCGGTGAGCCCGGCGGCGGTGGCGGCCGTGGATGATGAGCTCGCCGGCTGCTGCGCGGCGGGCGGGGTGGCGTCCGGCCCTGCGGTGGCCGTGCCGGCGTTCTGGCACGCGGTGAGCAGGATGAGGCTGCCGCCGAGTAGCGCGGCAAGTCGGCCGCGCGCCGGGAGGGTCACATGGGTCATGGTTCTCGCGCCTTCAGTTGCGCTCACGGGCATGAATGACCCGGCGCTCGTAGGAGCCCAGGAGTACGCGGGTGTCGGTCATGAGGTCACCGAATCGGTTCGCGTCCTCGTGCGTGATGTCGGTCAGGCTGGGACGCAGGTGGCTGACGATGTCCGCGAGCAGCCGGCACCCGGGGCCACCGCCGGTCCAGGTTTCGGTAGCGCTGTGGATGCAGTGCTGCACTATGCCCTGGTTCAACAGCAGGGTTTCGGGATTGGCGGTCCAGGTCGCGCCGTCCAGGCCGGTGAGGGCGCGGTGGACCTGCTGCATGACGGTGTAGATGAGGGTGCCGGACTCGTCGTCAGGTGCCCGGTAGATCCGGGGTGGGGTGGGAGTGATGTCGGCGAGGACGAGCCAGCCGCCCGGGCGCAGGCGGGCGACCATCTGCTCGATCACGTCTGCCGGGTCGCGCAGGGTGCCGTGGGGCCAACGGGCCACGATGTGGTCGTACCTGCCGCTCTGGCCGGGCAGGAGGTCTCGGTTCGGGTCGCGCTGCTGAACGTCGATGACGGCGGTGCCGGCGAGCTGACTGGTGTCGGCGTCGACGGCGGTGACGGACCCGTTGCGGCCGACGAGCTGGGCCAGGCGGGCGGTGATCTCGCCGGTACCAGCGCCGACTTCCAGCACCTGCTGGTTGGTCCGGATGTCGAGTCGGTCCAAGACCGTGCGGATACTCGGGTTGAGCAGCTGATGTAGCGGCCCGGAATGGGCCTGCAGAGTGGTTGTCATGGCGATCCTCCGGTTGTCGGCGAGGTGGGTGATGCCGGCGGCATCAGGCGGCGCGGGGTGGTGACGGTCCTCCCGGTCATGGTTGGTAGACCGCGGTGGCGGCGGGCACGTGCGGGTGCCAGCGCAACTCGACGCGGTGTGGTGTGTGGACGAGGGTGTGGTCGACCATGCGGAGCAAGTGCTGGCGGAGGTCCGCCCGGGTCGACTGGTACCACCGGTTGTAGGTGATGAGGGGCCGTTCGGTGGAGGTGCGCCGATCATGGGCGGCGGCGTCTCCGACGACGAGGGCCTCCAGAAGCCCGGCGTCATAGAGCGTGAAGCAGAAGCAGACGTAGAAGCGGCGTAGCGGGGTGGCGGAGTAGGGCTGGAGTGTCTGGCGGCAGGTGGTGCAGCTGGCCAGGTCGGTGAGCAACCACAGGCTGGTGTCGTCGTCGGTCATGGCGTCACCGGCCGCATGGTGATGGGTGGGGTGGTTGGCGACGGTGTTCGGGTCAGCGTCGCCAACCACCCGCCGCTACCCGCAGCGGGGTGTGCCGTGCGGGCGGCGGTGCCCACCGGGCGCGGCCGGGCCGTCGCGCCGGGTGAACGGTGGCGAGGCACGGGGGTGACCTCGCCGGGTCGGTGATGATCGAGGTTCGCAGTCATGACGGTGTCGATGTGGTCGTCGGGACGGTGAGCAGGTCGTGGAGTTCGGTGGGGTACTCGCGGATGTCTTCGGTGGCGAGGTGGCGGATGATGCGGGCACGGTCCAGGACGGCGATGTCGTGCGCGACCTGGCAGGCCAGGGCGAGGTTCTGCTCGGCGAGCAGAATGGCGGTGCCGGCGGCGGCGAGGCCGGTGATGATCGTCGCGAGCTGACCGACGATGGCGGGGGCAAGTCCCTCGGACGGCTCATCGAGCAGCAGCACGTCCGGGGCAGCGACCAACGCGCGGGCCAGGGCGAGCATCTGCTGTTCGCCTCCCGAGAGCTGATCAGGTCGGTGATGGCGCCGCTGCGCCAGTGCGGGAAACAGGTCGAGCACCTGGCGGACGTCGACGGTCCTGGATCGGGTGGGGTGTGCTCGGGGCAGGGCGAGGTGTTCGTCGACGGTGAGCCCGGCGAACAGGCGACGGCCCTGGGGGACCATGCCGAGGCCGGCACGGGCGCGACGGCGGGTGTCGCACCCGGTCAGGGCCTGCCCGTGCAGGACGATGTCGGTGCCGGGTCCGGCGGGGTGCAGGCCGACGATGGTGTTGATCAGGGTGGTCTTGCCGGCGCCGTTGCGGCCGACGACCGCGGTCACCCGCCCGGCCCGCACGTCGAGGGTGATGTCGGTGAGCACGGGCGCGCCGGTGTAGCGGGCGCTCAGGCTGCGCACCCGCAGGACGGGCGTCCCGGCCACGGCGGCGGCCGTGGACGGGCTGTCACGGGCGCTGCTCGCCGCGGGACTGCTCGGAGCGTCGGTGCCGAGGTAGACGCGTCGCACGTCGGGGTGTTCGCGGATGTCGGCGGGAGCCCCGGTGGCGATGTGCTGGCCGTGGTGCAGCACGGTGACGGTGTCGGCGACGGCGGCGACGAAGTCGAGGTTGTGGTCGACCAGCAGCACGGTGATGTCGTCCGGCAGCGCGCGGATCAGCTCGGCGAGGCCGGTGACCTCGCCGGTGGCGAGGCCGGCGGAGGGTTCGTCGAGCAGCAGCAGCCGCGGCCCGGCGGCCAGCGCGACGGCGATCTCCAGGCGGCGTTGATCGCCGTAGGCGAGCTCACCGGCGGGCCGGTCGGCGTGCGCGGTGAGGCCGACCTGGGCCAGCGCCGTGTGGGCGGCGGTCACGGCGCGTGGCTGGTGCCGTAGAGCGGCGAGGCGCTGCCCAGGGACGGCGAGCAGCACGTTCTGCATGGCGGTGAGCGGGCGGGCGACGGCCGGGTGTTGCCAGGTGCGGGCGATCCCGGCACGGGCCCGGCGGTGCGCCGGCCAGCGGCCGATGTCGTGTCCGGCGTAGAGGATGCGCCCGGAGGTTGCGCGCAGAGTGCCGGCGACGAGGTGCAGCAGGGTGGACTTGCCGGCGCCGTTGGGGCCGATGATCGCGTGCCGGGCCCCGGGCCGCAGCTCGACGCTGACCTCATCGACAGCCCGGCGGGCGCCGTAGGAACGGCTGACGGCCTCCAGGTGCAGGAGTGCGCCGGTCATGTCCGCCTCCCGGGGAATCGGATGGTGAGGCCGGCCAGGCGGTGCCGAGGCAGGTAGGCCAGCAGCAGAAACGCCAGGCCGAGCAGGGTGGGACCGTGGCCGCCGAGCAGGCCGCCGACCCAGTCCCGGGCCGCGACGAGGAGGACCGCTCCGGCGCAGGCGCCGATCATGCTGCCGGAGCCGATGAGCGCGGCAGCCAGGGCGAGGGCGGAGACGCCCATGGCCGCGTCGGCGGGCGATACGTACCGGGTGACCGCGATGGCCAGGGCTCCGGCCGCGCCGGCGATCCCCCCGGCGATCGTGTACGCGGCGAGCAGCAGACGGCCGGTGCGCTGCCCGGCCGCTTGCACCCGAGGCTCATGGGCGGCGATGCCGCGCAGCAGCAGAGCGAAGCGGGTCCGGATGAGGATGGCGACGGCGGTGCCGACGAGCAGGGCGCAGACCAGCACGTACAGGTACACCCAGCCGGGCCGCACCATCGGAGACAGGCCGGGCAGCGCCACGACGGGCGGGGCGTGGACACCTTCGCTGCCGCCCGATGCCCACTGGTTCGCGGCAGCGTGGACGAGCTCACCCAGACCGAAGGTCACCATCAGGAAGGTGGTGCCCCGGGCTCGCACGGCGAGGCAGCCGGTGACGGCGGCGGCCACCGCCCCGGCGGCGGAGGCCGCGAGGAGTTGGATGGGACCGAGGCTGGTCAGCGTGGCGGTGCTCGCGGCGGTGTACGCGCCGACGGCCAGGTAGGCGGCTTGTCCCAGCGGTGCCAGTCCAGCCCATCCCACCAGCAGTTGGGCGCTCATGGCGAGCACGGCCATAACCAGGGCGGTGGCAGCGAGGGAGACCACGTATGCGTTGACCAGCCACGGCAGCGCCACCGCCGCGACCAGGGCCAACGCCCCGGCCGCAGGCGTGCTCCACGGCGGCACCACCCAAACACGTCGGGTCGGGGTGTCGGTGACAGGAGTGGGGGTGAGGGTGGTGGTCATGCGGGCCGCCCCGGGAGTGCGGTGCGGTGCCGGACGGTGAGCGCGGCGAGCATGGCGGCGGCGAGGATGAACGCGGCAGCGCCGGGGACGACCGCGACGCCGAGGGTGAGGGCCTGCCCGACGCCGAGCGCGGCGAGCAGGGCACTGCGGATGCTGCCGAGCCCGCCGACGACGCAGACGATCAGCGAGTAGACCAGGATGGTGGTATCCACGCCGGGAGCCGGGCCGATGACCGGTGCGCCGAGCACCCCGGCGGTCACCGCGAGGACTCCCCCACCGACCAACACGGCCGCGCGGACGGCGCTCGTGCGCAGACCGGTGGCGGCGGCCATGCCCGGATCGGCGACCACCGCGCGCACGACCGCTCCGGCCCGGGACCGCTCGACGAGCCAGAACAGCAGCACCACCACCGCGAGGCCGATCGCGATGAACAGCAGACGGTAGATCGGGTACTGGTAGTCGCCCAGGCGGACCGAGCCGGCGGCCGCCCGGGGCGGATTGACCGAGCGCGGCTCTGCGCCGAAGACCGTGCTGAACTGGTCGGCGGCGATGTAGGCGATACCGAGGGTGGCCAGCACCTGGTCCAGCGGCCGATCGGTGAGGGGGCGTACGACGGCGGCGAGGCCCGCTCCCCCGAGGGCGCCCACCGCCGCGGCGGCGGCCAGGGCGAGGGCGAGGCCGGTCCAGCCGCCGTCGGCGAGGTGCCAGGCGAGGTAGGCGCCGGCGAGGTAGAGGGTGCCGTGGGCCATCGAGAACACCCCGGCCACGCCGACGATCAGCGTCAGGCCGGCGGCGATGGTGAACAGCAGCAGCCCGTACGCGACGCCGTCTAACGCGGTGATCGTGTAGGGGTTGACGAGCCCGCTCAGGCCCACGGCACTCCTCCTCTCCAACAGGGTTGGTCAGGCCCGGGCGGGGCGACGGCCGACGGTGGTGTGCATCAGGTAGCCCGACAGCATCAGATCGGGGTCCATCAGCACCTGCCGCAGCTCGGTCAGGTCCTCGCGGGTCATGCCGGCGGCGAGCAGTTCCGGCTCGCGCTGGATGGAGTTGCTGCGGTGCAGCAGGCAGATGCCGGTGCCGCCGCGCCACGACCGGGACTCGATGTGGCTGGTGACGTCGACCAGGCCGGCGCGCAGCATCGCCTCCGGCGCCCGCTTGGCCCAGCCCATGTCCGCCCCCCGGGACTCCCCGAAGGCGAGCAGGGCGTCGTGGAACTTCTCGATCAGCTCACTGGCGCGGGGGCTGGGGCTGCGGCGGATCATGTCCCGCCATGTGCAGTCCCAGTCCGCCACCACGAGCACCCCACCCGGAGCGAGGGCCTCCATCAGCCGTGCGAGGATCTGCTCCCGTTCGGGCAGGTGCATCAACACCAGCCGGGCCACGACCGCCTGCTGCGACCCGTCCAGTTCCATCTGGCGGATGTCGCCGGCCCGGACGGTGATGTTGGGGCTGGCCGGGATGTGGCGGGGGTCGAGGTCCACGGCGGTGACGTGCCCGCCCGGGGCGACCTGGTCGGACAGCCAGGCGGTCAGTGTGCCCGCCCCGGCGCCGACATCGGTGACGTTCCAGCCCGGCGTCAGCCCGGCATCGGTCAGGATCCGGCGGGTGCCGGAGTCGAGAATCTCGCCGAGGTATCGCAGCTGGTTGGCGGCCTCGTCGGTGGCGTTGTCGAACATGTACCCGGCGGTCTGCCCGCCGGTGGTGGTCGTGGTCATCGTGTCGATCTCTCCGTCTCAGGAGCCGAGGGTGGTCAACGTCTGCACGGTGCGGTTGACCCACACCTGCCCGTCCTGGGCGACCTCGCGCAGGTAGTACGCCTGCACAGGCGTGTGGTTCTGCGACCCGAACTGCCAGGCGCCCCGGGGCGAGTCGATAGACCCGACCCGCGACAGCGCCGCCGTCAGCGACCGTGAGGTCAGCTCACCGCTCGCCCCGCCCGTGCTGGCGGGCGACGCGGCCGGGCTGACCGCCGTGGCGTTGCTGGGCGTCGGCGACGTCGTGGTGCCAGGCGTGGCCGCCGGGGCATCGGGGCGGGCGAGCGCTTCGGCGATGGCCTTGTCCAGCACGAGCGCCGCGTCCCACCCGCAGACGTGATAGAGATTCGGCAGCTTCCCGTCGTTCGCCGCGGTGTAGCGGCGCACGAAATCCCGGTTGGCTGCGTTGTCCAGCGTGGTGGAGTAGTTCAGGGCGGTGTAGATGCCCTTGGCCTGCTGCCCCAGCGCCGTCAAGGACGGGCCTTCGGTGAGAAACCCCGAGGCGTACAGCGGTACATCCACGCCGTACTGCCGGTACTGCTTGACGAACTCCACCGCGCTGGCACCGGCGTAGAAGGTGTAGACCGCCGCCGCCCCGGACTCCTTGATCTTCGTCAGGTACGGGGAAAACTCCGTGGTAGGGGCCGGCGCCCATGGCGTCCACGTCGGCTCCCCGCCAGGGTTGGCCAGCTTCCCGCCCGCCTTGCGGAACGCGTCGACGAACCCGCCGATCTGGTCGCGTCCGCCGATGTAGTCCGGGCCGATCACCCACACCCGGCCCTCGCCCACCTTCTGCCGCAGGTAGGCGGCGATCGACGCGCCGGTCTCCTGGCTCAACCACGACGTCGACCACAGGTAGGTCGGGTCGGCGACCGTGGATGGCCGGCCGCCGGTGCCGATCAGCGGCACCCCGGATTCCTTCAGCAGCGGGTACAGGGTCTGTACCGTGTCCGCGGTGCCCCCGCCGACCAGGGCGAGGACCTTGTCCTGCTCGATCAGCTTGCGCGCCGACGCGAGCGCGGTGGCCTTGCCGTCGCCCTCGTCGGCCTCGATCACTCTGACCGGTCGGCCGCCGAGCTTGCCGCCCAGCTTGTCCAGGGCCAGCCGCCAACCGGCGGCCTGGTCGTCGCCGATCGCCTTGTAGGGGCCAGACTTCGGCACGATCAGCCCGATGCGGATCTCCTCGTTGGTGTTGTCCGAGCCGCCGAGGCTCGACCCGGTGCAGCCGGAGATGGCGAGAAGCAGGGCGGCGGTGGCGGCGGCGATCGCCAGTCGCCACCGAGATCGGCGGGTGCTTCTTTGAGGGGTCACGGGAGTGGGAGTCCTTTCGTCGAGGGGTGCGTTTCAGGAGGGAGCGGGCGTGAGTCGTGGCCGCTGGGTTCGGAGGCGATGAGGTGACTCCTTGCGCGCAGGGGTGATGCCGGCGGCATCACGTGGGGGCGATGACCGGCGCGGGCGGGAGTGACGAGGTGGTGCAGGATGGCCAGGACGGATGCGGGCTCGGTGGCGTCGCAGGTCAGCACTGGGACCTGGGCGGCCACCCCCAGGGCCTCGCGGATCTCGTGGCGGTTACGCGCACCGCCGAGCGGTCGGTTGATCGCGACGACGTACGGCAGGTGGCGGGCATCGAAGTAATCCAGCACCGGATACGAGGTAGGAAGGCGGGTAGCGTCGACCAGCACCACGGCCCCGACGGCGCATGCGGTGAGCTGGTCCCACATCCACCACCAGCGCCGCTGGTCGGGAGTGGTGCGCAGGGCGACTCTGACACCGCTGGGCAGCGTGGCGTAGCCGATCTCCCACACGCTGCCCGGGTCGCCTGCCAGCATCGCGTAGCCGTGGCTGGCGGCCCGCAGAAAGCAGGTTTTTCCTACTCCCGGGCCGCCGGCCACCAGGACCGTGATTACCGAGGCCCGGCCGTCGTTCGCGCCGGTGTCCCTGTCCATGCTCATCACCGCCAGCACCGGGTCAGCCGGCTACGCGCGGTCCCGGCTTGACCTGCTCACCGATGCGCGCTGCGAGCGCCGCCAGCTCGTAGGCGACCAGGGACGGGTCACAGTCGGCGCGGGCCAGCGCTGCCAGCGAGGTCCCGTCGGGCACCTGCTGCACCACGAGGATCCCGTCGCGCATCATCAACATCTGGAACTGCACCCCACCGGTCTCCAGCAGATCAGCGGCGCCTCGGGCCAGACTCACCAGACCGGACACGATCGCCGCGAGCTGGTCGCCCCGGTTCACGTCTAGCCCGGCGGTGCTGGCCAGCAGCAGGCCATCAGCAGATACCGCGACGACGTGCGCCACGGCCGGGATCTGCTTGGCCAGTCCGTCCAGCACTGTCGACAGCTGGGAACTGCGGGGGGTCGCGGCAGCAGTGGAGCTCATCAGCGTTCTCCTGTCGAGAGGGGGGAGATAGGAGGGGTGACAGATGCGGCCCGCAGGCCGCGTAGCGTGCCGGCGACCTGAGCGCGGATCGCCGCGGGATCGATCGGCGCGGAGGGCTCGGAGGGCGGGCGCTGCGTCGGCAGCCCGCCTGGGACCACATGCGCTTGCGGGCGGCGTCGAGGCAGACCGGACGTCGTGCGCCCGTCGGTGGCCGGCTCCGCGGTGGACGCCGCTGCCTGCCATCCCGCGTCGGCGGCGGTCCGGAACCCGCCATCGGCTTTGTCCTGCGGCCACAGCCAGGGCGACCGTGCCGCCATCTCGCGGAACACGGGGGTGTCCGCCGGCCGCGAGCTGCCCGCAGGCAACGGGAGCGGCCGTCGCTCGCGGCGCACGAGCGGCAGCTCCATCGTCGCGTCCGGCGACGGTGACGCCACAGTCGGAGACGGACGGGTAGGACCAGTCCAACCGGTGCCAGTTTGGGGTACCGACGGAGCTGCGGACGGCGCCGGCACAAGGGCCGGGTTGGCCGCTGGCGTAGGAGCAGGCAGGGGTCGCCGCTGGACCTGGCTCGGCACGATGATCTCGCGTACGTGTACCCGTGTTACGTACTCGGCCGGCACAATCACCTCGGCCGTGATCCCGGTTGGCTGGGTTCTGTTGAGGCGCACGCGCACTCCGAACTCGCGAGCCAGACGGGAGATCACCACGAGGCCCATCTGATCGGCGACCGCGACGTCCATCTCCGGGCTCGCCAGCAACTGGTTGGCGCGCTCCAACTGCTCGGGGGCCATCCCGAGACCGGAATCCGTGACAAGGATCTGCACGTCACGCCCAGACCACGCGGCGAACACCCGCACCTGGTCGGCGGAGAATCGAGTCGCGTTGTCCAGCAGCTCCGCGAGGATGGACTTGATCGCGTCGACCGCGCGCGCGTCGATCTCGACCTCGACCAGCCGATCCAGAATGATTCGTGCAAAACCCTCGATTTCCGACAACGCCGCGTTCGCCAGGTCGCCGAGCTCGACCGGTTGACGCTGCGATTGGCCCGGGCCGCCACCGGCGACAATCAGCAGGTTGATCCCATAGCGGCGCAGTCGAGTCGCCTGCTGATCAGCGGCGAACACCTTGGCCAGCCGGTCCGGGTCTTCCTCGTCGCGTTCGAGATTGTCGATGCTGCCCAGTAGTTGCTCGGTCAATGCCTGGACCCGCCGCCCGACCGAAGTGATCATGGCGCTGACCAAGGCGCGGCCTCGCGCCTGATCTACCGTCGCGTCAACCGCCGAGCGCAACACCAGGTTGAACGCGTCCGCGACCCGGCCCACCTCATCCTGGCCGACGACCGGCACCGCTACTCCGCCAGCGCCCTCGGCCAACCGCTGCGCCGCCGCGGGATCAGAGGTCGCTTGCAACCGTCCAACGAGGCCCGGCAGTTCCACGTCCGCGACTCGTCGCGCACCCTGTTCCAACATCGAAAGCTGACCGACCAGCGACCGTGCCACCCGCAACGCAGTCAGAACCGCGACCGCCAACATCACCGTCAGAACACCGGCCTGCAATACAGCCGCGCGGACCTGCTTCATCCACAGGTCATCGGCGGTAGCTCCGATGTCACCGCTCACTTCCGTCTGCACCTGGGCCAGCAGGCCAGCCCGAGTCGTCATCACCCGGCTCCACTGCTCGGCGCCACCCGGCAGTCGTACCGGCTCGTACACGCCGGTGCCCGACACCGCCCCATCCAGACGCACCGCGGCCAACACGTCTCGGCCGGTCAGCGTCCGTCCCAGCAACACCTGCCACGATGGCCGCGCCAAGGCGTCGAACTCGCGCAACGCCTCGTCCTGACTTGCCCGCGCGGCAACGACCTCAGCGTGCAGAGCGGGCGTCAGTCGTCGTGCCGCCACGGCTTGCAACACCGCTACCTGCTGCTGGCCTACCGCTTCACGAGCGCGAGACAACGCCGCCGATGCACGCATCTCATCCGAAAGCTGAGGGGTGACACCGCTCTGCGCTACAGCGGGCAGAAGGTCGTCCAGGTCGGCGACGATCCCCCGGTAGCCGAAGGCCACGGCCGACAGCGACACCAGCCCTTCTCCGCGCACTCGCTGCCGCTGAGCTCTCATATCCGCCAAGCCGGCGTCCACCCTGGTGAGTACCACCCGCACGGACTCCGGGAGATCATCGAGTCGGTCACGCCGCTCGCGGAACCGTGATACTGCTCGATCCGTGTCTTGGACGGCGCGCTCGAAGTCGGCAGAGGTGACCTTCGATCCTGGCAGCAGCAAACCCACGGCGGCGATGCGCTCGACCTGCAACCGCTGCGTCACCTCTGCGGCTGCTGCGCTAGCGCTGAACATGTTCCCGGCGCGACGCGCAGCTCCAGCCTCTTCAACCGAGGACCAGAGCCCGAATCCTGTCGAGAGCACCGCAGCCAGCACGGTCGGCACCACAATCAGTGCCGCTTTGGTCCGGACCGGCATGTCTGCCAACCGCCGCGCTCTCACCGCGGCGCCTTGCCTCGCAGCGCTCTGCAACCCCATCACCCCTGCGCTCATCCCGCTGTCGTCGAGCTGTAAGCCGCCGCTGCGAGGGCGGCTCACACCGTCCGCCGTCCGGCAGCCGTGGTGGAGGGCGAGATCGACCCTCCGCATGAGCTGCACCAGCCGCTGGATCTCTTCCGTACAAGGAAGCCAGCCGCGCCACCGAGGACCAGCCCGATGAGGAAGACGACGGACAGCACAGCCAGTTCCATGAAGATCCTCTCGACGCCGAGCCCTGGACCGACGGATCCGGCCAGCCCGGGACGGTGGAAAACCCCTGGTAGAAGGGCCGATGTCGGCCGGCCCGGGGGCTAGTCGTTCAGCGACTATCGATACCTTCGGTTGTTCATTACACTTTGGGCACGCCCAAAAATCAACCACCAAACTATGTGGACCCAAATTGGGCGGAGCGTCATGCGCGTGGGGCGAATGAGCAGGTGGTAGATGGTCTGCCGCTTCGGAACGGTCCTCGCATGCATGTTTTAATTGGGCAGAGCACACGCCCAAAATGAGCGAAGGGTGGGGTGAGGTGTCATCTGAGACGGTGGGCTCGGCAGTGCTGCGCCGCTACATCGGACGTCGGCTGGAAACGCTGAGGAAGCGTGCTGGCCTGACGCAGGAGCAGGCGGCGGAGGAGCTTCAGAAGGGGCGCACCACCATCGCGCGATGGGAGGAGGGCCACGAGAACGTCCGCTTTCGCGACGTGGACGTCAAGGCGTTGCTCAGCATCTATGGTGCCGGCGACGACGATCTCAAGGTTCTGCTCGCGCTGACGGCTGAGACCCGCAACGGCCGCCGCAAGAGCTGGTGGCACGACTACACCGAGACGGCGCTGCCAACGTGGTTCGGTCTCTACGTCACCCTGGAAGACAGCTCAGAGACGATCCGGCAGTACGAGTCGGAGCTCATACCGGGGCTTCTCCGGACCCCTACCTACGCCGAGGAGGTCGCTCGCGTTCCGCCGGGCTATGTCGCCGAAGAAGAGATTGCCCGCCGGGTGCAGGTCCGTGTGGAACGGCAATCGCTCCTGACTCGCCCCCGAGCCCCACATGTTCAGGTCATCCTCAATCAGGCTGTGCTGCACCGGCCGGTCGGCGGTAACCATGCCATGGCCCAGCAGCTGGACCACCTGCTGGAGATGGGTGTCAAGACCAACGTCTCGATCCGAATCGTGCCGTTCTCGGCCGGCGTCCATGGTGGCATGGCCGCCTGCGGACCCTTCACGCTCCTGGACTTCCCCGCCGGGGCAGACGGGGATCCCCTGGAGCCCCCGCTCGCGTACGCCGAGACGCTGACTGGTGCGATGTATCTACAGAAACCCGACGAGGTCAACGCCTACCGCCTGGCATGGTCTGACCTGGAGAAACGCGCCCTCAACCAGAAGGCGTCGATGAGAATGATCTCGGAAGCACAGAAGGGGTACACCCGTGGCTGACCCGTCCGGCGCCGTGTGGCGCAAGAGCACTCGTAGTGGCAACGGGGGCAACTGCGTCGAGGTGGCGAGCAACCTGCTCGACCAACAGAACGTGATTTTCGTCCGCGACAGCAAGGACCCCGAGGGCGGCCACCTCGCCGTCACCGCCGACAGCTGGACTGCCTTCACCCTCGCCCTGCGGGGCGGCACCGTAGCCTCGTAACCCGCCTCGACCACAGATATAGAAGATCCAACCAAAAGGGCCGGGAGCGGCAACCTCCTGTCCCATCTGCCCCTGGGTGAGCGATGCCGCCGGCATCCCTCACCCAGGGCCCGATGGCTCATGCCCGAGGCCCGAGCTGCATTGAGGAACGATCAGCAGGATCGTCCGCGCCCGCTGCGGGTCTCTAGGCGTTGTTGTCGATACTGATCTTGTCTCGCCAGCAGGCGTCCGTGAGCTTCGCCTTGTAGGAGCGCCCGTAGAGGCCGGAGATCCTGCGGCTGGCGTCGTCCTTTCCACTGGCCACGGTCACGCCGGTGACGGTGTCCCACACCTTCCAGGGCGACCCCTGGCAGGCGGGTCCAACGCGCACGTCGATGAAGTGGCCCGAGGAGTTGGCCGGGATGGAACCGGTCGTGCACGTGCGGTACCAGCCCCCGTAGAAGTACGGAGCCGTGCAGCTCGCCGATGCGGCGCTCGCCGGTCCTGCGGCGATTCCGAGCGTGGCCACGACGGTCACCGCGCTGAGGAGTGCAGCCGGCAGCACCCTCGCGGTGCCGATGTTCTTGCGGATCATTTTCTCCCCCGAAAGCGGAGGGGCCCGACCGTAAACGCGGGCGACGAGCGTGTCACCGGGCCCCGATGAAATCCGAATGTGCTCGTCCGAATCGCTTACGCGTATTCAGCTTCGCTGTCATCACTTGGTGTTCGCCAGCCACTGTTTCTAGCGCTCAAAGTGCTTGGTCTACTCCTTCAAGGCCAACTGGGAGTAGGCCAAACGAGCGCCGCTTGTGGTGTGAGAGCGCCATCTCGGAAGCTGACTCAGCGAGCTCCGGCTCGCCAATTTTCTGGGCTCGGGTTGGAATGGGGAGGGCCAGCATGCAGACGAAGGCCGAGTCGGCCGGACGGTGCCGCAGGAACTGGCGCATCCCCCGGTGAAGTCCCAGGCCGTCGTCGGTATGGCCCTATGCGCTGCCGCGCAGCTCATGTTGGGCGCGTCCATGGCAACGACGCGGCTGCTACTGGACTATCCGGTTTTCAGCGGTCAGGCGATAAGGTATGCCATAGCCGCAGTCCTCTTTCTTGCCGTGATCTGTGTCTCCGGGACACTGGGCGGTAACGGCCGCAGGACTTCGACGCCGAACGCCTCGCTGAGCCGCGCAGAATGGGCATGGCTCGCCGGTTTGTCCGCTACTGGACTGGCGGGATACAACGCCTGCCTAGTCCTAGCCCTGGGCCATGCGGACGCCGCCGTGGTATCGACGATTGTCGGCGCGGTCCCGCTGCTTGTCGCTATCCTGGTACCCGCAATTCGCCGGAAGGCCCCGAGCGTGCGCCTTCTTGCCGCAGCAGGGATCGTGGTCGCAGGATCGACGCTGGTGCACGGGACGGGGCAAGCGAGCGCCCTTGGCCTGATCGCGTCTGTCGGAGCGCTCCTCGGCGATGTCGCCTTTGCGCTCATCGCAGCCAGGCTCCTGCCCCGGATCGGACCGGTGAGGCTGTCGGCGTACAGCTGCGTCCTGGCCGTGCCCATGCTGGCGACGGCAGCGCTCGTCGCCGGTGAACCAGCCTCGTGGCGATTGCCCAGCCTCACCGAATGGCTCGTGCTCGCCTACCTCGGCGTCGCTCTGACCGGTGTCGGCTTCTGGTGCTGGTTTCGCGGGATTCAACTGGCGACCGTCGAGCGGGGCTCTCTGACCGTCGGCCTGGTGCCGCTCGCTGCGGTTATCACCATGACCGTCCAGGACCACGCCGCACCCCCCGTTGCGCAAATGGGCGGCATCGGCGTCGTCATCGTGGGCTTGATCGTCGGCATGTCGGCACCTCTGGCCGATTCTCTCCAGGCCCACCCGTCCCGTCGAGCATTCAAGGACACGTCGAAGGCGTGGGAGAGTGATGCCGCCGGCATCACCTGGCCTATTCTGCCGGCCGCGAAGCCCCTGCCTTCATCGCTCGCCGGTCAGGCAAGGCACCCTCGGGCGGCGGCCGACGACGGGGTGCCTAGCGCCGACGCTGCGGCGGCACCCGTACGTTGAGGAGATTCCACTGGCACCAACATGAGCATGCTAGCGGCGGAGCAACCTAGCGGTGAACAGGCAACGACCTCGACCTTCAACGGCGAGCCGGAGCCATCAACTCGGACACTTCGTACGGACACGCCGGCGTCATCAACGCTGGGGCGGTTCTGCCAGCGCCACCGCGCCAGATCGCTGGCGGCCATGACGTCGTGGATGACCTGAGTCAGCGCCGCGTTGTCCGGCTCGCGCATGTAGGCCAGCCGTAGTTGCGCCAGGAAGCCAGGCGCCCAGTCTCGATCCCACCGTTCCAGCTGCCGGCGAGCTGCGGGATCAGTGAACGCCCACCGCATCAGATTGGGCTCGTCACCTTTCAGCCAAGGGAACCAATCCTCTGCCCGGGCGTTGTACGCGCGCACGGTGAAGGCGCTGTCGATGAGGAGGCACGGGTGCGGCTGACGATCTACCAGTCGCAGTACCGCCGGGTTGATCGTTGCCCCTGCCGGGGATGCTCCCCCGCCGATCGACCGTCGTCCGGCCGCCAGGAAGAGAACTTCCCGCTCGGAGTCACTGAGCCGCATCACCGCAGCGACCCTGTCGAGGTACTCGTCAGTGTGCCGGCCGCGGCTGTGGCCGCGTTCCAGCTCGCCGTACCAGTAGGGGGTGCTCCCGACGACACGAGCGATGTCGTTCTGGCTGACGGACTGCTTACGCCGGGGTGGGTACTGGCTGAAGGAAGGGAGATCAGATGGGCGCAACCGTCGGCGCCAAGCTCGCAACAACGCCGCAACCTCCGCCTGCGGATCCCCAAGTTCGACTCCTGGGCCGTGCTCCGACCGACCTTCGGCGGGGGGCGTCACCCCTGCCCTCGCAGAGTGACGAGGGACCGAAAGCGACGGATCCACCCCGAGCCGCCGGCGAGCCAGAACCGTACTCGAAACTGGTCCGGCCGTCATCGCACTCTCCGATCCTCGCCTGCGCCAGGCGCTGACCCGGTACCGGGGACTGCGGTCATCAATGCAGTCGAAAGGTCAACCCCTGTCAGCTCCGTCGAGATGTCCCACAACCGTCGTGCGGCTTCCTCGTCGTGCGAGGCGTCACTGGAGCGGTCAGCACCAGCAGGTCCTCGTGTGTGCCACCACCGGCTCGGACCCAGGTAAGAACCAGATGGCACATCGCGCGTGGCAGCCGCGAGCATCGGCCGTGCCCCCTCCCACGCTGGCTGTGCCACGACTGACGCCAGCATCCGCAGCCCGAGGATCACGGCGCTGCGGCCACCGTAGCGACGGGCCGACGCAAGGAGTTGCGTATCCGACCAGCCCGGGTGACAGGCGATGCTCCGGCCAGGCACTCCAACGGCGGCGAGGCGCCGATGCAGTTCGTAGGAGAACAAGAGGTTGGCCAGCTTGCTCGCTGCGTAGGCCCGGTACGGGTTGTAGACCCGAGGACTGGGCCAGTCAGCCGGGTCAAGCCGGGCGACATGGTGAGCCATGCTGCTCACCGTGACAATCCGTGCGTCCGGCGATGCCAACAGCGCCGGAAGCAGTAGCCCAGTGAAGGCGAAGTGCCCGAGGTGATTCACTCCGAAGTGCATCTCGACGCCATCGAAGGTGTCCCACCGGGGTGCCCCCATCAGGCCGGCGTTGTTGACGAGGATGTCGAGCCGTCCGTGATCGTCGAGGATCTGACTGGCCGCATCGCGTACCGACCCCAAGTTGCCGAGATCCATGCGGACTCGCCTGATGGTCACGTTCGGCCGCACCGCCTCGATGGCCGATGCCGCAGCGGCCATCCGTCCGTAGTGCCGGCAAGCCATGATCACGGTCGCGCCGGAGGCGGCGAGCAGGCGAGCTACGTGATACCCCGTGCCACCGTTAGCGCCGGTCACGACCGCCACCTTCCCCCTCCCCCACCCGACAGCTCCCGTCGCGTAGGGCGACGCGCCTGGTGAGGGGCGGACGGGCGCCTGCTGGCTTACTGCTCCCATCCGGGTAGAGCTACTGCCGTTCGTCTCCTGGTTGCTCGTCAAATCCAAGATCATGCTCACCGCTCACCAACCGCCAATGTCGTCAGAGGGACCGCCCAGGATGAACGTGACCGCAGTGCCTCTTGAGGCGGTGCGTCTACGTCCTGCTTGGGGGTAAGCCCGGCCTCTGGGGCGGTTCAGAGGCCGGGCCCGCCGGCGGACGACCCCAATCGCGCCAGCGTGGGAAAGGTCGTCGCTCCTACGTCCTGCGTAGGTTGATGAGCGTCTCGTGCGCCATCTCGCCGAGCGCCTCGATGATCGCCTGATCGTCACCACCGGTTGGCAGAGCATCGGCGGTCCAGCCAACAGTCAGGTACACGTTGCCGTCGAGACAGGCCAACCGGGGCCCGAGCAAGCTGTCGACGTAGCCGTAGCTCTCCTGGCACCCGCTCGCCACCTGTCGGAGTGGGGCCTCCTCCTCCGCTACCATCCGCAGCCCGCGGAATTGCACGTCTGCGTGGTCGTTCACCTCGATCATGAGGTTCGCCGCACCGCTTGAGCCGAAGCCGACGACGCACCCCTTGATAGGGCCCTCCGTGACGTGCCGTCGAGGATCGGCAGTAGTACCGAACAGCTCCTCCAACGCCGTAACCGCGAACGCGTCACAGGGGCGCAGCGTCGAGCTGTACCGCCACGGCGTCACCCCTGAACTCGGCGAAGCAGTCGCTTCAGCACCTGCGGCCGGCCGTGCGGGTGCCTCGCTCTTAGAACCCGCGTCACGCTCGCCTCCCCTCGTCATCAGAATCGCCACTGCGACCAGCACCAGGATTACCGCGGCGGCGACGCCGAGCGCGCGTCGCGTACCCGCCCGAGCATGCGATCCCTCCGTCAATGGACAGCCTCCTTAAGCTCCGGGGTGATGCCGGCGGCATCACCTGGACGGTCGGCAGCGGGATCCCGCGAGCCGCGGGTCAGCGCGAGGGCGGCACCACTCAGGCACGCCACCGCCACGACAGCGATCGAGGGCCCAGCCCCGATCGCTGGGATCAGCGTCGCCACGACTGCTGTGCCGCCGGCCCCACCAGCGAATCCCGAGAAGTAGGCCAAGCCGACCGCAGTTCCTCGCCGGTCAGTGCGCAAGGTGGCCAGAGCGACGGTCAGCATCGGTTGTCCCAGGGTGAAAACCACCGACGAGGCGATCGTCGACATGATCACCAGCGGGCCTGCCGGCGCTAACGGTGTCACCCCCACGAACACCAGCGCCCCGGCAGCCAGCAGCAAGGCCCTCGACGACGGCATCCGCCGACGATCCAGGTAATGAGCCAGGACCACGCCTGCTACGGCACAGGGCACCAGCAGCATCCCGCTGGACAGCGGAGTCCATCCGTCGTTGGCCAGCAGATGTCCGGCGACGAGCACCACGGAGAACCGGGCAGCGTAGATGCAGCCAGCCAGCAGGCACACCCGCCTGAACTGGACCTCCCGTACCAGCGTGGCAGGTACGAACGCGTCTGACCGATGCCGCGCCCGAACCCAGAGGGCGATCCCGCTGGCGACCGCTCCCCCCAACAGCGCGACTGCTGTCGTCGGCCTCAGCAGAGTGATCTGCGTCAGCCCGACTGTGCATGCCGCGAGAACTGCCAGGAGCGCAGCTCCGACGCCGTCGAAGGCATTCGATGGCCTTCCGTCCCGGTGATGGCGCCGGGAAACCCACGGGACGACCAGCACCGACAGAACAGGCAACACCACGGCCGCGCGCCATCCCAGCACCACCGCGGCGAAGCCCCCTGCAAGCGTCGCCATGGACAGGAA
The DNA here is from genome assembly GCF_900091585.1 of Micromonospora nigra. Classification (NCBI taxonomy): domain Bacteria; kingdom Bacillati; phylum Actinomycetota; class Actinomycetes; order Micromonosporales; family Micromonosporaceae; genus Micromonospora; species Micromonospora nigra. Next base: position 69,121 of record NZ_FMHT01000002.1, on the reverse strand, counting down.
CACCGTCATCACCGCGCCCAGCGCCGTCGCCAGCGGCCTGCGATGCGCCGCATCGACGTGAGCAGCAATGGTGAGCACCACGGTCACCACGGCGGACGATCCGAGCGCCAGCACCACGCGACCGGCCACCGCAGCCCCGGGAGTTGCCGACAACAGACACGCGGCCGTTCCGGCGAGCATCAGCACTGAGCCCAGGCGAAGGCACGCCAGAGTTCCCCATCGTTCGGTCAACGGCCCGAACACGGCTGTGCCGACGCCGAGGGCGATGGCGTACCCCGAGAGCAGCCACACCGTGCTGACCGGACCGGCGGCCTCCGGAATGTAGGGCACCGCGACCGCCGCAGCGATGATCCCGAACGTCACGGGCCCGTAGATCGTCCCCAGAAGCAGGCCCAGGCGAGCGGGATGTACTTCGGAGCGAGCTGGTGAGGGGTTGGCGGTGATGCCGGCGGCATCACTGCGGCTCACGCCACACCTCCTGGCCGCGCCGGATATGCCCGATTGAAGACGGGGATGTCCTTGACCTCTTTGAGGTAGGCGGTGCCAGAGGTGGAGCCGGTGCCCGCCTCGTTGCCCAGCATCCGCACCGCGAGGGAATAGTGAGTGCGGCGCCACCCCGTCAGCGCAGCCGAGAAGGACGCCATGCTCTCGACGAGCTGGTCCTCGACAACCGCCGCGAATCGGCTTCGCTCCAGCTTGTCCACCTCGGACTGGACCGTGGCCTGCCCGGATAGCGCCCGGACCCGCACCCCTGGCGTGGACTGGTAGGCGACCGAGTGCAGCCGGGCCAGCTCCGGGCGGCGGCACAGCGACTCCACCAGCTTGTAGCTGTAGCTCTGGATGGCACTGGCACCCTCGGTCCACCGGCGGAAGTCACGAAACGCCTCCACCTGCATGGTGGCCAGCAACGAGAACAGCGGTGCACCTTCACGCAGGATCCCGGTGGCCGCATCCAACCGCGCACCACCGTGCACGCAGGCCCCATCGCTGAGGAGCTGAATGACCCCGCACAGGTCCACCGCCACCAGGGCGAACGTCGCTTCCCACGACTGGAGCACCCGTAGGAACAGATACTCGTCGTGAACCCGAGACACCGGCAACATCGACAGAACGACCGCCTGGCGCTCGTCCTCGTCCAGGAAATCCTCGACAGAACGCCACAGATCATCCGGTCGGACATCCTCAACGGCGCTCCACTGCTCCAACCCGAGGCGGGCAAGCGCGGGCTGGATCACACGCATGCCGAGCCTTAGCCGCTTACGCGTCAGCGCGGAAACGGGGCGACGTTCCGGCAACGGCTGACAGCGACCTCCCGCAGCCGCGCCCTCGAACCTCAACACATCAGCGACCAATGCCACGACCAGCCGATCACGGCATCGCAACGCAGCCGCCGCATCAACAACCAGGTCGCTGCGGTCGGCGTCCGGCAGAGGCAGCAGATCCAGCGCCAGATAGGTGCGGTAGTCGTACCGGCCGTCGGCCTTGTCGAGGAGCACGTTCAGAAACGAGCGCAGGAGACGGCCACCGGCCTCGGGTCCGCCCACGGAGTTGGCCGTTTCCCTTGCCTGCCTCAAGACCTCCAGCATGTGCGGCGCCACAAAGTGCTTCCCGCGCTCCTGCACGCTGGCGACCACTTCCCGATACGGGAAATCGTTGCCGGAGCGCTCCCCCATCAGCCACCGCTGCACCGCGTGCTCGCCGTTCATGCCACCGCCGCCTGCCGGCGTGTCCGCCTGCGATCGGCCGCGCGGCTGTCCGAGAACTCCCCCAGCAACCGGCATGCCGTCTCGACGTCCTCGGTGGTGGTGAAGGCGTGCATCGCGAGCCGGATGAGCCGGCCGCGTGGCGCGACTGCGACGTTCCGATCGGCCAGCCACCGCGCGGCGGCTTCCGGTGCGGGGTGCAGGACCGCCAGGTGAGCGCCGTGCTCCTGCGGCGTCGTCACGACCAGTCCTTGGGAGGTCACCAACTGGCGTGCGAGCCGCACCATCTGCGCCACGTGACGGCGGACCTGTCCGAGGTCCAGGTCAGCGACCATCGACAGGGCTGCGTTGGCCGCGTACACCGAGGGGACCGCTGGGGTCCCGACCTGAAACCGGCGCGCGCCGTCCGGCCAGTCCATCAGGCGAGAGTCGAAACGGTGGGGATCGCGGCGACCTTGCCAGCCGGTCAGCGCCGGTGTGCGTCCGCCCCTGGCGGCCCGCTCGTACAGGGCGACGACGCCCGGAAGTCCGAGGGCGTACTTGCCGAAACCGGCCACGAGGTAGTCGCAATCCCACTGCCGAACATCAAGCGGCTCCACGCCGAGCGCCTGGTACGCGTCGACGAACACCTCGGCGCCAGCACGGTGCGCTGCCTCGACGATGTCCTGTACCGGCAACCGGTGGCCGTGGGTGTAGGTGACCGCGGGGACCGACACCAGGGCCGTACGTCCGTCGATCGCCCGCAAGTAGTCGGTGAGACACACCCTGCCGTCTCGGTCGCCGACGAAGACCACCTCGGCTCCGCGTCGACGCTGCGCCAGCCAGGCGTGGGCGACCCCGGGGAACTCGGCACTGCACGTCACGATCCGAGACCGTGCCGTCCATCCCCGCGCGGAGGCTACCTGGTAGGCGGCCGTCGACGCGTCGGCCAGCAGCGCGATCTGGTGCTCCTGTGCCCCCAGCAACGCCGCTACCCGGTAACGCAACTGCTCCACCTGGTGCTCCCACGCCTGCCACGTCACAGCAGGGCTCTCCATGGCGGCGAGCATGGCCAACAGGGAAGACTCCACCCCCGGTGACCGGGGCGCGTGGCTGCAACTCGCGAGGTGCACACGCCCGATCAGCGACGGCAGCTCACGCCGAAGGTCAGAGGAGTCGATGGGGGTCTGGGCCATCACGCCGTACCTCCCAGCGAGGCCGGGCTGCCGACAACGACGGCGGTACGGACCGCCCACAGGCCGGGGAAGTACCTGTGGGCGGTCAGTCTGGCGAGGACACCGACCGGCGTGCCCTGAGTTCCCACCGCACCGTCACCGACGAGCCGGGCTGCAACGAGGTAGTGCCTCATCCGCCACAGGGCCACCGCTTCGTCCCAATCCAGCATCCGCTCAGCGAGCCGATAGATCGGCTGGTCAGCCCGCCACCGATACAGCTCGGCCACCGACACACCCCGCTCTGCACACAGCTGGTCGAAGGCCTGCGCCAGCTCTCGCCCGACCCGCCCGACGCTCACCCAGCCGGGCGACTGCGCACCCGACCCCGTGCCGAGCCGAGGCCGCATGACGGCGAACGCCGTCGGCGAGAGGTGCGCGAACATGTCGAGCTGGCCTGTCACCGTCCGGATCGCGTCGGCCGCCTGGTGGATGAGCAACTCACCCGGGCCCACCTCGCCCGAGCGCATCTGCCACACAGCCTCCTGCGAGGCCTCCACCGCCACGCGCAACCACAGCTCGGTGCTCTGGTGTGCCACCTGAAACAGCAGCTCATCACGATGAGCACGATCGGAAGCCGGCACCTGAAGGCCCAGCAATTCATCCACCCGCATGTACCGGGCGTAGGCGTCTAAGGGCTCCGACGCGCCCGCGCGATCATCCGCCAGCCTGGTAGCGGGGCCCAGGTCCTCGCCGGCCGGGCTGCTGGGTGGGCGCGGTGCCGTGGAGACACCCCCGCTGTCGGAACCCTGCCGTGCCATCATCAGTTCCCCCGTTGTCTTCGGCGTCGGACAAATACGCGATTCGCCGGTCAAAACCATGGAGCCTGGGCGAGGGGCCGCCGGTCCTCGCCAGCCTCAGACGCGGTGATCTCCCTACGCCGCGTCAGCCACTGCCGGGCTCGGCCACGGCCGGGCACCCACAGCAACAGAAGGCCGTAGCCCAGGACCGCTGCCCCTACCGCACCGCGCGGGCCCGCCGCCATCCGGTCGACTATCAGGAAAGGCAGCACGGCCGCCATCGCCAGCGCTCCGCCGGCCACTGCTCGTAGGCCGGTCAGGCTCCCCGACGCGGGAAGGGACATCCCCGCCAGTACCGAGACGAAGGCCAGACCCAGCAGGATCACGATCACGCCGGCATCCACAGCCACCGAGCCAGGCGGCGTGCCGGCATCCCAACCAGCGGCCAGATGTACAGCCCCGGCGGCGAACAGCGTGGAACCGGCGCAGCACACCACCGAGGCACCCCACACTGACCTCGGCGCCGGCCGGCGTAGCTGCTCTGCCCCACTGGTCACAGAGCCCTGCTGCGCCATCAAGTTGGACCCCCGTCACTGCTGATATTCGGCCCGGAGTTCGGTACGGTAATCGTGTCTGAAACATGAATACGGTACTGAGGTGAGGGATGTCAACACGATGAGGGCTGTCGGGCCGGTGATGCCGCCGGCATCACCAGGCATCGAGCGACCAATTGGAGGCAGTGCTGGGTCGACCCCATCGCCGGCCACTGCACGTTGCCTCAGCCTGCGCGGTACCTGGTCGTCGGGCGCCTCGCGCCGCGGACGCACCGGCGCTATAACTGGTCGACCTGTCGGCGGTCGTCGTGGCTAATCTGGTCGCCCGCACGACTGTTGCCCTGCCCGAGGGCGCTGAGTTGACGGTGTATGCGGCCAGCGCCAGCGATCTGCCAGCCGTGGTCGAACTTCACGAGGCGTGCTCAGCGCGCAGCCGATACCGACGCTACTTGGGCGGCGCGGTGCCCTCGCCAACCCGCCTCGCCCGACTGCTGGAGCCGCCCGGCGGGGTGACCCTGCTTGCCGCTACCTGCTCTGACGGGCCGCCGGCTGTGGTGGCGATGGCCAACCTAATCGCAGAGGGAGTGCAAGCCGAGGCTGCGCTGTTGGTGAGGGACGACTGGCAGCGACGAGGACTCGGCTCGGCCCTGCTGTTCGGTCTACTCAGGCATGCCCGCGTCAGCGGATACGCCGCCCTCGTGCTGCACATTCACGCGGAGAACACGCCGATGCTGCGCACCCTGAAGCGGCTCGATCGCCCGACCCTGATCGATCGGGACGGCGCCCTGGTCACCTTCACCGTGCCGGTGACCACCGTCGAGCGGGAGCGGCAGGCCCGGTGAGGCGGCCACCGAAAGATCCCAAGGTTGCAACACCCGTCGCCCTGCTCGCGGGTGGCGGCCGAACTGGTAACGGCACCAAGAGTGGGGGTTATGGCATGACCGACAGCGGCCTGCCGGTGATGGCGGCGGCCTCACGGCCAGATGAGCAGGCGAGTCATCCCACGGAAGCCGCAGCGGGGGCTCCCTCGTCCCAGGCTGGCGTCAGCCATGGCTGCCCGGCCCATCGGCCCAGTTCCCGCGATGAGACGTCCAACGCCGCGCCTGGTAGCCAGGACTCTGATCCGGCCACCCTTCTCACTGACGCGCAGGCATTTCTCACGCGATACTTCCACGAGACCGAGCGCGCTGGCTTGCGGAGCCGCCTGACACGGATGCGACGGGAGGTAGAGGCGAGCGGGACGTGGTGGCAGACCGCCGATGAGCTGGCTTTCGGAGCGAGACTGGCGTGGCGAAACGCGGAACGGTGCATCGGGCGTGCCCGGTGGAGCGCCCTGCACGTACGCGACCTTCGCGGGTGCAACCGGGCTCACCAGATCCGTACCGAGCTTGAGAATCACCTGAACTTCTCCACCAACGGCGGCGCCATCGTCCCGATGATCTCGATCTTCGCGCCTGCATCGACTGGCGAGCCTGCCGTACGGATCCGCAACCCGCAGCTGATCCGGTACGCGGGATGGACCGACGCCCACGGCAACGTGACCGGAGATCCCGCTCAGACTCGACTCACCGACCAGGCCCTGCAACTGGGATGGCGAGGACCGTCGAACCGAACACGGTTCGACGTGCTCCCCTGGATCATCGACGGCCTCGACATCGGCCCAGCGCTGTTTCCTGTACCCGCCTCCAGCGTCCTGGAGGTGGAACTTCGTCACCCGCAGCATCCCTGGTTCGCGCTGCTGGGGCTGCGGTGGCCGGCGCTGCCCGCGATCAGCGACATGACCTTACGGGTGGGAGGAGTCATCTATCCCTGTGCCTTCAGCGGCAGCTACATGGCCTCTGAAATCGCCAGCAGGAACCTCGCCGACCCGACGCGCTACAACCAGTTGCCCGCTGTGGCGCGCGGGCTGGGCCTCGACGTGCGGCGGGACCGGCTGTGGCGGGATAAGGCGCTACTCGTGCTCAACGAAGCGGTTCTGTGGAGCTTCCACGCTGCCGGGGTCCGCATCACCGATCACCACAGGGAGAGCATCACCTTCGCGCGGTTCACCGCCCGGGAGGAGGCCGCAGGCCGGCCGGTCTATGGGGACTGGTCGTGGCTCAACAGCTACCCCATGACGCCACAGGACCCCAGTTGGGGCCGCTACTACGCCTCACCACCGCCGCGTGATCCTGGCCTGCATGCCTCGGCACCCGTAGCCCCGTGACCACACGTCCCGGAACTTCTGCCCGGAGCGCGCGGGGCGCTGCGGGCAGGGACGGCGGCGATGGCCTGCGGCAACCTGGCCGGCGAACGGAAGCGGCTATCCCTCGTTGTGCCAACGCATGACGTCCACCGCGAGCAGCTCTACCACCGGTCGGTTCGTGAGCCCTCGACGACCGTGGGGCCGGCGTCCCTGGGGAGCAGGACGGTACGTGATCACCACGCCGTGAAAGCCGTCGACGTCGATCACAGTGATCCGGATACCGTCACCAGCGGCCGACGGCTGATAGGGGGCGCGGTCGAGAACGATGTCGCCGATGTGACGTAAGGCCGCCGCAGCGGTGGCCTCCCCATACTCGCCGAGCGCCTTCATGTCGGACAGAGCAGGTGTCCACGCGGCGAGGTCAGCGCTTCCGCGGGGCATGCCCCGCTTCTGGAGCACCTGAACGGGTAGCTCAGCCACCCCCGTTAGCCGCGCGAGTTCCAGGATCGTGGTGGGCTGAGGACCTGCGACGTGGTCCAGGCGCTCACGGACCCCAGCCGCCGCCTGCTTGTCCATCTCCCGCGCTAGCCGCTGGATCAGACCGTTCCACACCGCCAACGGCGCCAGCACCGCCTCGTTGGTGCCGTAGAGGCCGAGGTATACGACGTCCACGGCCTCGCCCGACCGCCAGGAGTCAAGGTACTTGTGCAGGCCGGCCCTGACGACCCCTACCGTCGCGGTGATCATTCGTCCCTTCCCTGTAGCCGTTCGACCTCGTCCGCGAATCCATCATCAGTGACCAGGGTGGCACCCACGACGCGGGGGGTGTGTCCAGAGGCTATGCACTCCCGCAGGCCGTGTTCCTCTCGTAGCCGGCGCAGCGTCGGCCACAGGAGACGATCATGCCAGTATGCGGGTCCGTCGCGGCTTCGGCGGGGCGACACCCGATCCGCGCCAAAGTCGTGCTGGTACGAACCGAGCAGAGCCCACAGCTCCCGAATCACCCCGGGATGGCGATACCAACAGGCAGCGATACCGTAGGTTGACGCCGTCAACTCGTAGGCTTCATTGAGCCAGTCGACGAAGCCTCGCACGCGGGTCAGCGCGGTCGCCTGGTCAGCGGGCGCAAGGTGATCGAACGACCAGATCGAGAAAGTGATGCCGTCGGCATCACGCCGCCCTGCCGTGCCGCCCCGTCTCAACGCCGGTGCCCATACCGTCGGTGGACGCGAACCGAGTCGCCGAGCCCTCCGCCCGGGCCTGGCGAGGACAGCGTTCTCCACTGCGACGAGACGATTGTCCACCGCCGCGACGGCCTGGCCGATCTCCAACAGAAGATCACCGTCATCCAGCAGGTCCTCATCCTCGCTCACGTCAGCCGTCCAGTCAGCCGCGCCACGGCCTCCGCACTCTGGGCGGCTTCCTCCGCCCACGGGCCCTCCCAGTACGGCTGGAACTCCACAACCACAGGCGGGGCTTGCCGATAGATCAACAGGCCCTGCGATGGCGCGAGTTCCCGGATCTGGTGTGGGTGCAGGATCGGTCGCTCACGATCGCTGGCGGTTCTCGACACCTCACCTCGCGCCACCGTGGTGGAGTTCACCGGCACCTCCATAACCCCGGCCAGTGAGCTCATCATGCTCAGCAGGTCAGGCTCGCTGGTGCCACCCATGACGATCTTCGCCGTCGCGGACCCGAATACTTCGGCCGCCCCAGCCTCACCCCACCGGTCCCGTGCCTGCCCGAGTCCTTGTCCGCCGATGGCGAGGGTGGTGCCTTGCCCGCCGAGGCGGGACATAAGGCTTCCCAAGCGGGGTAGCGGGGCCACATTGCCAACCTCATCGATGACGCACCGCAGCGGTGGATCGAGTCGGGCGGGCCACCGCCGCTCGGCGGCTGCTCTCGCCTGGCGCAGGATCTCGTTGACGAATGCGGTGACCAGCGGCGCGACTGTGTCGTTGTCGCCGCTCATCACGTACACCGTGTCGGTGGAATCGAGGAACCGGCCGATGTCGAACGCGTCCTGCGCCGCCGGCCGGCACGCTTGAAGCACCGCGGGGTCGGCGAACATGCTGAGCATGTCCGCCAGGGTCTTCTTGGTCGAGTCCAGCGGCCCGGTGCCGCGGTCGCCCGAGGTGGCTTCCTCCAGTGCCGTGGCCCATCCTGGCGCAGCGTTGGGGTGGCTGCGCAGGATCTCCCGGGCCGGCAGACTGGGGCTGTCCATCCGCAGCGCCCACTCCACCACGCTGCCCATGTCGCGGCTATCGAGGGCAGCGGCGTGCAGCAGGCACCGCAAGACGTCTCGGGCCTGCTTGACGAAGAACTTCGAGTTGGTGGTGTTCGCGTCGTCAGGCGTCGCGGCCGCGAACGCCTCCGCAGTCGAGATCGCTACTCGTGGCTGCTCGCATCCCCGCACCGGCGACCACCGCAGAGGCGTCGGCCAGCCGATCACGTCTCCTGGGTCGAAGACGTACACCGTGCCGCGAGCCTTGCGAGAGAGGTAGGTGATCGACAGCAAGTCGCCCTTGCTGGATCCGGCGACGCAGGGGCCCGGCGCGGTCCGCACGAGATCCGACAGCACACCGGCGGTCTTGAATGCACGTGGTGGTGCCATCACCGCGATCGAGTCCTCGTGACGTACGTACAGTCGCCGGCCCTCCCCCACCGACCGTGCCAGTGGGATGGCCACCTCTTCCATGGGGGCGTTGCGTCGATCGAGCAGGCCTGGGCGGGTCTGCGCCGCCGACCGGCGGGCGGCACGCTTGCCCAGGAACGGAGCCCATTGCCGGTGCCGGGCCAGCCCGTCGCGCTGACGGCGGCTGCGTCGCGTCGTCCATGCCACCGCGACGGCGGCCACCGCCGCCAGTTCCACGATGAACAGTGCCCAGATCAGTGCCGCTGGGGCGACCTGCCCCCCGACGTAGCCGGAGGCCGGGTTCGCCGGGGATCGCATGAACGCTTCCAAAGTGTCGCCGAGGCTTGGACGCGCAGACGCGCCGGTGAGTAGACCTGCCAGCCACACCGCGCTGTGCCAGGCGGCGAGAGCGCTGGCCAAGGACGTCATTACCCCGAACCACGGTCCGGCTCCCTGGCCGGACGGTGATGCCGCCGGCATCAGCGGGCACCCCCCTCGATGGTGCCGGTCATGGCCGCGTCGGTATCCGTCAAGGCGACCTCCGTTGACGACCGGAGGTGCTGCATCAGCAGCGGGGCGCCAGCCCCGATCCGCAGAAGGCAGACCCCCTGCTGGAGTGTCATCAGATCGCCCAGGAGATGCGGCGGCAGGGAGTACAGGCGCACGCACCGTGACGCGTCGTCCTCACGCGCCTGGGCGTACATGTACACCGTCTCGGCTTCCTTGAGCATGGCGACAGCGGGTGAATCCTCCGGAATGTCAGCCAGGTGGTGCAGCGCAACGACATTAGCCAGGCCGATGCCTCGGGCCAGCTTGCTGTTGCGCTGGAACAGGCGAGCGCCGACTCCTTCGGCGAGGTGCCAGCCCTCCTCGGCGACGAACGTGGTCTGCCACCCTCGCCGACGCCGTAGCAAGTTGGTCAGCCAGGTGTTGAGCACGGTCATGACAAGCGGAATCGCAGGACCCTCCGTGGGCAGCTGCGACAGATCGAAGCTGGTGAGGCGGTCGGCGAGGCCTACGTCCCGGCTCGTGGGGCCGTCGAACAAGCCGGCGAGGTCGTCACCGCAGACCCTCTCCAGATCGAATGCGAGACCCAGTGCGGCCTCCGCGAACCGGTCGCGGGCCGCGCTCGTGGCCACGTCCCCGAACATCTCCGTCGGAGGCGCCAACCGCAGCGCGGCGATGACGTCGTCAACGACCGCGATGCGGCCGGCCGCCTCCGCCTCGGACAGCGCTCGAATGTGGGCGGTGCGCAGCGCCGCGCCCTGCCACGAGTCAGGTTCGGCACCTGAAGCGGCGTGGACCACCGCGCGGAGCAGTTGCAGCTGGCCGGCAAGCTGAGTAGCGCTCTCGGCGGACACCCCGATCACCGGGTCCAGGAGGTTGATCCTGCTGCCACCCGCACCCACCTGGAACCGGATGGGCTGGCCACCTAGCTGCCGGCACAGCTCGCTGTACTCGCCCTCCCCGCCCTGATCTTTGCGGTCTGCCACCACGGTGCGCCGATTCCGAAAGGCTAACGGCCGGTAGACGTATACGGTCTTGATGAGCGCGGACTTGCCCTTGCCGACGTCGCCCAGCACCACGACGTTGGGTGAGCTCACCGTCTTGCGCTGGTAGGCGGTGAACGGATCGTGGTGGATAGGCTGGCCGGTCACCAGATCGATGCCGTTGAGGATGCCGTCGGTGTGGGTAGGCGGCGCGGAAATTGCCGTGCACAGCACCTCGCTCTGCCGGGTGGTGCTCAAGATTCCCGGGACGCGGGGCGCGTAGACGCCGAACCTGCCGAGCAACGGGGAGCGACGCCACCGCCACGGAGCCGGAGCTAGCATGTTCTCGGCGGCCGTCGAATCGGTTTCAGCATCTGGAGCCGCCGCCCCGGGTGATGCCGCCGGCATCACCCGGGGCGGCGCCGGCAGGGGTGGGGGCGGCGGCACCGGAGCCGGGGGCACCGCGGCCATGGGCCGAGGGGCAGGAGGTGATGCCGGCGGCATCACTGGTTGGCGGGGAGCCTCGGCGTTCGAGGGCTGAGCAGAGCGGGTCACGGTTGCGCCTCCATGCCTCGCCAGACTGGCCAAGTCGCTGGCATGGCCGTGTCGTGGCGTGTGTCGAGCCAGTCGAGGTGGCTGATCCCGCACTCGCCGGCGGCGTCGGCCAGCGCGGTCGAGGCGCGCATCACCTCGTCCTCACTTGCGGCGGACACGCACATATATCCCGTCCAACGCGCTCCGTGTATACCCGAGCCGGGTTGCAGATCCGCTAGACGTTGTGCCGACGCGGACAGCTGCACCGCCTGGGTGCCGTCGTCGACCGCGCCTCGGTGCAGCGCGGCGTCGCGGATGCCTCGATCCACAGTGACGTCCTCGCGGGCCCGGCGGCGTGCCTTCGCCGCCGGCTGCACCTCGACAAGCAGGCTGATCGTGCGGATAACCGGCTGGGTGATGCCGTGCAACAGTGGAGCGATCCACCGGGTGTGTACCGGCTCGGGTGTCACCGCAGACGCGGGGATGGCCGCGACGCGGTGCCACCAGGCCTCATCCACCACTGCGGCGTGCCGCAACGTGCGGCGCGATCGAAGCCAGGTGCCGGAGGTGACGTCGACCGTCTGATCGACGGGGTACTGCGGGTTTTGCAGATGGCGCAGCAGCGCCGCGAGGCGGTGGGTGCTCACCAGCCGCGGATTGCGCAGATCCGCTCGACGTGCCAGCGTCGACACCCAGTGCGCCTGCTCCACCGCCAGCTGTGCCCACCCCGCTTCCCCCTCCCCGTGGGCAGCGGCGGCCCGCGCGAACACCGCGGTGACCGGTAGCCGCAGCACGAGGTAGTGGCGCATCATCTCGGTCGCGCCAGCGGTCATCCGTACCAGCTCGGCATAGGACTGGATCAGCGTCGCCGGCGCCAGCGGGTCCACGTGGTCGGCCGCCCACCGCTCGTGCACGGCGGAGTCGGTGGGCATGATGCGGGTGACCGACTGGATGCCAGAGATCAAGCCTTCGTCGCGTGCCAACCGGGCCAGCAGGTGCCCGTACGCTGCTGCGGCCCGGTCGTAGTCGCTTTGGGCGCGCAGCCCCGGGGGCTGGCCGTCGACCTCGATGGCCACCGACAGGTAGGACTGCTCGCCGGGGGACCGATGCAGGAGCACCGCCGCATCATCCGGCCCGGACAGCCACGTCAGCCCTTCCAGCCCTGGTGCCTCGTCTCGGGTTCGCCGTGCCCATCGACCGGCCGCTCGCCGGTCAGCTTTCGTCGTCGGCACGGGGATTGGCTCGGCTAGGTGGACAGGAGTCAGCTCTGTCTCACCCCGTCGACGACGCAGCTCCCACCACCCGCGCAACACCATCTCTGTGCCCGGTGACCGGCCGGTGAGGTGGCTCTGTCGGGTCAGCACATATCCGCCGCAGAAGATCGCTGCTCCGGACGCCAGTCCGCCGAGCCCGCCGACGCTCACTGCGATGAGGAGACCGGCGCCGAGACAGACGCTGACCACGATGTTGCCGGTACGACTGCGGGCGCCCCCAAGGAATCCACGCGCCCGGATCTCTCCGCCGAGCCGGGAGGTGCGAACCGGTGCGTCACTCACTGGCTAATCTCCCACCACGTCGCCTGCGCGATGCGCAGCATCGTCGATCTTCTGCTTAGTGGCTGCGGCGGCCTGCGCGGCGAGCAGAGCCCCTGCGGCCACACCTCCGGTGGCCACGGTCGCGCCGGCACCAGCCGCCGCGCCCGCTCCCCCGGCCGCGCCCGCCCCGGCACCTGCCCCACCGCCAGCGGACGCACCACCGCCGGCAGACGCACTGCCGCCGGCGGACGCGCCACTGCCCGACACGGCCGACGAACCAGCGGCCGACGACCCCGCGCTGCCAGACGATGCCGAGGTCCCCGCGGTGGACCGCGAAGGTGCCGCCTCAGCCTGGCCCCCACCGCTGCCCTGCCCTGCGCGGCTGGACGCGGAGCGCGGCTGCGTCGACGACTGCGCAGTGGCGCCTTGATGCTGCGGCGAGCGTGACCCGGACCCGTTCTGACCACCATCGGCGGGGCGAGGACCGCCTCCGCCCCCTCCACCAGAGTCGGACGATGGACCGGAGGACATCCGTCGATACGCCATCTGCATCATCGCCGAGCTGGCAACCCCGCTGAACGCGCTGTTCGATGACCGCTTTGATCGGGCTATTCGCTCCGCGCCGCCACCGGGCAACACTGGCGCGAACTTCACCACCGCCCACGGCGCGAACCCGACGAACAGCAGCATCAATGCCGCTACCAGCGCCGATACCAGCGCCCGCATCCCGTCGTCCTGGATGGCCGCCACGCTGAAAGAGTTGTCACCGTACTTGGCCACCACACCCAGCATGAAGAACACCAGGGGTCGGCCAGCCAGCAACCACAACCACAGGGCCGGCAGCTTCTGCGCCTGGGGCCGAGTCGCCGGGTCGATCGCCAGAACGAACGCGATCGCCATGACTGCGCCGGTGAGGTACAGGGTCAGCAGCTGCACGAGCAGACCCACCAGCAGCGCGAACGCCCCTACCAGCGCGGCCACCATGATGAGAATCACGATCAAAGGGCCGCCCGGGATCAGCCCTATGTTGGCCGGCACCGCCATCTGATTCAGCTTCGCCGCCAGCGATGCCACATCCGTGGCGAAATAGCCCATGATGCTGGCCGTCGCGCCGTTGGACAGCTGCACCAGCAGGTAACCCAGGCCCGGCCCGAACAGCACTAGGACCATCGCCCACGGCAGTCGCCGCCACACTGAATCAGCCAGCTCCTCGCCCGTCATTTCGCCCGACCCGGCTTTGTAGAAGACCCGCGCGAGCATCGCCGCCAGGACGAACATGGCGATCCCGGAGCCCGCCGCATATGACTGGACGAACGCCTCTGACCGCACATCTGGCGCGGTCAGATGCGCCAGGTTCGTCACTACCCGGGTCAGCAGGTCACTCAGCGACGTGCCCAGGTGATCCGCCACCCGTTTCATGGCCTGGCCCCAGGGATCCTGAGCGAAGTCGACGCCTGCCTTCAGCGTCGCGAGTCGCTGCTGGTACTCCTCGGCGATGCCCGCCATGAGCTGCTTCACCCGACTGCAGACATCGCCCACCAGCGGCAGATCAGGCAACCACTCACAGATTCGCTCGACCGCGTCTCCGGTCGACGCCGCGCCCTCCTTGAGAGCGTCGACCAAGCGGGACTCGCAGACCTGCACGAACGGCCGGGGGATCATCAGGTCCTCGCGCACCTTCGCGCACCGCCCTGCCGCGACCTCCGCCGCTGCCTGGTCTTCGGCCGGGTCCGCCGATGCTGGTGATGCCGCCGGCATCACCGCCAGGCACGCCACCACGATCACCAGACACCGCGCCGCCCACCGACCGGCCTTGCGGAGGTTGTCAGCAGTCGCCACTGGCGTACCTGCGGAATCCGTTGGCGCTCAGCGCCGACCCGTAGCGGGACCAGTCCTGATCGGTGACCGCCGCGCCCTGCAAGGGCTTCACTCCGTCGGGGAGTTCACTGCTCGCCGCCGACACCACCGCCCACCGATCCGCCAGCCGGTCCAGGCGGACGTCGACAGCCCGCCAGTCGTCGTGCACCGCAGCACCCGTGGACCACCGCACTGGCAGCAGCACGGTCACCGTGGCGCTAGTCCCGTCCCCCATCACTCGGAAGGCGCCACGTGACGGCTGCGGGTGACTGACCGTCATCCGCGACAGGTAGGGTGCCTGCCCCTGCTGGAGGGCTATCAGCTCCGGCGATCCGAAGTCGTTGCCTACCCGACGCACCATGTCTACCGCCCCCGGCTGGGCGAACACGGTGCTCTCTGTCCACCGCACCACCGCGGCGGCCGTTTCCGCCGCGCCCTCCGGGGTCGCTGCGGTGGTCAGGGTCGCTACAACCGCCTGCGCCGGTTCGGCGCCACCCGAGCAAGCGGGCACATCCGAGCGTAAACCAAGCTCACCGGCCGGCGGTGTGGCGCTCGTAGCTGGAGCGGGGCTCTCGTCCCCACCGCGAGTCAAGGCCACGATGGCACCGGCAACAGCCAGCGCAGCGACCACCGCCACCAGGAGCAGGGATCGGCGAGACCAACCCGCACGTCCCCATTCCCCTGCCGTACCCGCGGCCTGATCCTTGTTGCTCACGTCAGTTCTCCTCAGTCCAATGACGTCGCATACAGCCGCCACCCTTGACCGATGCCGGTCAGGGCATCTGCCTTGTCCACTGCGGACGGCTCCGGTACACCCGGGTCAGGCCCGTCCTCGATCACCAGGTCCGACACCAGACGCCAGTCCCCCTCCGCTGCCGCCCACCGCAGCTGCACCTTCGCGCGATGCCACCGCAGCGGTGCCGCCGGCTCGCCAGCCACCCGTACACCTAGCGTGTACGCGTACCAGATGTCGATCTCAGCCGATACGGATGAGAAGCGGGCCACCCGATACGCACCGCGATCCAGCCACACCACCGCCATCACCGGCCCCCGAGCGGAGAGCCCGCGGTCATCCAGCCCAAGCACCAGAGCCCGCGCCGTTAGCCGTGCCTGCGCCGCCTGGACGAACTCGCCGCCGCCGATCCCGGAGAGCAACGCCTCGCGTCGGGAGGCATCCAGACCCGCCGCGCCTTCAACCAACGCCAGCCATGCCGTCGCCGCCTGCACCGCTCCCTGCTCAGTACGCGCGTACCCGACCGGCACGCCCTCGCTGACCCGCGCGGCGCCCTCCCCCGGTATTACTTCGGATCGCGGCAGCCCTACTACCGGTGGGTGCTGCACACTCCAACCCGATGGCAGGGTCGGGGGTGATGCCGCCGGCATCACTGTTCGGCCGGTCGGCACGAGCCACGCCACCGCCACCGCGGCGATCACGGCCACCGCGACCGCCAACCCACCCCGACGCGTCACGACTACCCCACCGCGGCGATCACTGCGCCGACGATCAACGGCAGCAGCACCACGCCCCCCAGCGCCGCCAAGCGCAGCTTCACGCTGCTCGTTGCCTCGCTCATCATGTGTGAGTTGTTCAGCTGGCGAGCCTGCGCCATGGACACAAAACCCGCCCCGACATACAGGGCCACCACCGCGATCATCAGCGCCCAGATCGCACCCGCGACGCGCACCCAGGTAGCCGTGAAGGGACCACCCAGCACCCCCATGTCCGGCGTCACCCCGTCCAGCGGGTTCTTGACCCCGCCTCCCCCCGGTGCCGGAGTCGGTGTCGGCGCCGCCGCCCACCACTCGATGACCGTCCGCAGTGCGCTCATCCCTCATGCCCCCTTCTGCTGCTGCGCTGCTGACAGAGCGTCAACGACTGCGACGGCCGCCATCAGGAGCGCTCGACGAAGCGGTTCTCCCAAGTCCCGGTACGTCACCCGGTCGCCGGCGCTCAGCCGTGGGTCGAACGGCAACACCACCACCTCCCGCACCACCTCGCGGTAGCGCTCGACGATGGCGGTGAGCAAGCCGTGGTCCACCTTCGGGTCCGCGCACGACACCACCGCCACCGCACCGCGAACCAAATCAGTACGACCCAGACGCGCGAGGTGATGCAGCATCCACAAACCGGTTTCCGCGACATCCGCCCGTACCGTCGTCGGCACCACAAGACAGTCGGCCGATGAGGTCGCCGCCCACCAATTCGCGGCCCTCACATTGTTGCCCGTATCGATAACCATGAACCGATAGAAGCGGCCAAGGACATCAGCGAGTTGATGGAAACCGGCAGCGTCGATGACGTCCATTCGTCCGGGCACATCATCGCTAGCGAGCACATCGAAATGCGCGCTCTGCGGACGAACGAAACCGCCGAGGTGCCCGACGCTGGCACGAGCGTTCAGGAAGCCGTCGATGGACTTGAGCAGGTCCACGACGTTCCTCTCGTGCACTGCCTCCTCCGCCCGCAGCCCCAGGGTGCCGCGCGTCTCGTTGTTGTCCCAGGCCAAGGTGTAACCGCCCCGGAACCATCCCAACGTGGCGGCCAAGCCCAGCGTGACCGGCGTCTTGCCCGCACCCCCCTTGGGATTGGCGACCACCACCTGCTGCGGCGCGGCGAACGCCCGGAGGACTTGCACCTGGCCCACCCGATAGGCCCGCTCCTCCCGAGTAGCAGGCACCCTGGCCATGCCGAACGTCCACCTGTTCAGGCGCCCCCGCCACCCCCATTCGGCTGCCGCGACCACCCCGCCCGCGGCATCCACCAGCCGTCGACCGCGCTCACCGTCGCGATCCGTGCTGCCCTGCGACCGGTGCTTCCGGTCGCCCGCCGGCCCGACAACCTCCTGGTCAGCGGCGGGCACCACCGGTGGCGGCGGTATCTGCGCCTGCGCCTCCGACGAGGTGTCTCGCACGCTCGGCGGTGACGGCGGCGCTCCGTACGCGCGTGCTCGCTCCGCTCCCGGAAACAGCACATCGCGACTTTGACCCTCGGTCACGGTATCTTCTCCCCCGTTCAACATGGAGTACGGTACCAACTTATGCGGCGAGTGACACGACCCGGCGGCTGCACCCCGAGCGGTCCGTCGCCACGGCGCTGGAAGACCAACAGCCCGGAAGCGCCCGGAATCACGAACCGGCCTATTGACAGGATGGAGAAGATATGCTACAGAGGCTTGCAACGTTCGTGGATGGCGATAAACCGATGAGCCGGCTCGCCGCCGCCGGTGCCGGCGTCGTCCTCCTGCTCGGCGGTGTCATCGTCGCCACCACCGCAGCGACTCCCAGGCAGTCCGCCGTCGCCAGCGCCACGGACTGCCTGACCTCCACGGGAACCGCATGGCGCTTGGACCCCGAGCAGCAACGCCACGCCCGAACCATCCTCGCCATCGGCCAACAGCGACAGCTTCCGCCGCGAGCCTGGGCTATCGCCATCGCCACGGCCGCCCAGGAATCCAGCTTGCGCAACGACCCCACACCGGACCGCCACGGATCCAGCGGGCTGTTCCAGCAAACTCCGCCCGGCTGGGGCACCCGTGAGCAGGTCAACGACCCCACCTACGCGGCGACGGCCTTCTACACCGCCCTGTCCAAAGTGCCGGACTGGCAGACCCTGCCGCTGACCGTGGCAGCCCAGACCGTCCAGCGCAGCGCCTATCCCGACGCGTACGCCAAGCACACCGCTACCGCCCTGGCGGCCCTGCGTGAGCTCGCAGACACCGAGCTCGACTGCGACCAGATCACCGCAGGCTCAGCGGCACCCGCACCCCGCAACCCCGACGGGACCTGGCCCAAAGAGGGCTGCGTCGTGCGCCCCGACCCCACCACCAACCGGGGCTGCCTGACCCCGCGAACCGCCCACCTCATCGCCCAGGCCAAGGGCGCCGGCTATGCCAACCCCGGCTGCTTCAGACCGTCCGGCCCGGGCGAGCATCCCAAGGGCCGCGCCTGCGACTGGATGATGACCTCCGGAGGTGCCGCCACCGGAGCCCAGCGCGCACGCGGCGACGCCATGGCGGCGTGGGCCGTCGCCAACGCCGACCGACTCGGGATCATGTACGTCATCTGGTACCGGCAGGTGTGGTCCCCCGCCGAGGGATGGCACTCCTACACCAATCCCTTCGGCGGCACCGGACCGAGCGGAGAACACACCAACCACGTCCACATATCCGTCTACTGAAGACGGACCACCCAGCCGCCCTAGACAGCCTTAGAAATCCGACGAAAAACGCTTCCACACACGCCGAAAACACGCCGGAGGAATTGTGGTACGTACCGGGTCCGGCATGGTTGGATCATCACATGCCACAGCGCAGAGGAGCACGCCTCGGAGCCCCGCAGAAGGGCAACCCGCCGCAGTACGACGCCTCATCCGGTGGCACCTGGCGGCCGAACCCGACGATCGAACCGGCCAACGCCGCCAAGCTCAACCAGGCGATGAAGGCGATGGGCACCAGCGCATCGGCAGTGATCAACGAACTGCTCGCCCGGATGCCCGTCGACGAGGACGGCCTACCCGTCTGGGCCACCCGGCCCACCGAACAGGCGTCCCTGGTCGACCTGCCTCACCGCGCGTCCTACGCCGCCTGACGAACGCCTACACCACGGAAAGGATCTCGCCAGACGCTGACATGAAGAACGCCCCGGTACGGAACCGGGGCGCACTAGCGAGGTAAGGCCGAGGGTCGCAGCTCGGCCACCTCACAACTGAAGACCAGCACTCAGTCCGAGATTCCTTGTGGTTGCCCGCCGCCGGAGGTCCCGAACCGAGTTGCGCTATGCCTGTGGAGGCGTCGCTGCCATGACGGTAGCACCTGCCCCGCTGGCACGCATCAGCCTGTCCGAAATCGGCCCGGCGTGTCACCGCGTGCCCGCGGTCCAGACCCCTCTCCCCGGCCTCACGCCGGCGGGAGCCGACCACCCGGCGATGCCCTCGGCATCACCGCCCCCGACCATTCCTCCTAGCAGACTAGGAAGCCCGGCGGAGTGTGACCCGCGTCAGGTCGCGGAGCACACCTGGCGAGCCCTCGCGCCCCACCTCACCCGCAGCCCCTACATGCGCCTGCGCCGCTACTCGCGCACACAACGCCGGCACGTCTATCCGCGCGACCAGCGACTCACCCCGACCCTGCCCGACCGGCCCGCAGCCCTCCGGCTCTACAGCGGGGGAGTGGGCTGGGCTCTCGGCCTCGACTTCGACCCCAAGGGCCACGACGCCGCCACTGTCGCCGCCCACGCCAACGACGCCGCACAGTTCTTCCGGCAGCTCGGCGGCCGACCCATCTGCGACGTCGCCGCCAGCGGCGGCCGCCACGTCTGGATCCCCCTCGCAGTCCCCATCACCCTCGATCAAGTCCGCCAACTCGTCACCGCCTGCCGCCGCCTCTGGCCCACTCTCGACATCAGCCCCACGGTCAACCCCGACGAGGGCTGCCTCACCGCCCCCGGCTCGCCCTGCAAAGACGGCGGATTCCGCCGCCTGACCACCCCGCTACCCGAGGCCTACCAGGCGGTGACCACCCGATCAGCGGCCGACCTCGTCACCCGCGCCCTGGCCCGCCTCGCGGACCTAACCCCCGACCACCAGCCCATCACCACCACGCCGCACGTTCTGCAGGCCGGTCGGCCCCGCCCGCTAAGCCCCCTGCACACGGCGATCGCCGAGCAAGGCGTATGGCCCGACTCCCACACCACCCACGACGGCCGCCCCTGGACCCGCTCAGAAGCCTGCTATGCCGTCCTCTGCGCCGCCGCCGCGCGGGGCCACACCCACACCGACGTCCTGCATAACCTGGACACCGGACGCTGGTCAGGCCTACTCACCCTCTACACCGGACGCTACGGACCCCGCTGGCGCCGTCGCCTAGCCGCAGAATGGCGCAAGGCCCACGCTGCCGTCAGCGCGTCCACACATGCCCCACAAGCAACCCACAACACCGGGGGGGTAGGGGAGAGGTCACTGATCGTGATTTCGTTCGTCGCTGGCTCGCGGTCGCACTCGCAGCCGTCGACCAGCTCGTCAGCGGAAGACAAAGACACAACGCCCGGGTGCTGCTGTGGGGGATGGCCTGGCTCGGCTGGCGCGTCGGCCGCCGCCACGTAGAGGCCGGAACCCGCTCCTACTCGCGAGCATGCGCGGGCATCATCGACCACACCACCGCGGCGGCCATCCTGCGCGAGCTGCGTGACCTTCCAACGGAGCAGGCCGTCGTGCGGCGCGTGTCAGCCGGACGCGGAACCCACGGTGACCTGTACGAACTCGTCATCCCGGCCGCGTACCGCCACCTGGCCACCGACCCCGAAGCCTGGCCCGAACCCCGACCGATCCCCGCTGTCTTCGGCGTGCGCAACCGCGCGAGATCACGGCCCTTGCTCGGAGCGACCGGCTGGCGCGTCCACCAGGCCCTCACGGCTGGCGCGAACGGCACGGCCCCCGAGATCGCCGTAGCGGCCGGCGTCAGCCGCTCCGAGGCCTACAACATCCTGCCCGAACTCGTCCGACTCGGACTCGCCCGCGCGCACCCGAGAACCGCTAGCTCCGGGGTCGAGTGGGGGGAGGGGCGGACCACAACCCGGCAGGCCGGAGAGGCCGTCGACGCCACGGCGTACCTCGCGCGCCTCGACGCTAGGCACCGCCGCGAGCGGCGACTGTGGCGCGAGGCGTTGGACCGCTTCGCCGCGCGCCGCCGAGCCGCGACCCCCACACCGAGCGAGCCGGTCTGGTGGCCACCGGATTGGGCCGACGAACCCCTCCCCGGCAGCGCTGGCCATACCGATGGGCACGCAGAAATCCGCGCACTAGCGGTTCTCGCCACGGCGTTCGAGGTCCGGATCATCTAACGTCAAAACGTTTGAACGTTAGGGCGACAGAACGCTAGAACGTTTGATACGATAGGAATGTGACGGAGGAGACGTTGCCCACTCAGACCCGGACGTGCCAGCACCCGGCATGCGACAACGAAGCCCAAGACGACGGGTGGTGCGCGAACCCTGATCACGCGCCGTGCCAGTTCCCCGGGGGCTGCGAGGAGCCGATCAAGCCCCGCAAACCGGGCCAGTCGAAGCCGAACAGTTACTGCTTCACGGTCAAGCCCAACAGCCGAGGGGAGGAGGTCGAGCACAACAGGAACACTGCCTATGCCGAATCGAACAGGCTTGCACGACGTGATGCCGCCGGCATCACCCCCGATTCCTCTTCGCGTCCGTTCAGTCTGGGGATTGACCGAGCGGAGTTCGTGCGCGAGCAGATCGCCAAGACCGTCACTGACCTGCAATCACAGATCAGTCGAGCGGTAGCGGAACTGTCCACCCTGTCCAATCCCAGCACCGCCGCTGAGGAGATCGCGGCCGTCCGCAGCGAAGCCGCTGAACTCATTGCCAACGCGGAGCGACGAGCAGTCGACACCGATCGTCGTGCCCGCAGAGCCGAGGAACTTCGCCAAGAGGCCCGGCAGGAGGCCGCTGAACTTGAGTCTGAGCGTGACGAGGCGTTGCGTCAGGCCGAGGCCCAGCGGGTCGCTGCGGAGGAGGCAACCGAGCGTGCAGCGCAGCAGGTTGCGTCGGCCGAGGCGCAACGGGTGGCGGCAGAGGAGCAACAGGCAGCGGCGCTGCGACGAGCTGACGAAGCCGACGAACGGGCCGCCCGCGAGAGGACCGCCCGCGAGACCGCCGAAACCGAGCGGGATAAGGCCTCTGCCGACGCGGCCAGCGCCCGCGTCGCGAGAGACGAGGCGCTGGAGAAGACGCGAGCCGCCGAGGCCGCGCGCCAGAAGGCGCAGCGGGATGCCGAGGACGCCAACCGGCGTGCTGAGGCTGCGACAAACGCGAACATAGCCGCCGAAGCCGCCC
Organism: Micromonospora nigra; assembly: GCF_900091585.1. NCBI lineage: Bacteria > Bacillati > Actinomycetota > Actinomycetes > Micromonosporales > Micromonosporaceae > Micromonospora > Micromonospora nigra. The sequence continues at coordinate 46,832 of NZ_FMHT01000002.1, read as the reverse complement.
GGGACGCCGCAGTCGCGGGGCAGCGCGAGGCAGACACCGCGGCAGCCCGAGCCAGCGAGCGCGCCGAACGAGCCCTCGCGGATCTCGCGGACGCTGAACGGGCCCGAGAGGAACGAGCCGCCGAGGCCGCCGAACTCCGCGACCAAGTCGACACTCTGCGCCGCGACCTCGCCGCCATCACAGCCACTCGCGATGCTGCAATCGAAGCACGAGACGCTGCCAGCCAGCGGGCGGACGAACTCGCAGGCCGCCTCACGACGACCGAGAGACGCCTCGCGACCGCCGAAGCCGATCGCACCGCCGCCGACAACGCCCGTACCTCAGCAGAACGGGCACTGGCCGACCTTCGCGCCGCGCATGACCAGCTCGCCCGCGAGCACAACACCACGGCGCAGCAACTCGCCACTATCAACGCCAACCTGACGGCCGCCCAAGAACAACTCGCCGCTGAACGCGTCCACGGCGAGCAGCGCATCAATGACCTGCGCGAACAGTACGAACAGCGGCTGGCCGAGCTGCGAACTGCACAAGGTGAGTCGGCCACCGTGCCGAAACCGGCGAAACGAGGCCAAGGCCCCCGCTCAGCAGCACAAAGGCCTACCGGCGCGGAGGAATAGGGGCCGGCGGACGACAAAAAGGCGCTGCCCGCACGGGGGAACGGGCAGCGCCTGTCCCAACACGATAGACCAAGAACCGCCGCCCTCGCGCCCCTGGGAACAGCCCGTTATACCGCGATAGGAGATCCGCGTGCCGCAACTGGCGCCGGTCAAACTGACGGTGCAGCTCGACCGGCAGACCCTCGCTCAGATCCTGTTCATCACCGACCTCTTCGACCGAGCCACCACCTCCCAGATCCGCCTAGCGGTGGGTGAAGCCATCGCCGAACACGGCACCCGAGGCTGCCGCCGGCGCTACGACCTCGCCGCCCGCGACGCCGAAAAGCTCGACGAGATCGAACCCGATGCCCGCCACCGCCACTACCACAGCCAGCGCCTGCTCTGGTGCCTCGAACAGGTCGACCGAGCCTTCCGCCCCCGACCACCGCGGCGACAGCGCACCGCGGCGGCAAAACCGTTGATCGAAGTCCTCGGCGAACCGTTGTTCGACACACTGCTGGACGAACCAGACTGACGCGAATTGCTCTCAGAAATCCCCGTCGTCAACTCCCTACGCCGCTACCCACCTGGCAGGGGAGAGGGGAGAAGGGGGAGTGGGGGGTGATGCCGGCGGCATCACCCCCCACTTGTCAACCCCTATCTCCTGCGGAAAGGCCCGAATGGCCCGCCCGTAGTTTCCGGACTAGAGGTGCCGCTAAGGATCAGCGTCGGCGGCGGCCGGTTGCTGTCGTCGTTCGGCAGTGATGGGGGTTCGACGGCGACGACCCGGCCCGGTACATGGGCCGCGCGGTGTCCGACATCGCCGCCTGCCTCCGCGCGCAGTAAGGGGTAGGTGCGGGCGTCGGCCCGGACCGCTACTGTCCCGGCATGAACGACCCGACCTTCGAGGTGCCGCTCCTGCTCGCGGCCAGCACCGGCATCCTCACCACGCTGGCCGGGATGCTCTTCGCCGTCGACCGGTTGCGCCCCTCCTTGTTCATGACAGCATGGCTCAGCCTGGCCACCCTGGCGGAGCTGGGGCTTGTCGCCACCACGGTCTGGCGCGGCCACTGGTTCTTCGCCGTTCCAGCCGTCGGACTCGGCCTGCTGCTGGTCGCGCAGTGGAACATGCACCTGGGAGCGCGCCGCGGTGACGGCGGCCGGCTCCTCGCGCTCATCGCCCGGCGGTTCCTGACCCGGCAGTCGCCCCGGGTCGACGGCCGGCCGCTGCGGCCGATGGACGACCTGCGCGCCGAGTACGGCCAGGGCATCCTCGACGATTCACGACGGGATCCGACCCTCGCGCACCTGCTCGACCAAGCCGCCGCCACGCTCGATGACCGGCTGTTCGGCAAGGGCCGGTCGAAGGAACTGCCGCTGATCCGGATCGAGGCCTACACCAACGGGCTCGTCGACGCGCTGAGCGAACCGGGCCGGGCACCGTCGCAGCACCGCTACCGGGGCTACTCCTCCGACATGATCCTGATCGCCGCGCTGTGCCAGCTGTACGACCGGTACGACGAGGTCGACAGCCGGACCTAAGCCCTCTCGGGGCCCTGCGGTGCACGCCGTCCACTCTGCGACGGAGGTGCCACGATGACCCGCAACACCACCAAGGCTCCAGCGAGCAAGACCGGAGCCCAGGACGGGGACCAGGCGTAGTTTTTCAGCCCCGGCATCAACGGTAACGCTGGTCAAGTGGTCGCCGGTACGAGCGGCCCCGCCCTCCTGCGGGACCAGCTCTGACCAGCGTTGCCGTTGGTCTCTCGCTGATTACTACCGGAAGGCCTGAATGGGCCACTAACGACGCAGCCGCGCAGGTGGGTGATCGGTTGATGCCTGCTCGGCAGCCGCCAGAGTGGCTCAGAGAGCGGCTGGTGGCCGGCTGACGGCGGCCGCAGGCTGCTGCACCCGCGCCAGACGAGAGGTGATCGCGCCGTGGTTGCGGCCGAACTCCTCCATCAACTCAGCGATGCCCGCGCCTTCTGCGGCGCGTCGGGCGAGCCGATCGTCGTCCTCGGGTGTCCAGGGCCTGTGCGAGTTCGGGTGGACCTGGCGCAGGTCGTCCATCGTGTACGCCGGCGTTCGCGCAGGTGCCGGTGGCCGACTGGTGTTCGGTCCGGGAAACGGGGCCAGGCCAAGGGCGTGCAGCTTGTACCGGATGCTGTTGGCGGTTCGCCCCAGCTCCACGGCGATCGCCTCCGCGTCGGCCCCGTCGTGGTGGCGGCTGGCCACGTACGCGGTCTCCTCCTCCGACCAGGACCGAGGATGGCGGGCCGCCGGAACGCGGGTCGACGCGCCGGGGCTCGCCGCGGCGGCGAGGAACACCCGCGCCACCAGGGACAGGTCACCGCCCGGCAGGTGCCCAGCGAGCTGAGCAATGAGCTGGCCCTCGATGCCGGCGCCGGTCACCTCGACGGTCGGGCCGTCCACGCCCGTGGTGAGGGTCAACGTGTAGTGCCGCCCGGCGTCGCTGACCTCCCACGACAGCACCACCGGCGTCGGATCCGGAGCCGCTGGTGCGGCGGAAGCGGCCGGCACGAGATCGTGCGCGGTTGGCGGCCAGGAGGTGATGGGCAGCCGGTGCAGGTCCATGCCGAACAGCAGCTCGTCGACCTCGTCGGTGGCGTAGTGCACCGTGCCGTCGTCGAGCCGGTACGCGACCTCGCCGGCCACCTGCTCGTCAATGCTGGCCACCGCGACGCGCAACGTCTGCCCGGCGAACCTGCTGTCGGCACCCGGGTCGGCGAGACCAGGACGGAACGTCAACGTCGCGTAGGTCGCGCGCCCCATCCCCCGCCAGGTCCTGCCATGGTTGCCGTGCCAACTGCCGTCCTCGTCTTGAAACGCATAGATCAGCGCCACGAGCGCACCCTACGATCGGCCACCGACAGTTTCAACATCGTCGCCGTCGGCCCAGCCGGAGCCCTTCCTGCGGGCGCCAGCTTTTATCCTGTCCCGGCTGGCGGCCGGTCGACCGTCGCGTGAACATCACCGGTCTTGGCACCGCGCCGGATCCGCGTTGGGCGCAGGCAGAGCAACCGCACGAGCGAGTCCGGCAGGGGTGCGATGCGCAAATCCTTGTCGACGAGATAGGGCCGATCACCCACGATCGAGCCTGGACCCACGACGTACCCGCCCGACAGTCGCCCCGGCGCGCGGACATCGATCCCCGGGCCGAGGACACCGATGGTGCTGACGATCACCCGGCCAGGCGGGGCCGCGAAGTAAAGATGCTGCCCACCGCTCGGCGTCGCGACGGTGAAGGTCACCGGCCAGCTACAGCCCTGCTGGTCGAGCAGACCAGCGAACCCGGCCACCCCGTCGACGCCGTTCTTGCGGTCCAGATCCAACACGACGATGCCGCTGGCTCGGCATCCGACACCGACGTTGCTGTCGATCGGCCAAGCCGGACCGGGGTCCCTGGAAACGAGAGCCTGCCAGCCTGGTGGTGCTTTCCGCGCGCCCGCCGGAATCGGAAAGACGGCCAAGCCGCGAGCCAACGCCGCCGCGAGACCTGCGGACAGAGAGCTCACTGGGCGTACTCGTAGCAGGAGCACTGGTAGTTGCTGTCGGCTCCGCACTCGTCGCAGTACACCTCGTCGCATCGGCACGGATCGCCGCCGCAATCCGGGCACCAGCCAGGGTCGCTGGCGTGGAAGGTGATTCGACGTACGCCATCGAACTGGCGGAAGCCGCTCCCAAAGTGTTCGCCCCACGGCACATCGGGTAGATCCACACTGGCCTCGAACTCCTCCCCACAACTGTCGCAGGCGTAGAAGTCGTACCAACCGTCGACCGTCAGCAGCGACGCGGCGAGCCGGTCGTGGTGAACAAGCCTGCCGGTGCAGGAGCCGATGCCGTCCTCGCCGTTGTTGCACAGCTGGCCATGCAGGCATTGTCCTGAGCAGCGGCAGGGCCGGTCAGCGGTCACCGGACGCCAGACCGATTCGGCGCGGGCGCGCTGACCCGCGGAGGCATCGACGGCCAGAACCCGCCAGCCCAGCTCATCAGTGGTGACCGGCTGCCAGCCGTCGCCAGCATCCGCCGGCCGAACCAACTCGTCCGGGTAGGGCACCAGCAGCCGCGGGTCGATCCCCGGCCGAGTGGCAGCCATGCCCGGCTTCGCCTGTTCGCGGGCGATCGCCCGCGAAGCGGTGGTGTAGTTCTCTCCCGTACGGCCCATGCGCTGCCGAACGGCCTTCTTACGCGCTGAATCGCTGACCATGACGACGTCCTTCGAGCAGGGCGAGCCCACGCCCTCACCCCGCGCCAGGTTCGTCATGCAGCAGGGATGCGGTCTGCGCGATCCGATGGACCTTGTCCTCGTCGCCGCCGCAGCGTGGGCGTGCTGACGGCTCAGAGCGCGGCGGGCGCATCCGCCGTACCGGAGCTTATCGACCACCTACGACACTCCGCACACCCAACCCTCGCCATCACCGCAAAATCTCCCTAGATAAATCGCCCCCCGCCGCCTGGGCAGCGCGACGGAGGATGTCCCCCGTCGTCAGGACCCGGCGCCTCAACTCCTCGCGGCGCCGTAACGCCTCGGCGGACGGGCCCAACCCCATCGCTTGGCGCAACTCGGCAGCGAAACCCTCAGCGCCCTCGGCCGCTGGGCCCCGCCCGTACCGGTCCGCCCACGCCAGCAACTCTCGCACCGCCTCCGCCGACTCCCAGTAGGCCGCCCGCCTCACCTGCTCCCCCACCTCACTCGGCAGCTCCACGTACAGCCGCTCGGTCAACCCGACGCCAATCGACAAGTCACTCAACGGCGAGCGACCCAACGGCCTACCCGGCATCCCCCGCTCCCCCGCCGGAACCGGGTCGTACGCCCTGGCCCAACCCTGCTCCGCCAGCGTCCGCCGTGTAAAGAACGTCAACAGATGCCGCTGAGTCGGCAAACACTCCCCGGCCTCGCGCCGCCGGCGTCGATCCCGCCGCAACTCCGCCAACGCCTCCCTCCGGCGCGACCCATGCAACCCCTGCACGCCGAGCTCAACCCGCCGCTGCTGCCACCACTGCTGCTCCAGCTCGACCTCGCGGGCCACCCGCGCACGAACAGCCAGCAGCACCTCCTCCTCCACCGCCACAACAAACTGCACTGTCATTTAAATCTCCCTAGATAAAGCGCACCCGGCGCACCGGCCCGGCCGATCAGAACAGAGCGCGTGAAGACTTCGCCGCCTTCACCGCCTCCTGCGCTCGCGCCACCAACTCGTCTCGCACCATCGCAGGCGGACTGAAACCGTCGGCCTTGCCGAGCAAGAAGTGCTCCGCCACCTGCTTCCGCGCCCCAGACGTCCGCGCCTGCTGATACTCAGCTACGGTCGTCAATTCGGCGGCCAGCTCCCCCAACCGCTGAGTTACCGGCTCATACGCCGCCGCGGCCAACTCGTCCGCCTGGCGCACCGCCTCCCTCACCGCATCCCACCGCACCCAGCGATGGGTGTCGGCGGGCATCAACTGACTGGCCAACCGCTGCCGCGCGCCACCAGTCGACTTCGCCGCCCGGAACTCCGGCATCGCCACCAGTTTCTGCGCCAACTCGTCCGCCAGCCTGTCGCGCTCCTCTTCGCTCAGGCGCTCATCCCCATGCCCATCCTCATCCTCGCGCGGCAGCGACACGCGCGTCGACGCCTGCTCCTCCAGCGTCAACCAGTCCTCAAACCACGTCGCAGTGACCTCCCAGAAATGCACCACGCCATTGACGGCGAACGCGACGCTCACCCGGCCGACCTGCCCCCGCCGCGCCATCAGATGCGACGGCACCTGGTCGACCGCGACATCCGCGCCAGGGTCGAGCCTCTCCGTCTCCAGGTAGAGCACCCCACCGCCCAGCTTGCCCGCAAGATCCAGAAACTCGGGCAACCCCAACACGTCAGGCGTGATGCTCACCTCCGGCCCGTAGCCCCGCTCCGGAACAACCGGCACGACCGTCACCGCAGCACCGGCCGCGAACTCCTCGACGACATCCACCAGATGCCCGACGCTGTCCACGCGGGAACCGTACCCGGCGCCTACGACACCCTGGGCCGTACACACCGGGCCTCAAAGATGATGTCGTGTGTGCGTCGTGGTGGGGACCGTTGCTCCCGCCGTGACCGGGCGGGGGCCCACCAGTGGGCCCCCTCGCCCTGCCGGGTGCGCGTGCAGTTGACTACCGCGGCGGGCCGCCGCCGGCGCCGGCCGGTTCGCGGGTGATGCCGGCGGCATCACCGGGGTTCGGGCCGTAGGGCCTCTCCCCCACCGCGGTGCCCGCGCTATCGGCCCTGCGGGCCGATGGCCTTCAGCCGGACCAGCGTCCCGCCGCTGGACCGCGTCCCCTCGCCGGGGAGGCAGGCTCCAGGATGGTCCCTCCCCGATCCATCCCACCGGCCTGCCACAAGGGCAACCACGGCCGGGGCCGGGGCCGCAACCACACCCCGGTTGCACCCCCGACCCCGACCATGGTCGGTCAGGACCAGGCCGCCGGGATGGATCTCCTCTCCGCACCGGACGCACGAAAAAACCCAGGTCAGAACCCTTCCAACCCGGCATGTGTGCTAGAATTTTAAGTGTGAGGGAGGGGGACGGCGAACCCCCCGACCACACACCACACCAGCCCAACGGTGGCCGTCGCGACGACGCCGCCAGCCCAAGGAGCAACATGCACATCTTCGACGCCGCACGCGGTACCGACGCCGACCGCGAGCGCTTCGTGAAGCGTGGAGCGCTGCTGTATGCCCTGTACCTGCTGCCTGTCTGCACCTTCACCGGAACCCCGGTCCGACCGACGATGCCGTCGTGATGATCCTCGCGATCGACTCGGCTGCCGACACCGTCAGCGTCTTCCGCGCCCCCGTGTGGGACCTCATCGCAACCAAAGCCCAGGAGGCCGCCGCCCTGACCGGCGCGACCGCCCTCATTCTCGACGGCCGGGAGCTTTTCGCCCCCGCAACCAGCTAGCGCTGCCGATGACGGGACCGGCCGCTACCGCCGGTCCCGTCACCCGCACCGATGCCGCCAGCATCACCCCCGGCCAGGCATAGACACGAGAAAAGCGCAGGTCAGCCCACCAAAGACAGGCCAAGTGTGCTAGAATTTTAAGTGTGAGGGAGGGGGACGGCGAACCCCCCGACCACACACCACACCAGCCCAACACGAGGAGTGCCCCAGTGCTCGGACACACGGAAATCCTGCTCGGCACCACGACCGCATCATGCTTCGCGCTGATCTGGCGGTGCGCGCGACTCCGCGCCGACCTGGCGACCGCGCAGCACGACGCGAACCACGACCCCCTGACCGGTCTGCCCAACCGTCGCGCCCTGCTCGCCCACCTCCGAGCCCTGCTGGCCGACCGCACCCGACCCGTGACCGTCGCCCTGCTCGACCTCAACCGGTTCAAGGACATCAACGACGAACACGGGCACTCCGCAGGCGACGCCGTACTACGGCGAGTCGCCCAAGCACTCGCGGCGCTGGACCTTCCCGCAGCCTACGTCGGCCGACTCAGCGGCGATGAGTTCCTGATCATCACCGACGGAGGGTGCCGCCAGGGCCGCGCCAACGCTCAGGCCGCCGCCCGAGCACTGGCCGCAGCGACGGTCACGCTCGACGGCACCGCCGTCGGCTGCGCCGCAAGCGTCGGTGTCGCCATCGCTGACCACAACGACACCACCGCCGAGCAGCTACTACACCGCGCAGACACCGCCATGTACTGCGCCAAGCGCGAAGGAGTCGCCGTCATGGAGCACCGCCCCTTCATGGAGGCGAAGACCCTGACCGCCAACGGATCCCAGCGCCGCCGCTTCCGATAGCGCGCCCGGTCGGGGGCGACCTCAGCAGGCCGCCCCCGACCACCTCACAGACCCGAGAGGACCGGCGAACCCCTCTCGACACCCACCAAACCCCAACCCCAGGAGAACCCGTGGCAGTCCCCACCGCACCCACGATGACCCTTCCGACCCTGCCCACCGAACGCCGCGCCCGACAGGTCTGCGAACTGCTCGACCAGGCGCGCCGCCACATGGAACGGGTGACGAGTCACCTGCACCTGTGCGAGCACGCCCCCGCCTGGCCCACCGCACCCATCAGCGACATCACGACCGCTGTCGAGTTCCGCCGCGCCATCGTCGAACTGATCAAGTACGCCCGCCGCCACCAGTGTGCCGACAGCAACCCTGGCCGCATGCGCGCTCTGCTCCGACTCGCCGTGATGTGCCTGGACCTGTGGCAAACGGGCAAGCGCTACGTCTACAACCCGAACGTCTACCCGCTCACCCTCACGCGCCGCGCCGCACGGATGTTGCACGACACGGCGGCATGGACCACCACCGGACAAGCTCGACACCTCCTTGGCCAACCGGCCTGACCGCATGTTGCCCGGCCGCCACCAGCGGCCGGGCAACACGGAGGGCAAACGTCGTCGACGCGCATCGAGCGCGCCGACGCCGGCTGCCGCTCCCGTCACTCGCGCCCCCCACCGCACATCAGCCGATCAGGAGAACGACTGTGGACAGCATCGCCGACCTGTCGCCCGCCGACCGCGACCGCTACACCCGCATGGACACGCTCACCATCACCCCGTACCCCACCGGCCCGGAGTATGGCTGCGAACCCGCCGCCCGCCAGGTCGCCGAAGCGGTCTGCCGCCTGTACGGAGGCAACGCGTGGCGTGCCGAGCACAAGTCGCCAGCATGGCCGCACCCCGAAAACGAGCTTCACAGCGAGCTGACCATCACGATCAACAACGTGCGGACCATCGTGCACCGGCACACCGTCCCAGCCCACACGGGGCGCGACCTGTTCGCCCTCACCGTGGACGGCCGCGCCGTACCCGCTCACCTGCCACCCCACGCGCTGCCCCACCAGCCGGCCACCATCGTTGCCAACCTCTGGCGCGACCTGCACCAGGTCGCCCCCACCGACTGCGACAGCCTCGGATGCCCCGACGTACCGACGATCCTCACGTACGGGGCCGCCCTCTGCCCCACCCACGCCCAGCGGTACGCGACAACCGGCCATATCTGATTACCACCAGCTCGGAAACTGTGCTAGAATTTTAAGTGTCAGGGGGGCGGCGATCCTCCGCCGCTCCACCGCTCGTGCTGACTCAGGAGGTTGACGTGTTGCTTGTCCGAATCTGCCGCTACTGCACGGCCCCGCTCGGAAACACCACCGCCGACTATGACGCGCACATGAGCACCTGCGCCAAAGCACCCCACCACGTCGTCGACGCCGCTACCGCTCGGCAGTCCCGGCACGCCTGACGCCACCTGATCGCAGTATCAGGCCGGATGGACCACAGAACAGGAGTTCACCCCCATGCCCCGCAAGTCCACCGCCCGTAACGCCACCTCCCGCAAGAGCGGAACCCGCAGCCGGTACAGCGACGAGCAGATCAAGGAATTCCGCCAGCGTGACCGGCAGGTCATGAGCCGCTCCACTGAGCACCTCGAAGACGCCGAAGGAATCCGCCGCTTCGCGCAACACGCCGCGACTGGCGGCGTGTCCCTGCGGATCCTCGCCTACAGCCTGCGAAACCAAGCCCTGCTCGCGCAGCAGGCCGACGAACGCGGTTTCGTCCTGTCCGACGTCGACAGCGTCAAGGGATGGCGGCAGCGCGGACGGTTCGTCAGGAAGGGTGAAACCGGGCTGCGCCTGATCAAGCCGGTCGGTAAGGACAAGAAGGACACCGACGCAGACGAGCCCGAGGCCTCAGACGAGCGCGAGGACGACGCCGACGACACTGACGAGACGGGCGAGGACAACGGCAAGCCCAAATTCCGTACCGGCGTCGTCTTCGACGTCGCCCAGACCGCCGAGATCCCTCCCGAGGAGCGCGGCCAGTGCGCCGCCTGCAACGCCGAAGCGGGCGAGCCGTGCAACCCCGGGTGCCTGTGCCCCACCTGCACCGACTACGAGCCGGTGGGCGACGCCGCAGAAATCCTGTGGAACAACCTTCTCGACCAGCTCACCGCCGCCGGGTACGCCCTCGACTGGCCCGCGCCGGCAGACGCGCTGCACGGCCACCGCGTGCACGTCGACCATGAGGGCCGCACCGTCGCCGCCGCTTTCGAGGTCACCGCCGAGCACCCCGCCGCCGTGGCCGACCTCGCCGCCGCAGTAGCGCAGATCATCGCCCGCAGCGACCGGGAGCGGGAGACCCGCCGGGAACAGCGCCGCACCGCCCGCGCCGCTCTCACCGCAACGCCCGCCACCGCATAGCGTGCTAGAATTTTAGGCACGGGGAGGGTGCTCCCTCCCCGTGCCTCCCCACCAGGAGGCACCATGACCAGCCCCACCGACCCCCGCGCGAAGATCGCCGCGCGCATCGCCGCCTGCCTCGCCCTCGCCGAGAGGGAAACCACACCGCTCGGCGAACGAGAGGCCGCCGCCGCGAAGGCCGCCGAACTCATCGCCCGTCACGGCATCACCGCCGACCAAGCCGCCGCCGCCCGAGGCGACGCCCCCGAAGGCATCACCTGTGCACCCGTCGCCCTGCTCAACACCGACGGACACGGCGAAGCGCGCGCCGACCTGGCCAACGACGTTGCCCGCGCCATGGGCTGCCGCGCCATCTTGAAACCCACACGCGCCCCACGCCCCTACACCGTGATTGTGGTCGGTACGACCTCCGACGTTCACCACCTGCGGCAACTCCTCCCGCTGATCCTCGCCCAGGCCCAGACCGCCGCCGCGAACACCGACCCGGAGAAGCGCCGCGCCCGAGACTTCCTCTCCTCATTCCTGTCCGGCTACGGCGACATCGTCGCAGCGCGGATCACCGCGCGCCGCCGCCCGCTGACCGACCCCGCCACCAACCCCGGCGCAGCGCTCATCCTCGCCGACCGCGCCAAGCGGATTGACGACTTCATCGCCGAGCGATTCGGCGAGCTCAACGAGCGCACCCACCAGGCCAGCCAGGACGGAAAGACCGCCGGCCGCGCCGCCGCCCGCCGCGCCGACATCGGAGACCCCGGCGTCAAGGCCACCAGCCGCCGCGCCCTGCCGACCTAACCGCCGGCCACGGGGTCGGGCGCATCGAGCGCCCGACCCCGTGCGGGGCGCTCACGCGCCGCCCCCGCACCCCCGGCTACGCCGCCCCACTCCCCCATCACCCGATGCCGCCGGCATCACTCCAGAGGAAGAGACCCACCATGCCCACCACGCCCGCCCCCCACGTCATCGACCACGTTGCCGCCCACCTCACCGTCGCAACCGACCCGACCGCCCCCACCGAACTCCGCGAGGCAGCCCGCCGCACCGCGGCTGACCTCATGTCCCGTCACGACATCACCCCCGCCGCAGCCCGCGCAGCCTGCGGCACCGGACACTCACGACTCACCATCGACAGCCACCCCGTATCCGGCACCGGCGGCCACGGCCAGGCCCGTGCCAGCTTCCTCATCAGCATCGCTACCGCCCTCGGCTGCAAGGGTGTCCACCAGCCTGCCCCCGCACCGGAGCCCTACGGCGTGGTGCTGCTCGGCCAGGCCGCAGAGGTCCGCGCGGCACGCAGGCTCACCCGAGGGATCTTCGCCAGGATCCACAGCGCCATCGCGCCCGACGATCCCCAGCTACCCGACCTCATCGGCGGCTACGGCCACACCGTCGCCGCAGCGATCGCCCGCCACTACGAGTCCAGCGAGCTGCACGCCGGCCACCGCGCCCGACTCGACGCATTGCTCACCGCACGATTCCCCCGCCTGGCCACCCTCACCGTCGAGCCCCGCGCGTACGACCCAACCGCCAGACGGGCTGCCGCAGACCGTGACGTGGTCCACGAACTGATCGACGCAAGCCACACCCCCACCAGCGCAGAACACAGCGACCCAGCAACCGACAACCAGTGACCCCGTACCCGGCGCCGCGCCAGGCGCCGCGCCAACCCCGTCGGCCGGGCAACAGCCCTGACCAAGCTACGGAGACGAACGATGTACGACGGCCCCAATGACAACGACTTCCTCTCGTGGCGCGAGCACGACGAGCACGCAGGCGACGCCGCCGAGATCGACGCCGAGTACCGAGCCGAGGCACGCCAGGAGGCAGAGCAGCGCCACGCCACCTCCATCATGGGTTGCCCCACCTGCGCGGCCCAGCCCGGCCAGGAGTGCAAGGAGGGCACCACACATCCGGCCCGCATGCACGCCGCTAGCCTGCCCTGCGGCACCGACTGCCCAGCCTGCCCGATCACCCTGCGACTCAATCCCACCCGACCGGCCGACGAGATGCCGGGGTATTGGTCGGGGCACAACAAACTCCGCGTCGGCGACGAGGTGCACGGGGTCGGATACGCCGACCACCTCGCGAGGGGCAGCGTCGCCCGACCCAAGCCCTTCGGAGCGCACCTGTGGCCCGTCCGTGGGTTCAGGCACCGCTACGAGCCGGAAGACCTGCTCACGCCCCCGGGGTCGACCGTGCTCATCAACGGCAGCGCCTACGAGATCACCATGCACGACGGTGAGGCCGAACTACACATGGCCGCCATCCAGCCGCCGCGCCCTCACACGCTCACCAGCGCCGCCGAGGAGATCGCGGCCGCCATCGGCAAGGCCCTCGACCGCATCGACACCGCCACTGACGCGCTGGCCGAGCTGACCAACAGTGCCCCGGAGCCCGGCACCCCAACCGCCACCCTCGCCACCATGCGCCAGCGCCTGTGCGCCGCCATCGACGACCTACGCGCCGTCCACCAGTGCGCCGAAGACCTCACCGATCCCCAGCCCCGAACCTGACCGCCGGCCACGGGGCCGGGCGCATCGAGCGCCCGACCCCGGGCGGGGCGCTCACGCGCCGCCCCCGCACCCCCGGCTACGCCGCCCCGCTCCCCCACCGACGGATGCCGCCGGCATCACCAACACGAACGGACCCAGACGTGACCACATCCACCCGAGCTCAGTGGAACCAGCACACCACCGCCACCGGCACCCCACGCCCATGGTCACAGTCACCCACCGACGTAGACGCCGTCACCGCCCCACGCTGCCCCGCCCGGTGCCTGACGAGCCTCGTCGAGCAGCCCGGCCATGCCCACCTGGGCGCCGTCGGCACGATGGCCCTCGCAGTGCTCATCCACGCCGGCGAGACCCACCACACCATCCGCGGCACCGACATCCCCACCGAGGTCCGCGACAAGCTGATCCGGACGGGACACCTCAACCCCGTCCCCGGTGCCCCGGATACCTACTGCGCCGCTCTGCCCTGCAAGTGCCCACCCGGCGAGCCCATCGCCGGGCAGCACCGTCGAGACTGCGCCGTCACCAGAACCTACGACCACCTCGCCGACGCCCTCGACGAACTGACCCACAAGGCCGCCCAGGCCAGCGAGGCGTACCACGAACTCGCCGTCCTGCTCTCCCCGGCCGACACCGCCCACCTGGCCGCCCAGCTCGCCCTCCTCGACCAGGCCACCACCGCCCTGGCCCAGCTCCGCGACCACGCCGACCGCATGACGAACCCCGCCACCGCACCCCGCTGACAGCTTGGGGCGCGGCCTGCGACGGCCGCGCCCCCAACCCGGAGCACACCATGACCGACCGCCGCACCCTCGCCCTACACAGCCCCTACACCGACCTCAACACCGCCGAAATCCTCGACACCCACACCGGCCGGGTCACCTACCGATTCCGCGCCCCCCGAGCCGCCGGAACGATCGTCATCGGGCCCGAGTTCCGAGGTGAAGACTCCCCTATCCCCACCCTCATCTACGTCCAGTTCGGCGACGACGCCTACAACGACAACGACCGCGCCGAACGGCCCGTCATCAACGGCGTGACCATCACCGGCGGCGTCACCCTCAACCCCGCCGAGTACCTCGCCCGCCCCGACGGCGGCTACATCGGCCTCCGACGCAGCATCGACCGCTTCACAAACACCAGCGCACCGACCGCGACCAGCCGCTACGGATCCGCCATCATCCGCGCCCTGGTCGCCGCCTGGCACGAACGCCCCGACCGCGACGACCTCATCCAGGCCGCCGCCCGACACGCCGCGCCCCGACGCCTCACCGAACTCCGCCGATACAAGATCAACCCGATCAAGGAGCAGATCGACAAGCTCACCGACCAGCTCGTCGACCACTACGCCCTCGCCGGCCAACTAAGCCGCCTCGCCGCTGAATACCAGGCCACCCGCGCCAACCCAGAGCACCCCAACGCGAAGCAGGCACTGTCATGACGCCGTCCGACGCCCCCACCACCACCACGGCGCCCACCCGATACCCTGACCGGCGTACGGTCACCGCCCGCCGACCGCCCACCAGCGGCCGGCGGGCGGCCCGCCGTACGGCCGCCGCACCACCGCCGTATCCCCTCACCGGCCCAGGTCCGGCGACCACCGTCGCCCGCACCCAAGCCCGCGAGGACCCCGTGACCGCACCCGGCCAGCACGACCGCACCGACGACCCCGCTGTGCCCACCCGCCTGGTCGACGGCCACCTCTGCACCAACCGCGCAGGCATCGCCCACCTCGCCGGCTGGACCGCAGGCAACTCCGTCAACGTCCGCGCCCGCAACGACCCCGACTTCCCCCACGGCACGAAAGACGGACGCGAATACTGGTACCCCTTCGACGGCCCCCACGGCGTCGACGCCTACATCGCACTGCTCGCCCAACGCGCGGCCGCGAAGAAGCCCCCGCCGGTCAAAGACGGCAACCCTGACGACGAGCTCGCCGGTGAAGACGCAGCAGACGCCCTGCACATCGCTGCCGCGACCCTGCGCTCCTACGTGCGCTACTCCATCCCCTACTGGAACGGCGAGAAGTCCGGCCGCCCCCTCCTGCCACCACCCGACGTCGAAGAAGAGCGCGAGAACGAACGGCTGGGCCCCTACACCCACCGAGCCTGGCGCCGCCGCACCCTCGCCGCCCACCAGGCCACCCGCCCCGGACCCGGCACCGGCGCCGGCCGCCCCCGAGGCCAATAGGCACCCGAGAACGGCAACGGCCGGAGGGTTGGTTTGGCGAACCCCCTCCGGCCGTCTGGCGTCGACGCCACACCGGCCCCAACAGGCCAAAACGTCAACCACCTGGCCACCAGCATACGCAACAACATCACCGATCGCCGCACCAGGGATACGCCCGTCGAAGCAGGTCACCGCCGTGACGAAGCGGTTCGTACGCAGTGAAGAACGATGATGTCGTGTGTGCGTCGTGGTGGGGACCGTTGCTCCCGCCGTGACCGGGCGGGGGCCCACCAGTGGGCCCCCTCGCCCTGCCGGGTGCGCGTGCAGTTGACTACCGCGGCGGGCCGCCGCCGGCGCCGGCCGGTTCGCGGGTGATGCCGGCGGCATCACCGGGGTTCGGGCCGTAGGGCCTCTCCCCCACCGCGGTGCCCGCGCTATCGGCCCTGCGGGCCGATGGCCTTCAGCCGGACCAGCGTCCCGCCGCTGGACCGCGTCCCCTCGCCGGGGAGGCAGGCTCCAGGATGGTCCCTCCCCGATCCATCCCACCGGCCTGCCACAAGGGCAACCACGGCCGGGGCCGGGGCCGCAACCACACCCCGGTTGCACCCCCGACCCCGACCATGGTCGGTCAGGACCAGGCCGCCGGGATGGATCTCCTCTCCGCACCGGACGCACGAAAAAACCCAGGTCAGAACCCTTCCAACCCGGCATGTGTGCTAGAATTTTAAGTGTGAGGGAGGGGGACGGCGAACCCCCCGACCACACACCACACCAGACCAACCCGAGGAGACGCATGGACCCCCACGGCGATGGCCCCGCGCCAGACGTCGAGCCGTACGGCTGCGCCGTCTGCCGTATCCCCCTCAACGCGTACAAGCGCCCCGGCAAGCCGGTCGCGTTCCTGCACCCCGACCGCGCCACCGCCGACCACGCCCCCGACCCGGTGCCGCTGAGTCAGCTACCCACGGTCGAGACCGTCTGTGACTTCTGCTCCGCACCCAACCCGGTCGCCTCCTTCGCCTTCAGCAGCCTCGAAATCATCGCCGTCGACGAGAACGACACCCCCGCGATGACGCAGGACCTGGGCGGTAACTGGGCCGCGTGCGAAGGGTGCGCCCGCCTGGTCGAGATCCGCGACGTTGCAGGCCTGACGGCGCGCGCCGCCGCCCGAGCCCGACGACGCGGCATCCCCGCACCCATGGAGACGTTCGGGCCACTGCATCAAGCCCTGTTCGCTGCCACCCCTACCACGCCGCCGCGCCGCCCTCTACACGTCACCGCCCAGCCAGCCCCACCGACCGCAGCACCAGCGGCGAACCCTTCCCGTCCGGCCGCTCCCCCCGAGGTGCGAGCGCTGCGGCCTCACACGCTGCCGAAGGTGCGGGACCGCCTGGTCAAGTTCTGGCGCACGTCCGGACCTGCCTTCCTGCTCGCCGCACTCACGGACGGAGCCCGCTACCCGATCCCCGGACACATGCTGCCCGGTGCGCCCCTCGACGCTCCGGCCGCCGACATCGATTTCACCAACCCGGAACCCCTCAGCCAGTACACCGCCCTCATGGCCAACCACATCGAGAACGGTCGCATGTTCTGGGTCGACAACGACTTCACCGCCCTCGCCGCCCACGCCGCCCGCGACCTCTCCGACGTGCGTGCGCTGCCAGCCGAGCTCCCCGCCCCGGATGGCCTGCTGGTCTGGCAGACGCCGATCTGCCACGTGACGGAACCCGAAGCCGGAGCCGTACTGCCGATCATCGCCGCGCAATGGGGACCCATCCCCGGCGGCGTGTGGGTCACCTTCTACACCCCGGCCGAAACGGTCGTGCACGGCCGCCACCTCACCGAACGCGAAATGCAGGAGCTACGCGAGCGCATCGGGTGGCTCGCCCCCGTCAACACCGGCGCAGGCCTTCACTACGGCAAGACCTACACCCCCGCCACCGAACAGAGCCGCGCCATGCTGGCCGCCCTGATCGCCACATGGATTCTCACCACTCAGCCCGACGCCGAACTCACCGACGAGCCCGCCGACAAGGCCACCCGCAAGGCTTACCACCGCACCAACCGCCCCGCGCCTGTCGTGCGCCTGGTGAGGCTGCGCCGTAAGCAGCAGGCCCGCACCGACGCCCCGGTCAGTGCGACCGCCCGCACCTACACCCGGCGGTGGTGGGTACGCGGATTCTTCCGGGAGCAGCCCTACGGCCCACGCGGCACCCTCCGCCGCAGGACCTACGTACGCCCCCACCTCAAAGGACCCGCAGACGCGCCGCTCATCCTGACCGAACAGGTGCGCGTGCTCGGAAGCCCCACCACCCCCGCCCAGAAGTAAACGGCTGGGGGGAGCCGGACACCCCGACTCCCCCCAGCCCACCAGGACGCCGGGCGCGACGGCGGCAGCGCGCATCGAGCGCGCCGCCGCCGGCTACCGCTCCCGTCCCGCAAGGCCCGCGCCACCCACAACCGGCACCCACCGGGACGCCACGGCCCGCGCCACCCCGGAAACCGCATCTCCCAGCCGCTACCCTGACGGGCGTACGAAGCCCGCCCACCGGCCCCCGGCCTCCCGGTGCCGTGCCGGACACGCAACGCAAAGTAGTCAAACAACTTCTCTAAAATGGCTTTGATGTCTAAGAAAGTTTAGATACGATAGACATGCAAGTCGGAAGTCGTAAGGCGGAAGACGAGCAACGGCCGTGGGGGCAGCTGACCGCCCAAGGACAAGCCACCCCCACAGCAATTTCACCCACCCGTAGTGTACCCAAGGAGCCGACATGGCCGTCAGAGGTAATCGTGGTCTGAAGACCAACCCGCTCGCTCAGCTTTCGGACGACGAACAGCAGGAACAGGCCATCGTCCAGGCCGCCCAGATCGACGGCACCGCCGTCCGCGACCTGCCGATCAACGCCGTTGCCCCCGACCCGGAGAACCCCAAGAGCCGCCTCACCCCTGACTCCGGCCTCGTCGCCTCCATGAAGGGCGAAGGCCAGCTTGGACCCGGCGTGGTGGTTGCCATCGAGGTCTGGGCCAGCTACGGCAACAACCCCGACGACATCTACGCCGCCCGCGCCGAGGCCGAAGGTGCCGATGTCGACGGTGACCCGGCCGATTACGCCAAGGCCGTCGCCAAGGCCAAGGAAGAGATCAAGTACGTCATCAACTACGGCCACCGCCGGTGGGCCGCCGCCCGGGCCGCCGGACTGGAAACCTACCGCGCCGTTGTGTCCGACACCCTCAAGGACAACACCACCAAGCGCGTCCACCGGCTGATCGAGAACGTCCAGCGCGAAGACCTGACGCCGTTGGAGGAAGCTCGCGAATACAAGCGGCTGTTGGAGGTTGACAAGCTCAGTCAGCGGGAAGTCAGCCGCCGCACGGGTATCCCTCAGCCGCACATCTCCAAGCGGATCGGCCTGCTCAACCTCCCCGAGGAGGCACAGGCCGCGCTCGACCAGGGGATTATCCCTGTCGAGGCTGCCGTCGAGCTGTCCAAGATCGCCAAGGACCCCGATCGCATCAAGCGGGTTCTCGACGCCGTCGCCGCCATGCCCGCCAGTGACGATAGCGAGCGCACCGCCCGTGCTCGCCTCGCCGTTGACCAGGCCCGCAAGGAGTACAACGGCTACAAGGCCGCTAAGGACAAGGCGGACAAGCGCAAGAAGCTCGCCGCCGAGGGCATCGTCATCATCGACAATCTCAACTCCTACTTCGCCGACAAGCCCGGCGACCGGTGGGACTACGAGATCGGCGACGAGGACAAGATCACCGCCGCCCGCGAAGCGGGCACCCTCGCGGCTTACGTCGTCAGCCCGGACCACGTCACGTACTTCCTGACCGAGTTGCCGCCGCCCCCGGAGCCCGAGGAGCCGGAAGCAGCCGACGACGAGCAGCACGCGGAGCCGGATGCCGCAGCCGCCGAGGCTACGGACGCCGAGCCGGACGCCACCGACAGCGCCGCGCCGGACGCCAACGGCACCGTGGTCAAGGTCGAGCGCACCACCACCACCGTCCCCGCGCCCCGCGCCGAGCCGCAGGAGACGGCAGAGCAGCGGGAAGCCCGTGAGAAGCGTGAGCAGGAGGAACGCGAACGCGAAGCCACCGCGAAGGCGCGCGCCGCTGCCTGCGCCCGTATCGCTTCCAAGGCACCCAGCCGGGAAATTCTCACCGCCCGGCTCGCCCGCCGAATCCTGCTGGTCGAGGAGGACCACAGCTTCGAGGCTCAGCAGCTCGCCGTGAAGTGGCTCAAGGCCGCCTCTGTGGTGGACGAGGCCACCACCGTCTACACCCTGTTCGGCTACGACACCAACGTCGATGCGAAGCTCGCCGCTCGGGCCGCCTACGTCTACGACCTGGCCCTGTCGGAGATCCGGGCGCAGGACAGCATGTACTACGACGCCGAGGACGCCCAGCACATCAAGCGCCTCATCGAGGAAGCCGACTACGAGCCCGCCGAGTGGGAACAGCAAGCGCTACTCACGGCCGCCGAAAAGTAGCCAAGCCCAGGGTGGGCGCGCCGCAAAACCCAGCGGCGCGCCCACCCTCCGCCCCCTCACGACCGCTTAAAGCGCCCAGGAGTCGTCATGTCCAACGCTTCCGCAACCGATGCCGCCGGCATCACCCCACCCAGCCAGCGCAACCCCAGCAACCGCGAAACACGCCGCGCCGCCGATCGCCTCGCCCGCAAGCTGGTTCGCGCCGTTGTGATCGCCGTCGCGAACCAGAAGGGTGGCAGTGGGAAGACCACCACCATCCTCGCCCTCGCAGGCGAGCTCGCCCGTCGGGGCTTCCGAGTCCTCGTCATCGACTGCGACGAACAGGGCAACGCCACCACCGGGCTCGGCGTCCCCGTCGCCAAACTCGACAACGAAGGCACGTACTACCTCCTGATGGACGACGAGGCCAAGCCAGCCGACGTCATCACGCCCACCCCCCACGACAACATCTCCGTCATCGCCGGAGGCGAGAAGCTGTCGGAGGTCACCGCAGCACTCGCCAGCGAGATGGGTAACCACACGTTCCTGTCCGCGCACGTCGAAACCCTGCGCGACGAGTTCGACGTCATCCTCCTGGACACGCCGCCCGCGCTGTCCCTCTTGACTCTCAACGCCCTCTACGCCGCCGACGAAATCGCCACCCCGATCAACCCCGGTGTGTTCGACCTGGCCGGCATCGCGAAACTGACGAAGACCGTCAAGCGCCTCAACACGCGACTGAACAAGAACATCGCGATCGCCCACACCTTCCTCATCAACTTCAACCCCCGCCGCCGCAACGACCAGGACGCGTACGGCTTCGTCAAAGGTGCGTTCCCCGACGCGCTCATCGACACTGCCGACCCGCAGCCCGACAGGGAATGGCACGGCAGCGGAGTCCCCCAATCCGCATCAGTCAACAGCTCACAAAGCGCCGGGGTGCCCCTCACCCTCTACGACCCCCGCACGGCCGTCAGCCGCGCGTACTGCCGGGTCGCCGACGTCATCGAGCAGAGGAGCCTTCGTGGCTAGGCGAAATGCCACACCGGACGAACCAGAACCCACCGCCGGGCGTCGCGACAGCGACGCCCCGGCGGCGTCCGGGGATACTCCCAAAGACCGGCCCATCAGCGCCAAGATCGGCCACGAGACAGCCGAACGCGCGCTGAACGCTTTCTACAGAGCACCCCACGGACTACCCCGCTGGCGCGACTACGTCGAGAAGGCCCTAGCCGACTACACCGAACGACTGGAGCGCGAGCACAACAACGGCCAACCCTTCCCCCAACGCCCCACCGACACGCTCACACCCGGCCGCAAGGTCGGAATCTCTCCCCGCCGCGCCGGCTGACCGACAACCGGCGGTCCCGCGAACGCCCGGGCGGACGGACGCGCATCGAGCACGTCCGCCCGCGCTGCCGCTCCCGTGCCTCACGGCCGCGATCCGCAATGGCGCAGCCCACCTCCCGTACCGCGCATGGCGCCTGCCCCTCAACCGAGAAGGCAGGCGCCATGCCGTCCGCAGCGCACTAGAACAAGCGAGCCTGCTCCGCAGGCTGCAACGCCGCCACCGCGGCCTCCATCCGGGCCACATCCCAGCCGTGCTCTCTGACCACATCCCGCAGCGCTCGCGACCGAGCAGCCCGCGCGCGCCGGTCAAGCCCTCGCGCGTGCCAAGGCCGCGGCGTACCCCCGCCCCGACCCAGGCGCCCCATCTGCGACAGGTTCTCTGCCTGAGTGCTCACCACCACGTGCGCAAGACCACCTTCGACCAGGCCCTCATGCGTCCGCACGCAGATCGGCTCGTCACACACCTCGTGGGCAGCGACGACTGATGCCGTCAGCATCACCCCATGCGTCGCCGCCAAGGCGTACCGAGGCGCACTGACGACGTACTCACGCATCAACGCCCGACCCGGCCTCGACGACGGCCGCGCCCGCCCCTGCTCGTCGAGCACCGGCCGGCGGATCGAGAAGCTGCCGTACCCGTCGTCACCGACCGCCCCGGCCCAGATCCAGCACGCCGAGCCCGGCCCGCGAACCACCTTGGACCAGAACCGGGCAACCTCATCACGGCACGCCACCGGGTCGACCGCCAGGACGAAGCCGCTCACGATGGCATCACACCCGCTCGTCCGCCCCGCTCGTCACCTGGGCACCCGCCTCATCCGCGTCCTCGTCCGAGGCGCCGGCGGCCGTCTCGGCCTCACCCGCCGCAGCCCGGGCCCGTCGACGCGCGGCGCGCACTTCCGCCGGCGACAGGTCGAGCAGCGCCGCCACCGCGTCCGGCCGCTCCCCCAGCTCCACCAGCTCGCCCACCGCACGATCCGCCGCCGCCATGTGCTCGGCGATCTGCCTTTCGGCGCGATCCCGAACCTCCTGCACCATGGCCAGGGCCACCGCGTGCTCGTCGGCGAGCTCACGGATGCGCCGGTCGCGATCCCGCCGCTTCTCCATCGCCGCCGACACCCGCGACCTCGCCGCGGCCCTCGCCTGAGCCGCCACCGTCGAAGACCGTCGTACCGCCATCGAACACCCCCGAGAACTAGCGGTTGCCGGGCCGAGGCCAGTGGAATCGGCGCCGGCCGATGATCGCCAGCCTAGCCGCGCGCCACAAGAGCCGCCAACGATCATCCACAGGTGACCAGCTTGCTGGTCACCTGTGGATGATCGACGCGCCGGAGGCGCGTGCTGACCGACGAATCGGAGCCGCAAGCGGCCCTGCTTTCTGACCAGTCGATCAGCTACACACCTCTTGCACTATTAGTGATCTTGTAGGCTTAAGAGCGTGATGACCCTGCACCCGCTGCACGGCGGTGACGGTTAC
Organism: Micromonospora nigra; assembly: GCF_900091585.1. NCBI lineage: Bacteria > Bacillati > Actinomycetota > Actinomycetes > Micromonosporales > Micromonosporaceae > Micromonospora > Micromonospora nigra. The sequence goes on along the minus strand of NZ_FMHT01000002.1, from coordinate 24,052 downwards.
ACCTACCTCACCCGGGAGGTGGCCACCGCCGACGTGCACCGTGCTCGCGGGCAGTCAATCACGGACTACTACCACGCCGAAGGCAACCCGCCCGGGCAATGGACCGGCCGCGCCAGAGCTGAATTGGCCGTCGAAGGCACGGTCACCGAGGCGCAGATGAAGGCGCTGTTCGGCGAAGGACTACACCCCAACGCCACCGCGCTGATCGAGCAGCTCATCGATGACGGCATGTCGGCCAAGGCCGCAGAGCAACAGGTCCGACTCGGCCGCAAGCCACTCGCGTACGAGCCCGTCGAGACCTACCGGGAACGCGTCGACGAGCGCTACGCCGCGCACGAGCGGATGACCGGCCGCCCCCCTACCCAGGGTGAGAAGACCAGGCTCGCTCGTGCGGTCGGCGCGCGGATGTTTGCCGAGCAGCACGGACGCCGGCCCCGCGACAGCACCGAACTGCGCAAGTACATCGCCCAAGTCGCCAAGCCGAAGGCGCAGGCGGTCACGGGCTACGACCTGGTGTTCACACCGCCCAAGAGCGTCAGCGTCCTTTGGGGGCTCGGCGATGACGCCACTCGCCGCACCATCGAGGAAGCGCACGAGCAGGCCTGGCGATCAGTCATCTCGGACGCCGAGAGCACCGTCATTAAGACCCGCGCCGGCCGCGGTGGCGTCGCCCAGCTCGACGCGCCCAGTGGCGTCATCGCCGCAACCTTTCGACACCACGACAGCCGCACCGGCGACCCCAACCTGCACACCCACGTCGCCATCGCCAACCGGGTCAAGGCCGCCGATGGACGTTGGCGCACGATCGACGGTCGAGCGCTGTTCGCGGCCGCCGTGTCGATGAGCGAGAGCTACAACGCCCGAGTCGTGAACGAGGTCGCCAGACGCCTCGGGGCCACCACAAGCGCGATCGACCCGGGCCGTGGCCGCCGCCCAGTGCACGAGATCGCTGGTGTGCACCAGGACCTGCTCACGCTGTTCAGCGGGCGCTCCGCCACCATCGCCAGCCGCACGGCCGAGCTGGTCGACCAGTACACCCGCGACCACGGGCATGAACCGACCGAGGAAGTACGGCACAAGCTCGTCCAGCAAGCAACACTCGACAGCCGCCCCGCCAAACCCCATGCCCGAAGCCTCGGAGCCATGCGGGCGGAGTGGCGAACCCGCGCCGTCGAGACGATCGGAGCTCGCCGCGTCGACCGTCTACTCAAGGACGTCATAGCCGCCGCGAGGAAGGCCGATGCCGCCAGCATCAGACCAGGCAGCGACAGCATCAGCGACGACCGAAAGATGCAGCTGGCGCACAACGCGGTGAGCACCGTCGAGCAGCAACGCGCGACGTGGACACGTCACCACATCGAGGCCGAGGTGCGTCGCCAGCTGTCCGGAGCAGGCCTCGGCGCTCGGGACGACATCGCACAGCAGGTCACCGACCTCGCGCTGCACCGACAGTCGATCCGCCTCACCATGCCCAGCACCGAACCCACCATGCCGGAGCTGACCCGGAGCGACGGCGAGTCCGTATTCACCCACAGCCAAACCATCCGATACTCCTCCCCTCGGATCCTCAACGCCGAGGACCGCGTCGTCGTCGCCGCCCGGACAGAGGTCATCGCCCCGGTCTCCGGCGAGGTGTTCGACCGCACCCTTCAGCAGGTGCAGACGGCGCCAGGCGGCCGACAGCTCGACCCCGGACAGATCGCCGTCGCCCGCGCGTTCGCCACCGATACTCGACTCGTTGTGGCCGGCATCGGACCAGCCGGGGCCGGCAAGACCACCACCATGAACGTCGTGGCCCGCGCCGTCGAAGCGTCCGGCGGTCGGGTCATCGGCCTGGCCCCCTCAGCCCGCGCCGCCGAGGTGCTGTCCAAGGACATCGCAGTGCCAGCCCACACGCTGCACCGATGGATCCACCACCGCGAGAAGGGCTCCAGGGCTCAGGCCTGGCAGCTACGCGCCGGGGACGTCATCCTCGTCGACGAGGCTGGCATGGCCGGCACCCTCAACCTCGACGCCATCATCAGCGACGCCCGCCGGGCCGGCGCCGTCGTGCGGCTTCTGGGTGACCCGCAACAACTCGGGGCGGTCGAGTCCGGCGGCATGCTGCGCCTGGTGCAGCAAGAGGCCGGCGCAGTCGAACTGGACCAGCTGCACCGCTTCGCGGACCCCGAGGAAGGTGCGGCCTCACTCAACCTTCGAGACGGCACCGACAACGCCTGGCGGTGGTACTGGAGCAAGGACCGTATCCAGCACGGCGACCGCGACACCCTGCTCGACCGCGTCTACCAGGCGTGGCAAGCGGACGCGAGCAGAGGCCACGTCTCGCTCATGGTCGCCCCAACGAACAACGACACGCGCCAGCTCAACGATCGAGCCCGCGCCGAGCGCGTCGCCGCCGGCGAGGTGGAAGCAGCAGGGGTACCACTGCACGACGGCACGCAGGCCGGCCGCGGCGATCTCATCGTGACCCGACGAAACGAAAGCCGACTACGACTACGCCACGGCCGCGACATGGTGCTCAATGGCGCGTTGTGGACCGTCGACGAGCGCCACGACGACGGCAGTCTCACCGTGCGGCACGCTGAACACGGCGGCCGTATCCGGCTACCTCACCGCTACGTTGCCGCCGACGTCGAACTCGCCTACGCCACCACCATCCACCGCACCCAGGGCATGACCGTGGACAAGGTCCACGCCCTCGTCGACGCCAGCGTCAGCCGCGTCCAGGCCTACGTGGCGCTAACCCGTGGCCGGCTGGCCAACAGCCTCTACACCATCACCGAGGCCGGTCAGCGGGTCCACGACACCCTCGACAGCATCCGCCGCAACTTCGGCGCCGCAGTCTCGGCAACCGAGTTCACCCGAACCACCCTTGCCGAAGCCGAGCACCTGCCCAACCTCGCCGCCCGTTACCTCTACGCCGCCGACCAGGCAGCAGCGCAACGGCACCGCCGCGCCGTCGAAACCGCTCTTGGCGACCAAGCGAAGACGGTCCTCACCTCCCGGTCCTGGCCACGGCTCGCCGCAGCAATCAACCGGGCCGAACGGGCAGGATGGTCCCCGGCGGACATCCTCGATGCCGCCGGCATCAACCGGCTCGACGGCGCCGCAGATCCTGCCGCCCTGCTCGCGCATCGTGTCCGCGTCAGTCAGCAACTCGCCGCGCAGCGACTCACCACAGCGCCAGAGCGGCCCCTGGTCGGCGTCACCGACGTGGCCCTGGCCAGGCTGCGGGCACGCGCCTCTCAACGCCTGGCCGACGCCGAAACCGCCCTCGCCTGGGCGCAGCACGACCACAGCGAACTCCCCGCGCCCATCCGCGCTCGCGGCCGCGAGCACCCCGCCTGGCCCGAACGTCCATACGGGGGGCTGCCGGACGCCGCTCTCGCTCAGGCGCACCGAGACAGCCGCACCGAACTCGACCAGATCGAGCGCCAGCTGGCCGCCGCTCGGCGCCAAGTACGCGAGGCCACTACGCCCAACCAAGCCACCGCCGCCTCGCGCCACCGAGCCCGAGTCGAAGCCCATGCGAGGGCTGAACGGCACCAGGCCGAGCAGCTACGCAAGGAGCAGCGGCTCCGTACCGCTATGCGACCCGACGATCGCGCCCGTGAAGCCGCCCAGCGGCTCTCCGCCAGCACACCTCGTACCTCCGCCGAGCTGACCACTGCCCGCGTCAGCACCGATCTCAGCGTCGAGATGACCGCCGCCCGCGTGGAACGAGCGCGACTCATCGTCAGCCGCATCGATGACGAAGCGGCCTGGCGTCGGAGTCTTCCCACCGCAGTTCGCCAGACCGAGCAGGCACACCGTGACGGCCGCAGCCCGAGCCACTCCCCGCCGACGTACCGGAGTGGGTTGCGGACGTCCGGCACAGGATCAGCAGCGACGTGTCCCGGTGGTCGGAACACCTGGAGGCACGACGTGAGCACCTCGCGGGGCGCCTTGCCGACCTGGCCCACGAGGTCGCCCGTCAGCAGCCGGCCTGGGCCGTGCAAACGCTGGGCCAACGCCCCAGCGATGCTGACGCAGCGGCAGCCTGGGACCGGTCCGCCGCGCTCAGCGCCGCGTACCGGCAGAGCTTCGGCGTCGCTGACGACGACCCTCGCATCCTCGGACGCGAGCCCCGCCCCACCGACGGCGTCCGCCGACGAGCGTACGAAGAGACGACGGCCGCGATCGAACCTGTCCGTGCGTCGCGAGCACGGAACAACCGAGCGGCAGCCGCCGAACAGGCACGCGAGGAGCTACGTCGAAAGCTTCAACGTGTCAGCCAGCGAGAGCCCATCGCAGTCGATGCGGGCCGCCCACCGGCTGCGAGGGAGGAGCAGCCACGAGCGCGACGGGAGGCTGAGATCCAGCAGGCCAATCGCATCCGCGAAGATCGTGAGCGTGAACAGCGCCGCGCCGAGCAGGAACGGCTCGCCGCCAACCAGCGCCGTGAACCGCCCGGCCCGCAACGCGGCGCCCAGATGTGACCACAGCACCGCGGCTAACCCGCACAGTCAGAACCAGCCACTGGTGGATCCCAGCGGACATCACCGCACCCCCGCCACCGGCACGAGAGAAGCATGTGGCCGCCGCACGAGCAGGCCCGCCAACCGCGCCCGGCGCGGGTAGCGGACCCTCCGTCGTAGGGATGACCCCTGGCGCAGGCCTGCGGCACCTCGCCGCTCAGCTCGTAAACGACGCGGTGCCGCACCGCGGTTGTATCAGGATGAGCCCGAGCCCAGGTCACCACGGCGCGAAGCGCCGCTACGGTGTCCACCCGGCGAGCCGACGGCCGTCCGGCAGCTCGGCCAGGGCACCACCGGATCTCTACCTCCCAGCGCCGTACCCACTCAGACACGCAAGAAGGCTATCGAACAAGCGTTCTACGGGCAGCCCCTACCGGTCCTTACTGCCGCCGCACCGGAACGGAACGGCGACAAGACTGCCCCCCCGGCCATGAACGGGCAGTAGTTATCCACAGGCAGATTACTTCCCTTGATAAGACTTCTGTCTCGGCGGATAATATAGGGGTGTTAAATGACTTGATTGCGGAAAGCTTAAGCGTCATCGCTACGGTCGAATCCCCCGACGATGCAGAATTCCAATCCGCTTTACTGCTGTCGTACAACGTGTGCATGGAAGCCGCGGACCGCGACGAGGTCCACAGCGACAAGTGGACCTTCGCTGGCCTGGCTATTCACGACTCTTACGATCGGCTGACCCGCGAACTGCCAGATGACCTGGTGGCGGTCGGCGGTCCGGTACCCGGTGCGCTCGAACCCGACGAGGCTCGCGCGCCAGCAGCGGACCTGGTCGCTGGCCTGGCAACGCTGGCCGCGACCGCTGCCACGTCGGAATCCCACTCCCCGTGGCGACGACTGGTGTGGTCCTCGGTCGCGACTCACCTAGATAGAGCGCTACAGGAGCTGCGGTGACCTACGGCGAGCTCTTAGAGCAAACTGCCTCGGCTGTAGCGCGGGCTCAGGCGCTGCTTCGCGACCCACCAAGGGCGACCACCGCAGACTGCCTAGCGGTCGCTATAGCCCGCACCAACCTCTACCGGGCGATCGAAAGGCAAGTTGATCGCCTCGGAGGACCTGAGTACAGGGCAGAGTTCCCACAGCAACTACGAATGGCCACCGGCGAAAGCCGACTGACCGCTCCCTTGCAGCAGCCCTCGGCACATCCCGTTGCTCAGGCATATCAGGAAGCAGCGCACGCCATCAGGGCCGCAAGCGATGTGCTCAACTCGCATTTTCATCCGATCACAGGCGAACCCGTATCATCCGAAGGATTTGCCATCAAGGCAGGCGTCGAGCGCTATCAAAATATCGGGGCGCTAGCACAGCTCGCCAAAGCGGCAAGTGAATCAGACGGCCCGCTGGCCCAATGGCTTCGTAAATCTTCCGCAGAAGTGAGCCTACCAATAATCGAGAAGGCCGTCATCGACGCGGAGGGTACATTCAGCGCACTGCAACATGCCGCCACCTCGGCAATACCACGGCCCACCGCAGCGACGACGTCCAGCCTTCAGCAAATGGGGCCCCCTCCTTTGGTGAGCGACGCCGAGCGGTGGAACACCATCCAGACCCCACGGGAGTTCATCGAAACCCTTGACGCCGCCCGGACCTGGCTCGTGCAGAACCGCACCGCCCTTACCGCAAGCGACTTACGAACGCTGGCGCGAACGGCCATGGCTCTCACCTATGAAGCCGACTACCTCATCGGCGTCGGATCAGACGCCGCAGGCATCACACACCTCGTCCGGTCAACCACCACGACGCAGCTCGCGGCCACATGGCGTCGCACCGCACGCGCCGCCGATCAACTTCACAGCCTGGGCAGGCCTGAGCCCGGGACCGGGCCCGCCATCCTCGCGAGGGCAGAGGAGTGGCTGCGCGGCCAGGTCCGGGATGACGGGAGTTGGCGACGCTGGTCCGACCTGCGGCGCGGCATCGACGTCGCCGTCTGGAAGGGCCTGGGACAGGACCTGACAGCCCGACTGCCTGACATCGCGACACTGGTCAACCGCGGTGCCCGTGTGGCACTTCATCGCGGCCAACTGTACGAACAACTTCCGACCGGTGCCGTTGAAATGATCCGACGAAGTGGCTGGTCCCAGGCAAGCGTCTACCAAGGAAAAGGCTTTGACCTTGCGCTGGCGGCTAGCCAGCTACGGAAACACTCGATGGCTCTTGCTGCGGAGGCCGGCGTAGCGCCAATGCCGGGTTTGCACGAGGCGGATCCCAGCAATCAAGCTGGACGGAATGACGTGAGAGCGAGACTGCGGCGCATTGCCGCTACACCAGCTATTGACGCCAAGGCGGTCGATCAACCTGCTCGGCAACACAGAGAGGAAACCACCCGTTTGGCCCGTTCTCGCGTAGAGAGTGAGGACCGCTCTGCTGAAATGCGTAAGCTCGACGCCAATAACAGGAACATCGCTACCGAGGGAAGGGCGCTCGGCGGCTAATTCGTCGAGGTGATGCCGGCAGCATAACTCACTCTTCAATGGGCAATATGGGACCGCCCTCGTCGAGCCCTGCGTACAATGCAGGAACCGCCGTCAACACATCGCAGTCGTGCCACACCGCAGCCAACACCGCTGACGCCGCATCTGCTCGACCGATGACCTCATGGGTGGACGTGCCAAGGGAGCGCCACTCTTCCGCCGGCAGATCGAGCAGCACCGTCGCCGAATGGTTCGCCAGCAGAGTAAGGCGGGCTTCATCACGGGCCAGTCGGCTCGCCTCCGCCAGACACAGCACGGGCAGGCCGGTGAGCCCTTCCTCGTCATCCACCTCGGCGATCAGTTCGCCCACCGGAACCGAGCCATCCGTGAAAGCAACGATCGCCGAGGTGTCCAGAACCAGGCGAACCGGACGGGATTGATCGCTCACGCAGCGCGCTGAGGATCGACGCCGAGCTGCCTACGCCACGTTGCCCGCAGCTCAGGCGTGCGGCGAGCCGCAGCCTCAGAAAGCCGCCTCCGGGCACGCTCCTTGCCTGCCTCGGTCACCGGGATGCCGACCGAGGCGAGCTGCGCCGTCGTGTCGTCATGCACGCCGGGGGGCTCAGGGTTCGTCATGCGGTCATGATACAGCTCACCCTGCATGCGGGCAGGCAGCACGGGGGGATCTTTGGCGCCAGCGGGTGGTCAGCTTCTCTCCTCGATACGTACGGTTACGAAGTATCCTTAATGCCCTGTTTTTTGCCTCGCCCGTGAAGCCGGAGCCAATGAGCGGTTCAGGAGAACAAGCCGGGTGCGTGGCGGTGGGCTCTGCGGGCGAGGTCGGGGACGGGGAAGACGCCGGCTGCGGTCAGGTCGGCGACGGTGATCTGTGGGCCGGCGACGATGCGGTCGAGTAGATCCTCCTGGTGTGGCTCTAGGTCGGCAAGGCGGCGGAGCACGGTCAGCAGGTCGTTGAGTTCCGCAGTCCACTCGTGCGGCCAGCGGTCGACATGGATCGCATCGAGCGGGCTGGATCGGCGCCCACCGGGGTTGGCCTTTCGGTAGGAGAACCACTTCTTGATTACCTGCATCCCGCCGACGTCGTATTCCCAGACGGCGGCGGGGACTGGCGCGAACGAGCCGGTTCCGACGTGCAGGGTCTCGGTTGTGGGGTTGTGGCTGATCGTGTCGGGCACCGAGTCGACGGCGATCGCGGTGGTGTTTAGCGGGCGTCGGGGATCGTCGGCTGGGTAGCGGATGTTCTTCCTTGGGCGCTCGGATGTCGGGTCGGTGAAGGCTTCGCCGTAGGTGTGCAGCCAGATAACCTGCTGGCCGACGGCGACGGCCTCGGCCCACAGTTGGGGATCTGCGGTGAGGGGCACCCGAATGCCGGGCGTGACCAGTTCCTCGGCGAACCGTGGGGTGAACGCGCGGTGTGCCGCAGTGCCGGCGATGTATGCGACCAGGTCTTCGACCGACACCGCACACCCGAGCCGGCCGCTGAGCGAGGTAAGCAGCAGCGGCGGCACATTGGGCACGCCGCCCGAGTGCCGCATCGGAAGCACACGGCCGCCCTCCGACCCCTTGAAATGGTGCATGTCCGGGACCAGCGCCGCGAAGGTGATTGCAGGCCCGCTGGTCAGCGGTGCCGAATGAAGCTCACTGATGAAGACCTGGCCGGCGTCGACTGCTCGCCAGAGATCCGGGCGCGAGAAGTCGATGAGGCGGCTGTCCGGAATGATCCACTGTCGGTCCAAGCTGCGGAACGCGACTCGCACTGGCGGGCGGCACTCGCTCTGATCTTCGGCAAGGGTCTTCTGGTGAGACTCAAAGCCAGGGAGTGGCTCGACCCTTGTATCGATCGTGCGGTCACGCGTCTCCTTCATCAGCTCCTTGCGCTCATCACGGTTGCTAGCGCTCTTAAGCCCTGACCACCGGTCTTGGAGCACGCTCGGATGCGGCGCATAGACCCAGGTGCGATTGGGCTTGACTCCGGGCACGGCCCATGGGAGTAGGTCGCCCAGGGCCGGGTAGTCGTCCCAGGCAGACTCGGCTGCTGGGGTAAGCGGGGCGGTCCAGTCCGTGCGTGCTCGTCGCCACCCGTCGCCGTCGAGCGTCAAGTTCTGGAGCTGGTTGTACTTGGCCTGGCGGCGGCCATGGAGGGCGGTGTACCAGATCCGGGCGGGTTGCTCGCGGTCGGTGTCGGGGCGACGGACGAAGATGCCGATGGCCAGTGGCTGCTGGACGCCGGGGAAGACGCGGGTGGCCACGTCGGGGCGCATGCCTTCCGGGGAGACATCGATGATCCAACCCTCGTCGCAGGTCTCCCGCAGGTACTTGCGGAAGCCCTTGAAACCGGGACCTCGTAGGTAGCCGGCGGTGGTGATGAACGCGACGACACCTTGCCCCTGTCCAGGGTGGGCATCGAAGGCCTTCCACGTGGCCCATCGCCAGAAGTAGACGTAGAGGTTCTTGAGCACGTACTCGGTGCGGCCGTTGCCGGCCAGCCGGAAGCCGTTCAACGGGGCCGGCGTGTGTGGTGAGCCGTTCTCGACCCAGCCGCCGAGTCCTTCGGCCCGTTCGCGGTAGGGCGGGTTACCGATGACCACCGTGACCGGCTGATCTGCCTTGATCTTGTTCGCCCGGCGACGGGACCGTGACAGCGGCGCGTAGGTGGAGGCAATCAGCTGTTCCTCGGCGTACGGGTCGTCGAGGGTGTCGGTGACGTACAAGTGCTGACCACCGGCCGGGAGCGAGGCCGCGTACTTGCGCAGCATGTCGGACTGGCGCAGCTCGGCGACGGCGTACGGACCCATCTGCAACTCGAAGCCGATCAGCCGCGTGGCGAGCTGCTCGATGGCCTGCGGTACCGCGCCCGGGCCCTCGGCGTCGGTGACCTGCTCGGCGACCCTTTTGATGATCGCGTGCAGGAACGTGCCGGTGCCCATAGCCGGGTCGACGGTGACAACCTGCGGGGACCAGAACCCGTCGGCACAGCCAAGCCGGGTGCGTAGGACGTCTTCGACCAGGCGGGCCATCTCGGTGACGACCTGCGTCGGGGTGTAGTAGGTGCCGGAGGCTTTGCGTAGGTCGTCGTCGTATACCTCAAGGAAGTCTTCGTACAGGTGCAGGTAGGCGTCGGCGCGGCCAGCACGGATGCGATCCCACTTCACCGCGTCGACGACCCGGACGAGCAGGTCGAGGGAGACCCGGAACCGGTCGGAGACACTGTCAGTGAGCAGTTGCAAGGCCTTACCCATGACCGAGTGAGTGTTGCCGAGCTTGCGGCCCACCTCGTGCAGGTTGCCATCGGCCAGCGGAATGTTCTCGGAGCGGGCGAGGAGCAGAGCGAAAGTGACCGCCTGGGCATAGCCGTCGGCGAACACACTGTTGTCCGCCGTGGGGAACAGCAGGCGCCGCCAGTCCTTGGCCAGACCAGTAAAGGGCTGCTCTCCCTCGGCCTGCCCGGCGCGGATCGCTGTTGCTTCGCGGTCGAGCTGGTCGAGGACCTCTTGCCTGAGCAGACGGCACAGCGGTGCGATCGCCCGGACGAGCTGCTGCACGGACCGGATCGGCGCAGGCTTCCAGGTCAGAAAGTTGCGTAGCAGCTGCTCGAAGCGGCCGTCGCGGACGGTCAGCAGGCTGCCGGCGGTGGCGAAGGATCTGTCGAGGTGGACGGTATCGCCGACCTGCTCGCCGTCGCGGTAGAGCATCCACGAGCCGCCGTTGGTGTACAGCAGGTTCGGCAGGTCCTTCAACCGTTCCCACTGGGTGCGGTTGTGCCCGCGGAAAGCGGCCGGGTCGATGTCCGTGCTGGGCTTCTTAACCTCCAGGTAGCCGGTAATCGCCCCGTCGATCCGGATCGCGTAGTCAGGCCGAACCTTCAGGTCATCGAGGGCAGCCTCCGGGTAGTAGGCCATGACCGCGCCGAGATGATCGCAGAAGGCGCGTAGCAGCCGCTCGATCGGCGGACGGATAGCCGCCTCAGGCTCACCCGGGCCGGCCAGCGCATCCTTGCAGTCCCGGCCGAAGTCAGCCACGGCCGAACTGAGCCATGCCTCTGTGGTGTGCGTCATCGCATGGCCCTCCCCGAGGTACGTCCACCCCTTGCAGACACCCTGAGACACTAATGGATCAACAGAACGCGGCCTCCAGCCCGCCATCCACCGGTCGGGTCGCCAGGGCCACTGCACCCTGCTCGACCTCGGATGCATGCTGGGCCGTCAGGACGCCGTCAGGTCTGGACCGGTGGGGCCGTAGCGACCGGTGAAGTCGGCTGGGTGGCAGCCAGGCGGGCACGGATGATCCACCCGGCGATGACCTGGGCCGACTCGGGGTCGACCTTCCGGGCGATAGCCTCACGGGTGCGCTGTTCGTAGTCGCTGGTCTCGACCCCGCCGATTAGCAGTGCCTCCGCCAGGACCATCGCCGAGACACCGGCAAGGTCATCGGATGACCGCGTCGGGATGCCGTGAGCAATGGCAGCGAACTGCATGCGCGCTTGCGCATGCGATGCATACGGGCCGTTGTCGCGGTGCGGGCTGGGCTCCATCGGTGCCTCCGAGGTGATGGGGTATCGGAGTGTTGTCGGGATGGGCGTTCGTGTTGTCGGGATCGACCCCGACAGTGTCCTCGCGGGTGATGCCGGCGGCATCGCCGGTCAGCTTCCGTGTGGCGGGCCGATGGTCGCCGCAGCCCACCCATACACAGCGCGCTGCGCCTGGCCGTCCCAGGTGTGGCGGATGTAGCGGTCGGTGGTGCCACTGCCGTGGCCGAGGACACGGGCGATAACCGGTCGAGGGGCGCCTGCGGCCTCGGCGGCAGTGGCGAACCCAGCCCGCAGCGAATGGCCAGCGAGTTGGTCGACGACCTCGGCAAGCTGTCCGGCAGCCTCGGCGGTGGCTTTGACGACCCGGGCCACGTGCCGGTCGGTTATCGCAGTGCGGCGTAACCGAGCGCCGACGGTGATGCCGGACAGCAGCGGCACCGCGCCGGTGCGGACGCGGCCGGGCCGGTGCAGGTACTGCCGGCGGCCGGAGACATCCAGCCATGCGAGCGCCGCGCGCACCGGACACAGCCATGCGACCGATTCCGGCGCCCACGGTAGATCGATCCGACGCCCGCTCGCGTGCTGGTCGGCCTTCGACCGGGCGACCAACAGCCGTAGCCCTTCCGGGCGCAGCTCCAGGTGATCGACGGGCAGCCCGGCCAGCTCCTCCCGGCGCAGCGCCGCCAGGTAGCCGACTGTGAGGAGGCAGCGGTCACGCAGCGCGGCGAGGTGCGTCCGCCGGTCAGCCAGGGGTGTGTCCGCGCCCGGGGCCGGGCCGGCAGGCAGGCTGGCCAGCATCGCGGCGAGCAGAGGCAGGCCGATCGCATCGACGCCTTCGGTAGGCCGTCCACGCACCCGCCGTACCCCGTCGCGGACGCGGCGCAGCCGCAGATCGTCGGTCGGGGGCAGCAGCCCGGCTTCGAGGTGCCGGTCGCGGATCGCGGCGAGCCGACCATCCATGGTGGAGATGGCAAGACGGTCCCGACCCATCTGAGCCAGGTAGAGCGCGACCACCTCCACGGCGGCCGGTGGCCCGGCCTCGAACCCGAACTCGGCGCACCAATCGGTGAACGCGGCCCACCCGCTGTCGTACTTGCGCATGGTGGCAGGCGCGCGGGACGCCTGCGCGTACATGGCCACGTCGTCGGCCAGGTCGCGGAGCCGAGCGAGGTCGGCGCCGTCCCGGGGCCTGTGGTCGGCCAGCCACCGCTCGACGTCGAGGCGGGCCGGTCCCGGACCGGCGGCCAGGACGCCGCCGGTCCGCACGGCGACCAGCTCGCCGTGCAGCACCTCCCCCGTCGCCCCGGTGCCCGGACCGGGTCCGCCCTGGGCCAGCGCGGCGGGTGCCGCGGCGACCGGTTCCCGGGGAGCCGGCGGCGCGGCCGGGAGCGGACCGGCCGGGTCAGCCGCCGTGGCGGTGGATTCGGTCACGCCGGCGTGACCACGGCCGGGGTATCGGTGGCCGGCGTCGGAGCCAGGTCTCGGTAGTCGACCAGCGAGACGCCGCCTGCCGCACCGGGCAACTCGCCGACCGGTCGGCCGAGCAGCGCCGGCACGCCGAGGTGCGCGGCCAGCGCGATCGTTGCCCGCTCGGCGTCGGTCAGCCCGGCATCGGCGGTGCGCAGCGCGAACTCGCGTGTGCGGACCGGTGCCCACTCGGTGTCGAGACCGGCGGTCCGCAGCCCGAGGGCGGTCAGGACGTCCATCACCTGCTCGTGGCCGTCGATCTGTCCGCCAATCGTGTCGGCCGCCGCCAGGCCGGCGGCGAGCAGCACCATGAACAGGTCGTTCTCGGCCGCATCGGTGATGACGGTCCGGGGCAGCAGCGGCACCAGGGCCTCGGCGTCCGGGTCGCCGTCGAGCAGCGCCACCAGCGGCGCCGCGTCGCAGACGATCCAGCCCTCGGCCGGCAGGTCGACCGGGACGCCGGCTGCCGGACCGTGCGCGGCCCGGCCGAGCCCGTCGACCAGCGCGGCCCGCAGCGAGCCGTGCACGCCGTGCGCGGCGACGGTGGCGGCCAAGGCGGCGCGCACCCGGGCCAGGGCCGCACCGGGTGTGGTCACCAGCAGCTCGCCGGGCCGCTCCCCGCGCAGCACGACCACCGGGCCCGGGGTGATGCCGGCGGCATCAGCCAGCGTCGTGGGCAGGGTGAACCGCCTCCGGTAGTCCACCGTTGAGGGACGAGCGACGGTGCCCGTGCTCGCTACCAGCTTCATCGCTGCACCAGCTCCGTTCCGGGTGGCAGCGGGGCATCCGGGCCCACCGCAGTCATCATCTCCTGGTAGCTGTCGAACAACGGCGGCCAGTCCTCACCGGGCTTGAGGGCTGCCGGATCGATCAGACCAAGGATGACGCCGAAGCGGACCAGCGGGTGCTCCCGGCCGACCACCGCGACGTGCCCGGCGCACACGTGCGGATTGCCCGAGGAGACGTGGTGGCAGGCGAACCGCGTCCCCAACGCCGCTTGCGGGTCGCCGTCGACGGGCTCGCCAAACCCCGGCTCACCGGGAATGGTTCCGGCGGCGTACTCCGGCAGGTTGCCGTACCGCTTGCGGTCCGCGTTGTCCCGCCGCCAGGGGCAGGGACCACACGGCCGGGCGCACATCTGTAACCGATCGACCTCGCCCACCCGGGACACAACCGATCCCGGGGCTTTCGGTCGACCAACAGATCGGTCGTCGCCATCGAGGGCTGGCACCACCGCGGGGGCCAGCCCTGACGGTGGGACTGATGCCACAGCCGAGGTCCATAGTTCCTGTGGGGGCATATTGGGACCCTAGCCCACGCTGGACAGTCCGCGGGAGCCGTCAATCTGTGCCCCGCGACGGTTGGAGTCCATACCATCAGGCCTAGGCCCACAGGTTGCCGATTGTGGGCAGCGTTTGCCTAACGGGCTGATCCAGCCTCGCACCCCTGCTGGTTGCACTCCCCGCAACCTGTCTCAGCCCCCGATGGAACAGGTTGGGGCTGCTCTGGAAGCAGGGGCACGCGCCTACCCGGAAGTAAGGTCCGGGAATGTTCCGTTCTCGGACCTAACTCCGACGGGCGTCGGCGGGCCCGTCGACCGTCGATCCTCGCGCTACGAGTGATGCCGACAGCATCACCGTGATGACTCGCCGGTATTGCGATGGTGTCGTGTCCGAACGGGACTGTTACCGTTCACGCAACAGAGAGGTTTGGACATGACAGTGACACGGTCTCGCCCGCACACCCTCGCGCAGTTCGCCCGGCGGGCGCGGATGAGCGCCCAGCGGCTGCGCAAGCTGCACGGCGAGCGGCGCCTGCCGGCACCCGACGGCGCCGATCCCGACGGCGCCGAGGTGTGGAGCACCGCGACCATCGATCGGTGGCTGCGCGCCACCGGCCGGGCGGTGCCCGACGACGCGGTGTGGCCGTTCGGCTGGCCCGACGCGACCGAGCCCGCCGAGGTGATCTGGTCAGGGGACATCGACCTGCCACGCGGGCACACCGCGGCGGTGACCATCTTCGACGGCGCCGGCCAGCCGGTCGTCTACGCCGTCGGCTACGTCGGGCAGGACGTCAGCCGCGACACCATCGCCGAGGCCGCCATCGCGCGACTCGACCCGGACCGCCGCCCCGGCGCCGTCGTCGTGCAGCCCTTCCTGCTCGATCCGCGCCCGGACGGGCCGTACCCGCACCTGGAGCTGTGGCGGATGCCGGAACAGCCCGACCCCGCGCCGGATCCCGCGCCGGCCGCGCTGCCCGCGATGCTGCGCCGCTTCCTGCCCCAGCGCGAGCCGGTGGCCGCCATGCGGCAACCCGTCATCGGCCGGCAGCGCCGCCCGGATGCACCGGAGTACGCCGGCTCCGTGTTCGCCTCCGAAGCCGCCCGGGTGCTGGGCCGGCCCCTGCCGCTGTGGTGGGCCGGCACCACCACCCCGGAGCTGATGCGGACCGTCCGGCTGCTCGACCAGCCGCGCCCGGTGTCCATCCCCGACACCATCACCGAGTGGCCCGCCGCCATCGCCCGGCTCACCGCGGCGCTGGAGCACTCCATGCACACCAGCTACCCGCAGGCCTTCGCCCTACTGGCCCGGGAGACGCGCGCCGTACACCGCGACGTGAGCACCGCGCTGACCCACCCGAGCACCGGCGACGGCTGGTACCTTGCGGCCGCACCCCAGCCACCCACCTGGCCCGCCGTGGCCGAGCAGCGCGCCGCCGTCGCCGCCGGCCGCGACCTCGACCCCGAGGCCGCCGCCGACGAACTCGACCGGCTCGCGCAGGTCGAGGCCGACAGGCCGTGGCGGCCCGGCGACCCGTACGGCGACGCGCTGCGCCAGGCGATCCTGCTGCTACGCGGCGAGCTCGCCACCACCCATCCCGAGCGGGTCTACACCTTCTGCGTCACCTACAGCTGGCCCGACGCCCACGGGCCGATCCACGACGAATACCGCCGCCACCTCACCCGGCTGACCCCGGCCGACGCGCACGGCGACCCAGCTCGTCCCACCCGCCGGCTGGTCCGCCTGCTCACCGAGGACGCCACCGACACCGCCATCGCCCACCACCAGATGCTCGACCGCGCCCGCGAGCGCCTGGTCGACCTCTACCGCGACCCCGAGGGACGCCTCGTCGCGCACCTCACCGCCGGTGTTGGGGGCATCGCCGACCACCTGCTCATCGAATGGCCCACCAGCATGCCACCGGCCGGCTGGACAACGCAGACCGTCATCGCCGCCGACAAGACCTACTCCGCCACCGGCCTGTTCGCCCTGACCCCCGGCCCCGACGGGACGCTGCTGGCGCCGCAGCCGGTGCCCAATCCCGGCGACGAGCCGCGATACACCTTCGGCTACGACGGCAACTCCCCGGCCGTGCTGTACCAAGCCCTCGTGCGGTGCGCGCTGGGCGACTGGACGGCCGCCGCCCAAGAGAGCTGGATCCAGCGGCTATCCGCTCAACCCGACGACCACCGGGGCCGCCCGCACAGTCAGCTCTGGCAGCAGATCGTCACCAGCCAGGGCGCGCTGCGCCTGTCGTGGGCCGACGTCCAGCGGTGGGCCCGCGACGATCAGCCGGCCCTGGACCGGCGACGCCCGCGCCCGTCGCGATGACGGTGGTCGCGACCGTGACACCGCAGGTGATGCCGCCAGCATCAGTACCAGCAGACGCCACGCTGGCGCAGGCAGCGCGCACGCAACGGTGTGCGGGAAGGGTGTCCGGCACCACGCCTACAGTGACCGGCATGCCGGAGGGGCCTGGCCGATGAACAGGGACTGGAAGCTCGACAGTGAGCTGTCGACGGTGTCGGAGCTGCTGGTGGAGGCCGGCCACCAGCGGGCAGCCAACCTGGTGTCCCTGGTGCAGGCCGCCGAGACCATTCCGTCGCCGTCCGCGGCCTGGCTGGCCCCGGCAACGGTGGTGCTGCGGGTGCGGCCGATGTTCATGGCGTTGTTCGAGCCGGCGGACCTGCGGGCGATCGGTGCGCAGTTCGACAAGCTGCGGATCGGTGTCGGCCAGCACGAGGTGACGATCGCCCCGATGCTCGTGGACCCGATGGCCCGCGTGGAGGCGGGCACCCGGGGGGCCACGTCTATCCAGCTGCGCGAGGCCATCGCGGAAGCCCTGCACCAGGTCAAGTCCTACGACCTGCCCACGGTGTGCCGGTCGTTCGGACTGGCCGACGGCGAGATCGAGGACGCGCACTACAGCAAGCGCGGCTACGTCCGGGCCCGGATCCAGACGTTGACCGACGAGCAGCTCGCCGAGCTCGGCACTCGGGTGGTGGAGGTCTACTACCTGCCGCACCTGTGGGGTCTGCTGCAACTGGCGGGCGCCCGCCGCGGTGGTGTCCGCTCCACCTTCAAGAACCTGATCTTCGCCGCCGACGGTCCCAAGCCGGAGCTGGTGCTGGTCGACGCGGTCAGCAACACGATCCAGATCACCAAGAACGGGCAGTTCTGCCTGGTGTACGACCGCCCGCTTCCCGCCGCCGGGCTCAGCTGGGCGGACCTGGTCGACTGGTGGCGGCAGACCCGGGGGCATCCCGGCGTGAGCGAACGCGACGCCGCGAACGGCCTGCACGCCCGCCTGGTGCTCTCCCTCGACCGGGACCGCGACCCGTCGGCGGGCCGAGGACCCGAGTACCTCATGTTCCAGACCTACGCGGCGCTGCTCAAGGAGCACGGTTTCGGCCTACCCGCCCTCATTCCGCAGGTCTACCTCCACTACGACCCCCGCACCCGGGCGCAACGACATGCGCCCGGCCCGCTCGCTCGACAGCGCATGGACTTCCTCATGCTCCTGCGCGACCAGCGACGCCTGGTCATCGAGATCGACGGCAAGCAGCACTATGCCGAGGGTGACCTGGCCAGCCCACGGCTGTACGCCGAGATGGTCGCCGAAGACCGCGACCTCCAGCTCGCCGGGTACGACGTGGTCCGCTTCGGCGGATATGAGTTCCGTGACGCCGACGCTGCCCGGGCCACGGTCACCTGCTTCTTCGAGCGGGTCCTCCGTCAGCACGGCTACCTGCCCGATCAGACGGGCTGAGAGTCAGCTCGCGTCGGCGCTGCGCGTCACAGGCTCGACCGCCACGCCGATGGCCGCGCGGGATAATTTTCCCCCTTCCAGCGGCGACCTCTCAACGACCACAAACTCCTTGGTCCTCCGGTACGACTTTGTGGTTGCTGAGGGGAGAAGCGCCCCAAGATCACGGGCGCGACAGTGGGCGAAAAGTCAGCCATCCTGGGCCTCGTCGCGCCGCCCGGCGCGAGACAGATGAGGGGCCCGTCCCCCGATCGCCCTGGTAAGCACCGAGGGGCGGACCCCTTGCCGTACCAGTTGGAGCGTCGCACATGAATGAACTCGCTGACCAGCTCGGGTGGAGCGTGATCGTCTTCGCCTTGCCTGTGGCCACGGTGACGATCGGCGTCGTCCTGGTCGCGCTGGCCGCCCTCACCGCTCGTCGACCCGCCACCCGCCGCCACTGCCTGCGCGTGCTCGCCTCGCTGACCCGGTACGTCACCGCGCTGCGAGGCGAGCGGTGACCGTGCCGGTGGAGCTGTCTACCGGCGACCGAGCCCGGGCGGGCTTGGTCAAGGCACTGCGCGAGGCATACGACGTCGACCCGACCCGACCGCTGGCCACAGCGGTTCGGGCGAACCTGCGGCACCTGTGGCAGCACGGCGGCCGCAAGGGTGACAACGGGCCCGGCCGGCAGCCGGAGTGGATCTACATCCGGAAGTCGTTCGTGGTGCAGCCGGCCGACGGGCCGGCGCCCGCGATGTCCCGGCTGATCAAGTCCCGCGGGTTGCAGCTGCGCCTGTTCCTGCTGATGCTGTTCGACGCGCAATGCCGATGCGGGCCGAGCGACACCGTCCGCAACGTGCGCTGGATCAGCGGGAGTCCGGCTGAGGAGTACGAGCCGTGGCGGCAGCTCGTCCTCTCCGAGACACTGCCGACCACCGGCACCGCCCGCACGGCGGCCGCCCTGCGCGCCCGCCAGATCACCGAGGCGATGCGCGCCCTGGAGGACGAGCACCTGCTGCAGCTGCCCCGCCAGCGTCCCGACGGAGCGCGCCGTCGCTACGACCCCGACGCCAACGGAGCGAGCTGGCAGCTGCACGCCGAGTCGAGCACCGCAGAGGAACACCCCCGATACGTCGTGCCCGAGCCGCGGACGGCGTTCCGGATCGCGCCGGCGTTCTTCACCAACCTCTGGGTATTCGCCCTTACCGACACCGAGCTCGCCGCGTACCTCGCCCTGGCCATGCTGCGCGACCAGTTTCCCGCCCGACATCAGCAGCAGGGCGTCTACCTGCGCGCCGACCACCGGGAGGAACGCTTCCGGCTCGCTCGCGCAACGTGGAGGGCAACCGAGCTGCTACACCGCTTCCGGCTGGTCGACCGGGCACGCGACCCTCGGCGCAACTTCCGCACAGGCAAGGTCGGCGACCGGGACAACCGATGGGCGAACCGACAGGTCATGCCTGCCCTGTTCACCGTCAACGACACCGCGCTGGACCGGCCCGCGCTGGACGCCATCCACCAGGTCCTCACCGCCCCGACTGACGAGGACCAGCTACGACGCGAAAAGGGCCAAGCCGCCGTCGACGAGGCCCGCGCGTTCAGCGCGCTTTAGGCCGGCCTCGCCAGCCCAGCGGCGGTCGGCGGCATCGACTAGACCGGAAAGCTGGCCCGCGCCGTCGGCGTCACCCAGACGGCCCTCGACGCGGCCAAGCGACGCCGCGTCCCGTGCGCGCACGAGCCCCAAGGCAACCGCCATCCAGGGCAACAGAAGGCTTGCCATGCGAGGGCTCGCGGGACAACTACGACGCTGTGCGATCGCTGCTGCGCGGGTCCTGCACGCGGCGCTGTTCGTAGATCACCCCGGCGCGGGCGGTGGCGCGCCAGGGTCGGGCGGCCTTAAGAGCCACATTCAGCTCCGGCGCATGCCGGTCAAGGTCGACACACACCAATCCACTGCGACCGTCGGAGGCGCACCGCCCTAGCCAGGTGCCGTCCGGGCCCACGACTCCGCTTGGCATGGCCAGGCTGCACTGGGCGGGCACCGAAACGCTGATCCACTGACAGTTGCCTGCGGCGTAACCCTGGGCGATCACGCCGAACACCGGGTCCTGGGAGAAGGAGGAAAGCAGCACGCAGTCCACGTCACGATGCAGGTAGTCGAGGAACACCTCCGCAAAATTGATCTCGATACAGAGCGCCAAGCCGAAACGGAAGCCGGGCACATCGATGACCACCGGCTCGAAGCCGGGCGAATAGAAATCGGTCACCTCGGCGTGGGAGAGGTACCGCTTGTCGTAACGATCAACGATCTCTCCCCGGTTGGAGATCACATACAGGCTGTTGTGCGGGCGATGGGAGCCAGTCAGGCGGTGGTTGCCGCCCAGTACGACCCATAGATTGAGCTCACCCGCGAGTTCAGCGATCTCGTCGAGCTGCGCCCGTACGGGCGTCCAGTCGATGGCCCAGCCGGCAAAGTGCCCCTTCGCCTGCCCGGCGTAGCCGGTGAGTGCTCCCTCGGGAAAATGCAGCAGGCGTGCTCCCCGCTCATGCGCCTCGCGCATGAGTACGCGCGTAATTGATCCGTTCGCAGCGGGCTCGCAAGTCACCATCGGTTGAGCAACGGCGATCGTTATGGCATCCACGAGTGCCACACTGCCCACTACCACCCGACGCCGCCAAGCGCACCCACAGCGCTACGGCGGCGGTTGCACGATCGTCTCGAACATACGCCGATCCTTGGCGCCGTACCGGCAGTAGCCCCCAGTTGGGCTCGCTGGCTAACCGATGCTGCCGGCATCAGGCGCACACATGACAGACCCTTGCATACTATGCAGCTACTTGCCTACTGTAAGGGTATGCCTGATCTCACCGATGACATCGCCGCCCTGCTCCACCCTTGCCTCGCCCCCTGCCTGCCCACGCTGACGACCACGAAACCGACCTCTACGAGCGGCAGCTGAAGGAGGTGCTGACATGCCGAGCCGACACCGTGCGGCGACTGCGCGAAGTGTGGACCACACACGACTACGATCCGCTGCTGTTCGCCCTAGGCGAGCAGCAGCGTGTCAAGGCCGCAGCCGAGGAGCGCATCCGGCTGTTGGTTGCCTATGCCCGCGAGTTCGTCAGCCCGCGCCCGTATACGCAGGAGGCGCTGGCCGCTGAAATGGAGGCATCACCATCAGCAGTGCGTGGAGCGTATGACCACCAGGATGTCGAGATCGTGGCCAGCGCCACCGGTCGGCGCACCACTGTGGTGCAGCAACCGGCGGCACCGGGCACGCTGAACGCGCTGATCAGCGAGCTCGAAGACCGAACCTCGGCCCCCGGCCGGGAGCACGTCGCCGGGGTCGCGCAGGCCTTGCTCGACCACGGTTGGACGCCCTACCCGCCGGTGCGGCGTACGCCGAACCCCAAGTACGCGAGGCGCTACGTACGCTGGGAGCGGCGGTGGCCGCACGGGACTGTCATCTCGCTGTACCAGGAGCCCGCTGGCTTCCTCGGCACCTACGCGAGGATGGCCCCTGACGACCCGCGTTGGTTCTCCGAAACCTATGGCATCAACGCCGACGGCGAGAAAGTCACTGCTTCCGACATCGCTACGGCGCTCGCCGCCTACATCAACCGGGTCAGCCAGCACGACGCCGAACGAGGTCGCCGATAACGAATCGGCCGCCCCGAGGGGGCACCCGGCCCCGGTACACCAGACGGAGCCGTCACCGGACGACCTCCGACTGCCAGCCTCGCCACCCCCGCCCTGCAGCGGGCGGTGCGCCCCCATACAACGGTAGGTGATGCCGCCGGCATCAATCCCGGCGCATCGTCGGCCGGGTCCCTAATACATCTGGTGCTCGCGGTTGCCGCTCATGGGCCGCGATCGCCTAGCGGACGGGTATGAATGTGTGCCCAGCAGACCCGCCCGCAGCTCGTCGCCAGATGCTGCTCATGCTCTTGGTGCCAGAGCCGGTCGCTCACCACCCGGCGTTAACCCGTGTCCTTGCGGTGGCAGGATCGGGTACCTCAATCTTGACCGTTTTGTAGCGATTCACTCAGGACTTGGGCGGTCTCCTGGAGCAGCTCAGCGAGCTGTTGTGTTGAGCCGATGTCTTCATGCTCGGGAAGAGGGTTAAAGGCGGTAGCTGCCTCGACGATGCTGTCGACATCGGGCTGCTGTCCAAAGTCGATGGTCTTCTGCAGGTCGGCGCAGTGAGCGAGGGTTGCGGCCAAGCCTCGGGCGACCTTCACGGTCCATGCAGGCACGGCCACCAACTCGTCCGGGTCGTAGGCCCCCACAGCCGTGACTTCGTTGTCTGGATGGCACTGCTGGGCTATTGCGTAACTGGTCCTGGACATGGTCGTCTACCCCGTAGTCATGCCCTAGCTTCGATATGGGTCGGTCCTGTAGCTTCCTTTGCACCAGCCATGAGGTCTGAGCTGGTCGAAGTTGGTGTACGGATGCCAAGAGGCGGGCTGGCGGCAACATGGCGCAACGGTTAGAGGGGCACGATGGAGGGACCGCCGCACCGCGGTCGCCTCTCATCGCGCCCCTCCACCCCCGTTACCCCTGTGAAGGTCACGCTCCGCCCCTTCACGCTAGTTGAGCGATGGCCCGCCTGAGTCTAAGCTCAGGTAAGCTACGGATTCAACTGATGTGATGGTCAAACCACACCGGATCCACGCCGGTTGTCGCGGGAAGCTGGGGGAACGATGGCCGCGAGCGAGCCAGGCGAAGGCGTAGAGGCTAGCGTGGATCGATCGAGGTGGTCGCTAGCCGATAAGATCAATAACCTGTTTGACACGATTCGTCGACCGGATGGCACGCCCCACAGCAATGAAGAAGTTGCTGCGGCGATGGCGAAGTCGGGCAGGGAACTCAACGATCTCCGCAAGTTACCTGTGGATGCTGCGACGCGGCGAGCGCGACAACCCGACAAAACGTCACCTGGAATCTCTGGCGAGCTTCTTCGACGTCTCACCGGCCTACTTTTTCGACGACGCGAAATCGCGCGCCATCGCTGACGAACTGGCCCTAGTCAAACTGCTTGCTGACGCAGGGGTTACCCGAGTCGCAACACGGCTGGGCGGCCTATCGCCGAAGAGTCTGAGTCATATCGCCGACATTGTGGAGCATGTTCGCGCTATCGAAGGGCTCGACACCTCTCCCCGGCGACCGACGGATCGAGAGTCCGGAAACTGATTCGGCCTACTCGAAGATGTCGCGGAGGCTAGCAAGCACCTCGCGATCGTGGCCGACGGCTCGACCCTCCTGCTCACGAGTTACTTGCTCCATAACAACAGAGGCGAAAACCTCCGCTTCGCGCTCCTCATGGGCATCATAGGATCCCCGGCCTAGGGCACGGCGAACGACTGCTGGACTCAGGTTTGGGAAGCTGAGATGCAGGCTTTCCCGCCCCAAGACGCCTTGGTGGTCGTAGACGAGGTGACCCAGCTCGTGCAGCACTATGTGATCGCGGTGCGTCTTCGTTGCCGCTTTGGCTACCATGACGTAGTCGACGGTGTCCGTCTCCACCCAAAGCCCACAAGGCCCGGTAGCATCAAGGCGGTCGACCTCAAGAATGACGATAGGCGGTTGCGTTGCCGGCTAACGGCGGCGCATAGAGCGTCAGCTGAGAATGGCGAAGGCAGTTCAAGGTTCAGCTCGCGAAGCTTAGACCGCGCAGTCGATTTAGGCGACTTGGCACAACGCCCAGAACCTTTGCGAGCGGCGAGGCGGTTTGATATCGGCGTGGTGATCCGACGGAGAGTAGGCAAGATCAAAGCTCTCACCGGCCCTCTGCATTACGTGTCTGAAGACGAGCAAACTCCCTGCTCAAGGTGCACAACCAGGCTACATCTTCTCACCGATACTTGGGTGGCACCGGATGCGGTCGGCCGGCAGGTTGTCCCAGACGCCGGGCGTTGAGTGCATGCTCGATCATCGCGGCCTCCACCCTTGCGTCTACTTGGTCCGCCTCGATCGACTGCTCCCCCAACTGCGCTCGTAGCCGCTGCTCAGCATCCGGGTCTCTGTAGGGGCGAAGCGCAAGGATCCCGTCCAGGATCTCGAC
>NZ_FMHT01000001.1 GCF_900091585.1 Micromonospora nigra | reverse complement strand
GTACGGCAAGCTGCGACGCCCACCGCTGCGCCTCCACCTCGTCCACCGGCAGGCGGATCGAACCGGTCAGCTCCAACCGGCTCCGCCGTCGATGGTCTCGACGCGGGTCGCCACCAGGCGGCCGTACGCCAACCGCCACGCCATCGGGTCCGACCGGTGCTCACCGGACGCGTAGCCGTGCTGCGCGGTGCACTGGTGGTCTCCAGCGCACCACGGCGGGCACACCCTCCCTGGCCGGCGCCACCGCCTACCCGTGATCGCATTCCTCATCTGGTCCTCCACTACGGTTGGTGGAGGACCGGCCAGATACGACCTGGCCGGTCCGTCCTCGATTACGCGGCGCTGGAGCTGCCGCAGCAGGGCAGGCGTCCGGGTCGCCAGTCGTCGGCGCATCCGGGTCGGGCAGCGGCAGTCGCACCCGCAGTTCGGGCAGGCGTACTGGCCGCCGGGGTGTTTGCAGTCGCAGAGCCCGCCTGCCGGGCACTCGTACGCGGCGAGGATCTCTCGATCGGATCGGGGCTTGCCCATCAGGCGGCCCACCCCGCGATCGTGGCGGCCACGCCGAGCGCCAGCCCGACCAGCGCCAGATCGACGGCCAGCCGGATCCGCACGTACTTCGCCACGGCGATCCGCGATAGGTCGGCCAGCCGCCGCGCCGACTCCTCCGGGCCGGCCAACGCGTCGACGTCCTGGAGCAGCTGCGCCGGGCTCATCCGCGCGTACCGCACGAACCCGTGTCCACCGCCGAGCGCCGGCCGGACGCCAGCGAGCAGCAGACCGGCCGCGCCGACCATCGCCGCAGCGGCGAGCCACCCGGGCACCGCCGCGACGGCGGAGAGGTGGGCGCCGGTGATGACGCCCGGGGCCGCGACGGCGGCGGCCCCCGTCAACCCGATCAGTAGGGCGGCCTTGCCGTCCGCCCGGGCCAGCTGCGCCTCCACGGCGGCGACCTCCTGCGCGAGCGCGGTGCTCACCGAGCCTTCCTGCCGCGCCTGCGTCTCCGGCTGCCCCATCACAGACCGTCCGCCATGTCGTCCTCGCGGCGCGCGCGCTTCCGCTCGGCGCGCTCCTCACGCAGCCATTCCAGCGCCGTCGGGATCGCGTTGGTGTGCGCGGCCTCGACCTCCGTCACCCTCGGCCACGCCCGGTCGGTGCTGGCCGGCTCCTGCTCGGCGACCGGCTCGGGCTTCCGCAGCTGCCAGAACGGCACCTGCCCCTCCTCGGCGACGTGCTCGAACATGCCGGTTGCCTCGATCTCCTCGGCGACCCGCTCAGCCTCCGCGCGCTCCGCAGCGCGGACCTCCTCGCTCGCCCACGGGTCGCGGCCGACGAACTCGCGGGAGTCGGTCAGGATGCCGCCGAGCGCCGCAGCCTGCGCGACCCGCTTGGCCTCAGCGATCCGGGCCGGGTCGACCTGGCCGTCGGTGTGGCTGTCGGCCTCCTTCCGCAGCTGCTCGGCGTATGCGCGGGCCGCCGCGGCGGATGCTGCCTTGCGAGCACCCCACGTCGCCGGGTCGAGCTGCCCGCTGTCCACGTCGCCGCCGTAGCCGCGCTCCCGCAGCACCTCGGCCGGGTTGTCGGCGTCTACCTGCAACCCCCGGGCGGCGCGCTCGCAGTCATCGGCCAGGCGGCGGAGGTCGTCAGCGGTGCCGCCGGTCGTCGCGTCGTCGCCCTGGTCGTCGTCCAGCTGCCGGAACTCGTCGCCAAGTCCGTCTCCGCCGAGCAGGTCAGCGACCACGGCGCGGTCGATGTTCGGCGCGTCGATGGCGCGGAGCACGTCCCGGCAGTCGCGGCCGTCGGCGCCAGCCTCGGCCAGCACCCGGTCGTAGAGCAGCGCCTGATCGGGGTGAGCGCGTTCATTCGTGCGGTCATCTGCTCGCCCAGCTCGATCCGGGCCTGCCGGCGGGCCTCGGCCACGATCGACTCATCCGCCCGGCGGTACACCTCCGCCCGAATGTCGGCGCTCACGTCGCCCCGGTCCCACTCGGCCATGCACGCCTCGGTCCAGCTGGCGGCCATGTCCGGCGCGGTCACGTAGTGCGCCCAGTACAGGTGTCGCGCGATCTGGTCGCGGTCGGTGGTCTCCACCGTGTCCCCTCTCGATGGTGAGCGGCGTCCCCGCTCTCCCACCATTCTACAAGTCGGACTTGTAAAGGGGAAGCCCTCCACACGCGACACGCCCACCGCCAACCGGTCATGGTCAGCCGTGGGCGTTGATGGCGGCGTTACTACCAGGCGTTACCGGGCGGGCCTCACCTCCTGGTCGTCGCGCTCCCCCGAGCACCGCCGGGTCGGCGCCACCGGGGTCGCCGGTGTGCCAGTCGACCGGGCCGCCCTGGTAGGGCCGATAGGTGCGGCCCTCGCGGGCGGCCCGGGTTCGGGCGGCCTGGTCCATCTCGGCGAGCCGTTCGGCGATCAGGCGCTCTCGGGTGGCGCGGGGTTCGTCGTGCTCGGCCCAGGTGCCGCGCAGCTCCAACACGTCGCGGTCGTAGCGACCACGCAGGTACGCGGCTGCGGCGACGGCCAACACCTCCTCGGCGGTGTAGAGCGGGCCGGGCATCGGGTTGGTCACCTCCTGGTCGTCGGGGTGGCCAGGTCGCCGGTCCCGTGGGGAACCGACGACCTGACCACGGAGGGGCTACCGGCGGCGGCCGGCGACCTGCTGGAGCGCGGTGGTCGCGTCCTTCACGGCTTGGTCGGCGGCACGGCCACCGATCACCCGCTGGACGTTCTTCGCGGCGTCGAGCTGCGCCGCTGCCTTCTGGATCTGCTGGGCCTTGCTCATCGGGGACTCCTCCCGACTGGCTCCCGCTCGGTGTCGTCAGCACCTCGCGCGAGCTACCTCCCGCCACTCGGCGGCTCCCGCGCGGGCCGGCTCCCCCTGGTCCGGCCCACGGCCTCCGTCGCTGGTCAGGTACGGCGCTGCCGCGTCCAGTCCTCGGCGCACGTCTTGTGGCACGGCACGCCCTTGGGACTACGGCAGATCGCCGGCTTTCCGCAGATCACGCACGGCTCTGGCGGGCCGGCGCTGCCGGTCTTCGTCCAGTCCAGCCCGCCGGGCGTCGCGCTCATCGCGCCGGGAGTGTCCGCCGGGTCACCACAGCGGCACCTCATCGAACCCGTCGGGGAACTCCGGCCGCGGCTTCGGCTTCGGCGCCGGCGGCGCGGCCAGGTACCGGCGAGCAGGGTCCGTCAGTCGGACGTTGCGCTCGTGCACCTGGTGCTCCACGCCGTCGACCAGCACCACCGCGTACGGGTGCTCGTACCGGACCCACGACCCGCGCGGCTCCTTCCAGCAGATCGCCGGCGCACCGATGGTCTTGGGTACCAACCACACCCGCGTGCCCACCGGGATGCGGAGCGGGTCGGCCAGGGAGTAGATCGAACGGGCGGGCGACTCCTCACCCTGCGCGGGCTCGATGTTCGGCTGCGGGTACGGCTCCTCGGCCGCGCTGGTCCGGGGAACCTCGCCGCGCCGGCGGTCGGCGCTCATCGCTGCGGGGCGCAGTCGTCGCACGAGGTGGGCGGCTTCGCGTTGCCCCACAACGTCACGGAGTGCCGGCCGCAGGGCAGCAGCACCCATCGGGATCGGGGCTTACCGGTAGCCTGTCGGGTCATGGTCGGGGACTCCTCCCGATCTAGGCCCTCGGTCGGTGTCGTCAGCACCGCCGGGGGCCGCCTTGTATCTACCTCCATTTTACAAGTCGAACTTGTAAAGAGGTAGCAGGAAGAGTTCAGATAGCGCGAGCACGACGGACCCGCTTCCCACACGTCCGGGGCTAGAGATCCATCCCGGCGGCCTGATCTCCGATCGACCGCGCCGGCCGGCAGGGTGCAACCGGGGTTGGGTTGCGCCCTGGTGGTCGGTGTGGTTGCCCTTGCGGCAGGGCGTCGGGGTGGATCGACCCCGGACACCACTGACCGCCGCAACGGTTGCCGATCTTCCCCATCCTGGTGCCTGCCCCGCCGGCGAGGCGCGGGGAAGGGGGCAGCGCCCCGAACGTGTGGAGTCGACGCGCGACCGTCCGTTCTGGGCTGAGTGTGGACGGTCCGTAAGTCGACACCGTTCGATCTTGCTAGAAAATCTACATGGATGTACATTGACCTTTGCTGCTCAACGGAGCAACGTGATCACGGAGAGAAAGGCGGCCGATGCCCGACAGTCCACCCACCAGCGGCGGGACCGACCGAAAGGCGCTGCACTGCTGGATCGACGCCACGGTGTCCGACCGGCTACGGCAGTACGCCGCACAGCACGGCGTGAAGATCCAACACGTCACCGAGCGCGCGCTGGATGCCTACCTCACCGAACGTGGAGCCTGATCAACCCGCACATAAGGCGGGGCCGGGCTGCGTCATCACCGCAGCCACGGCCCCTGATCACCCCGGATGGAGCCCGGAATGACTTCGACACAGACTAGATTCCCCGCCCGATCGACCGGCATAGCGGCTATCTGCTGCGGCAGCGGGTGGCTCGCGCAGTCCGTCCCGACGGAGGTGCTCGACCACTCCGTCGGCTATGGCCTGATCGCTGGTGGCCTGGCCATCGGCGCCGGCGCGCTCGGCCGGTGGACCGCCAACCGCAGCGGCAGCAAGGCCACCTCCGACCGGTGGGCCGAGCGAACCCGCCGGCAGGGCGGGGTGGCCGGTAGCTGGGACGTCCTGCGGCACGGGTCGGCGTGGGCGATGCGCCGGCAGGCCCTCGTGCTGCGGCCGAGCCTCGGCGACCGGTCGTGGTACCAGCGGCTGCGGACGCCCGTCACCGAATACGCCGCGCCGATCGCCCGGGTTGGCATGGTGCGGGTGTTCTCCCCGGTGGAGGACGTCACGCTGAGCCTCGGCGGTCCGCGTACCGGCAAGACCGGCAGCATGGCCTGCCGAATTCTCGACGCGCGCGGCGCGACGGTGGTCACGTCCACCCGGACGGACCTGCTGTTTCTCACCGGCCCGACCCGGGCCAAGGTCGGCCCGCTGATGGTGTTCAACCCGTCCGGACTCGGTGACGTGGCCACCAACGTTAAGTTCTCCCCCCTGTCCGGCTGCAAAACGGCCCGGGGAGCATCTGACCGGGCATCCGACCTGATCGACGCCGCGACCAACCTCGGCGGCGGAGGTGGGTCCGGTGACCGGGCGTTCTGGACCGATCAGGCGCGCCAGGTGCTCGCGGTGCTGCTGCACGCGGCGGCGGTCGGCGATCACACCATGCGACACGTGCTCCGCTGGATCTCCCGGCCCGACCAGGCTCGGGACTCGGTGTTGTCGCTGCTCGACCACGCACCGGAGATGCGGGAGGTGGCGGCAGGGTTCTTCGACACCAACGACCGGACGCGGAGCAGCATCACCACGTCGATCCGGCCCGCGCTGGCCTGGCTCACCGACCCGACCGCCGCGGCGACGACCGAGGGCGGCCCCGACGAGGTGTTCGACGTGGCCGAGTTCCTGCGGCTGCGCGGCACGCTGTACCTGCTCGGCGCTGAGGATGCCGTGGTGGCTCCGCTGGTCGCCGCGCTGACGGCGGAGATCGCCCGGCAGGCCCGGCGGATCGCGTCGCTCAGCCCGTCCGGCCGGCTCGATCCGCCGCTGACGCTCGCGCTCGATGAGGCGGCCCTGATCTGCCCGATCCCGCTGGACCGGTGGACGGCCGACATGGGCGGGCGGAACATCACCATCCACATCGCCGCGCAGTCCCGGGCCCAGCTGCAACAGCGGTGGGGCAAAGAAGGCGCGGCGGCGATCCTGAACAACTCGGCCACCATCATCATCTTCGGTGGCACCCGCGATCCGGAGGACCTGGCCGGGTTCTCCACCCTCACCGGCGAGCGGGACGAGGTGGTCGAGACGAAGGACGCCGATGGGAAGGTGGTCAGCACGTCCACGCGATCGGTGCCGGTGCTGTCGGCGGCCCGGATCGCCAATCTCCCGAAGGGGTACGTGGTGCTGATCCGGCGCGGGCTCGCGCCGAGCATCGGCCGCGTTCAGATGGCCTGGAAGCGGCGCACTGTGCGGAAGGTCAACCGGACGGCGAAGCTTGACGTCCAGCAGCACAGCACGTCGTACGAGGCGGACGCGCGTAGCCACGACCAGGATGAGGAGGTGCGGACCCGGTGACGGATCAGGAGTGGCGGCGGCCGGTCTCGGCGCTCGGCGCCGACCTTGAGCGCGTTTCCCGGCGGGTGGAGACCGTGGCGGCGAACGCGTCGCGGGCCGCCGACATCGCCGGCGAGGCGCACAAGGTGATCGGGGTCCTCTCCGCGCAGATTGAGGGCATCGCGCGGGCCCGGGCCGCCGCCGGCGGTGGCCCGGGCGAGCCGGCCGCCGTGGTGTCCTGGTGGATGGTCGATGAACCCGACGAGGCGCTGCGGCTGTTGCAAGGGCTGGCCGGCTGGCTGGATGCGGTCTACCTCCGGTACCACGACGCGCAGCTGTCGGGCTGCTGGCTGTGGCATGGCGAGGTGGTCGAGGAACTGCTGGTGCTCCATCAGGCGTGGTACGACGCGTTCGTGTCGCCGGAAGCGACATCAGCTCGGGCCGTCGACTGGCACGACCGGGCGCGGCCGGGGGTGGTGCGCCGGATCAAGAAGGCGTTGAGCGGGTGCAACCTGACCCGGCACAAGCCGACCGGCCCGGCCGACGTGGTGCCTCCGCGCGCCCCGACGGTCGACGCCGTGCCCGACATCGCCGATTGGTGGGCGGCCACCCGTGGGCGGACCGCCGCGCCATCGCCGACCCCGGCCCAGCTGGCGGAGGAACGCGCGGCCCGGGACGCCGACTACCGCACCTGAACCTGGCTGCACACCGTCGAGAGGGCCCCGTGAACACGTCACGGGGCCCTCTGTCGTTGATGCGCTGGCGGACTGTCGGCAGGCCGTGGGACCCTGACGGGTATGGATGTGCGCGTGCCGCTGGACAACCTCGGGGTGCCGCTGGTCGACTTCGCCGCGGTGCTGACCGAGGCCGCGCGGCGGTGGCAGACCGAGCAGGGTGACCGGTACGTCGGCGCGGTGCTGACCAGCCTGCAATGGGTCGCGCAGCTGCACACGTCGGCGCCGGCCACCGGCCGAACCGTCGTTGCCGGGCCGGATGCGATCGCGCGGGAGCAGATGGCCGCCGACGCCGTGGTGTACGGCTGGCCCGACGCGCCGGCCGGCGTCTCCCGGGAGTGGGCGTTGGGCGTCGCCGCGGCGCTCGGGTGGGTGCGGGGCGTGTCCCCGACGTACCCGATCCGCCTCGGCGGGTCGCGCCGGGCGGCGTAGCTCACCGCCCGGACAGCGGTCCCGGTCAGCCGCGACCACGCGGGGCTGCGTCACCACCTCCGGCGAGTCGGCCGGCGAGCATGGCGACCTGGTTGGTGAGGTCGGTCGCCTGAGCGCGGGCCTCCCGTTCGGCCGATCGGGCCGTGGTCAGCTCTCCACGCAGTTCCTGCACCTGCCCGTCTCGGTCGGCCAGCCTCGACTCCGCCGACGTCCGTCCGGCCTCGGCTTGGTCCCGCTCCCGCTCTACCGCGCGCAGCTGCTCGCGGGCCTGCGCCAGCGCCCGCTCCGCCTCCTGCTGCGCGGTCCGCGCTGCGGCGGCCTCGCCTGCGGCCTGCTCCGCCCGGCCGGTCGCGGCGGCCACGTCGTGGGTCAGCCGGGCAACCTCGCCGGCCTGCCGGGACACCTCGGCCCGCGCCTCGTCGCGGGCGGCGCCCGCCTCATCGAGCTGGCCGCGCAGCTGCTCCAGCACGGCCGCCTGGTCCTGCTCCCGCCGCCCGGCGGCGGTCAACTCCGCCCGCACCGTCTCCAGCTCCCGCGCCAACTCGTCCCGCTCGGCGCGGACCTGCTCCACCTCCCGGCCGCGCTGCTCGACCTGTCCGGTCAGCTCGTCCACCCGTGCGCGGGTGCCGGCCAGGTCAGCGGTGAGCTGGTCGACCTGGGCGGCCATGTCTTCGGCGTCGATGCGCAGCTGCTCGGCGCGGCTCTCCGCGGCGACCCGCCGGGCGTGCTCGGCGGCCCGGCCGGCTTCCGCGTCGCTGACCTTCTGCGCTGCCTCGGTGGTGACGGCCTCGATCTGCGCCTCGGCGGCGTCGACGTCCCCGACCGTCCGCATCGCCTCGGCGTGTCGGCCCAACGCGTCGATCAGCTCCCGGCTGAGCCGCTCGATCGCCTTCACCGACCCGGCGGCCGTATCGCCAGCCATCGTCACTGGCCGACCCAGATCCGGCTGCTCGCCGCTCGGCCCGCCGGCCGGACGGCCCTGCCGGACGCGGAACGCGGTCTGCGCGTTGTGCTCTGGGTTCTCGCAGTACTTCGGCGGCCTGCCGGGGCCCACCGCTCGCTCGGCCGAGCGATCGCACCCGGGAAACGCGCACTCCTGCTGAGCCTGGGGGGTCTGCGTGTCAGTCATGCCCAAATAATATCATAGAATTAGATTCGTTGGCAGAATGAAACGAAATAAATTGAATGTAGAGGGGCGGCGGCTCGGCTTTCGTGTCGCGGGCCGCGCCCACCGGCGGACACCGCCACCGTGGCGCAGTTGACCTGAACGGCGACCAACTGTGGCCCGCCCCCCGGGGTGAAAGATCCACCCGACGCGGCACCCCTCCCCCTCCCAGGTGAGCAGTTGTCCTGAACCGAGAGCGTCCACGCTGCCCGGCTCCTGGTCGACCCGCCACGCACCACCGGCGGACGTCGCCCCCTGCTCGAACGGGGTTGACCGGGGGCAGCCGGGTTGCTCACCGGCGAGTCCGCACCTGCGCAAATGCGGACCTGCGTACCGTGGCCGGTCATGAGAGTGCTCACGACCGTCAACCTCAAGGGCGGGAGCGGCAAGACAACGACAGCCGCCTACCTCGCCCACGCATTCGCCGACCGTGGCCGGCGGCCGATCATCGTGGACGCCGATCCGCAGGGCTCGGCCGTGCGCTGGCAGGAACTCGGGGGCTGGCCGCTGCCGGCGGTCGCCTTGCCGTCCACGACGCTGCATCGCCAGCTCGCCGGCGTGGTCGACCGCAACCGCTTCGACCTGGTGGTCATCGACACGCCTCCGCTGGAGGATCGCCACGGCATCGTGGTGTCCGCGCTGCGCGTCGCTACCGACGTCCTGGTGACGATGGCGCCGTCGATGATGGAGCTGGATCGGGTCGGCCCCGTCTGGAAGGCCATCGAGGACGCGGCCGGCTACCGCAACGATGACCCGTCCGTGTCGGTGCTGTTCAACCGGGTGACAGCCAGGGCCAGCAGCACCCAGGCGCACCGGGACATCCTCACGGAGCAGGGCCGGCGGGTGCTGGCGACCACCATCCCGCGCCGCGAGGTGTACGCACAGGCGTTCGGCTCACCGATCGGCAAGGACGAACCCCACGCCCGGTTAGCGGAGGAACTGCTGACCATGTGGGGCGAGCGGTGAGCGCGAGTCGTCGCGCCGACCTCGCGGCCCGCGCTGCCCGCGTCGCCGGCGCTGGCGTCGAACGGCCGGCGGAAACCACGGAAGCCCGCTTCTCCGCACCTGCGCAACCGCGCGACTCCGCACCTGCGGAAGTGCGCAAGTCCGCACCTGCGGAAGCGCGGAGCACCCCGCAGCGCTCCGGCTCGACTCCCCGAACCAACCCGGTACGGATGACGGTCGAGCTGGCACCGATGGAGCACCGTCGACTACGCCGCTACTGCGACCAGGTGGCCGACGACATCGGCGTGGTCCAGGTCGCCGGCGCGGAAGTCGTCCGGGTGCTGCTCGGCCTCCTCGACGGAGATAGCGACCTCGCGGCGAGGGTCGCGCAGGAACTCGCGCGCAGCGGCGGCAACCGGCGGCGCTGACTCGGTGACGTGGCCACGGGCACAACCGGCAGAACGTCCTAGGATGCCATACGGGATGTGCTCGGCCACCCACCACCCGTCGATGCCTGCTCGTGTGGAGGTGGCCAGGACATTTGCCCGTCGACCAGGCGCGCGGCGGTGCTGCGGAAGTGCGCAGATCCGCAACTGCGGAAGTCCGCGCGCACCTGTCGGCCTCGCGCGCGCGCACGCGCGAGGTACGTACGGGGCTGGCCTTGGAAAACCGTCTGGAGTGGGCACCGTTCGTACCTGGTCGCGGTGACGTCCCGACCTAGGGCGAGTCGCCGGCGGCCTCGTGCGGGTCGTCAGGCCGTGCGTACGGTCTTGGTGCGCGTTGGGGGGAGTGTTCGTTACTCTCCGTGCCCTCGACGGCGCCCCGCCCCCTGCAAGCAGATTCCGCCCCTGGCGGGACGGTCTCTACTCACAGGGAGGGGGCGACGGTGGGCCAGGTAACGGGCCTGCCACGCCGCGTCGGGTACTACTCCGACGCCAGGGCGGGATGTGTCGACAGCTCTTGTCGGTCCGGATGGCCTAGATCGCCGGTGCCGCGCCGGGTCTGCCCCGGCCGCGCTGGGCCTGCCGTGTTCTGCTCCCGCGATCACTCGCGGGGCAACGCGCGCTGGCTGACGACTCCAATACGCGGAAGCTACCTTCTGAGGGACGGCCCGCGCGGGCCGGTCGCTTGATTCGGACGCCTCCCGGCGTGCTCGGAGCCTCTGCCCACCTCCGAAAACCAGCGCCAATCTTCGCGCCAGTGAGCAGCACCGGGTATGCTCAGCCCTAGGTTGTTTGATCTAGGCAATCGATAACCTACTGAGCGCCGGCCCTCGGGCCGGCGTTCTGTCTTTCCGACACGCCGCGCAAAGATCAGATTGCGGCTCGCATTCGGATCTTCGGCACTCTCCGTCCACTCCCGATCACGCTGCGCGCTCATTGCAGGCGGGGCACCCGCTGTCGCTGGCAGTGACTACAGTTGATCGCCCGCCGGCCCTGGCCCGCCGGTGGCCGGTACGCGGGGGAGGTGTCCGGGTGTTCTGCGACCAGTGCGGCGCGGCGCTTTCGGCCGGCGCGGCGGCCTGCGGGCGCTGCGGGGCCACGGTCGAGCGGTCGCCCATCCCATCACCACGGCGGCCGGCGGCTGCCGAGCTGCTGCCGCCACCGACAACCCCGGTTGCGCCGGTCGACGTCGACCAGGTGGGCGACCGACCGCACGGGCCCGGCGGGGCCACCTGGGCGCGCTCCACCCTGGGCCGGAACCTGACCGGGACCGGCGCCGGACTCGTCGCGGCCTGGTTCAACGTGCCGTTCGTCGTTCTCCTGGCCGCCATCGGGGCCGTGTTCGGCGGCCTCGCCGGCGTGGTGTCCGGCACCATCGCCGGTCAGGGCGTGCTCTCCCGCCTCGACGCTCTCCTGACCTGGGTTTTCCCCCTGCCCATCAAGGCAGAGCAGCTACTCCCCACGGCTGCGGCTCAGGTCGGCGGCATCGTCGGCGGCGTCCTCGGCGCGGTGCACGGTGCCGGCCGGCTCGCCTGGATGGCGGCCGTGTGGCCCTGGGAAGCCCTGGCGGACGGCGACCCGACGTGGCCGTGGGCGGTCGCGCTCGGCCAGGTCGTGACCGCGCTGGTCGTCGGCGCGCTCTACCTGGTGTGGACCGTGGCCACGGAGAGCACCCGGCTACGGATCGCCGGCGCCCGGCGGCTGTCCCGCCGGGAGGCGGCGTGGCTCGGCCCGATCGTGGCCGACGTCGCGGCGCGGATGGGACTGCGGACGTTGCCGCGGCTGCTGGTCGACGACCGGCGCGAGCCCAACGCGAGCGCGTACGTCCGGCACGTCGTCATCAACTACGGGCTGTTGGAGCAGCTCGACTACGACCGCGACCAGGTGGCCGGCGTCCTCGCTCACGAGCTGGCGCACTGGCGGGCCGGCGACCCGGTGGCGATGGCCTGGGCGCGCGGCGTGGCGCTGCCGCTCTACCTGCTCTACGAGCTGGCCGACCGGCTCTTGCGCGGGTCCTCCCGGCCGCTGCACTTCGCCGTGCGGGTGCTGCTGTGGCCGGTGCTGGTGACGGTGCGGTACCTCGTGGTCCCCGTCCAAGCGCGGCTGTGGCGACAGGCCGAGTACCGGGCCGACGCCGTGGCGGCGGCGGCCGGCTACGGCGCGGGCCTGCGGGCGGCCCTGAGCTACCTGCGGCACAGCTTCGACGGAGACCGGTCCGGCTGGGACCGGGCGGTCCTGGCCACCCATCCGCCGAACGAACTGCGACTGGAACGCCTGGAGCGCGGCGAGCATCCGGCGCCGCTGCGGGAGGACCACCCGCTGACGCGGGCGCTGCCGGGCTGGTCGGACCGGTCGACGGTCCGGAAGGGGTGGTGATCGTGACCGACTTCGCGCCGCTGCCGGCGTTCGACCCGGTACCGCGTCAGGCCGTGTACCTCGGCCTGGACCCGCGCGACGGGCACCGGCCGTGCTGGTCCAGCCCGGAGGACTCCGTGGGCATCGTCGGCCCACCCCGCTACGGCAAATCCTCGGGCCTCATCATCCCGGCCCTGTTGACCTGGGACGGGCCGGTCGTGGCCACCTCGACCCGGGGCGACCTGCTCCGCGCGGCCGGCGACTGGCGGCGCCACCTCGCCGAGCAGCACGGCGGGGACGTCTACGTGTACGACCCGTTCGGCAGCGAGCCCGGCGTGACGTCGCTGCACTGGTCCCCGCTGGCCGGCTGCGCCGATCCCTCGGTGGCGTACCGGCGGGCCTCCGCGATGGTGGCCGTAGTCGGGCGGGGCATCACCGACGGCGAGCACTGGCGGGCCGGCGCGGCGACCATCCTGCGCGCGGTGTTCCACGCGGCGGCCGTCGCCGGCGACGGCCGCCGCAGCATGGTCGACGTCCGCCGCTGGCTGGCCAGGCAGGACGTTCGAGAGCCGGTCGACCTGCTCCAAGAGTCGCAGTCGGCGGCGGCGAGCTGGGCGGACGACTTGCAGGCGATGAACCTGCTCGGCGAGCGCGAGCGCGGGTCGTTCTACTCGGTAGCCAGGAACACCCTCGACGCCACGGCGGAACCGCGCGTACTCGCCTCGACCACCGGGCCGACCTTCGACGTGGACCGCTTCCTGTCTACCCGGTCGACCCTGTTCGTCGTCGGCCCCTCGCACTACCAGGCGGTGGCCGCGCCGATGATCGTCGGCCTGGTCGACTCCATCGCGCAGCGCGCGGCAGAGCTGGCGGCGGCGTCACCGCTGGGCCGGCTCGATCCGCGGCTGCTCCTGGCACTCGATGAGGTGCCCAACATCGCGCCCCTGGAGTCGCTGCCCGCGCTCGTCTCCGAGGGCGGCGGCCGGGGCATCGTCACCCTGTGGGCCGCGCAGAGCCTCGCGCAGCTCCGCGCCCGGTACGGTGCCGACGTCCAGCAATCGATCCTGACCGCGACCACGGCAAAGGTCATCTTCGGCGGGATGTCCAACGGGGCCGACCTGCGGGACATCTCCGGATGGGCGGGGGAGTACCGCGAAACTCAGGTGACCTACTACGCCGGTGGCGTCGACCCGACCCGCTCCCCGACGCAACCGGGCCGCCTCGGCGACCGCGACGGCGGCGGCCGACAGAACGCGGTCGGCAGCCTGTACCGGCCCGTCCTGCCGGTCGACGCCCTCCAGCGCACGCCTCCGCTGCACGCCTGGCTGTTCTACCGCAGTGATTCGCCGCTGATGGTCGAGACGCGGCCGGCGGGCCTCATGGAGCCGTTCCGGGCACGCGCCGGCTACACCCCGGCGGGCCAGGTGCCCGCGTGACCGAGGTCGACGCGCCGCCGCGCTGCCCACGCTGCTCCGCGCCGGCGCGGCCCGGTGCCCGCTTCTGCAGGGCCTGCGGCGCCGAGCTCTCCCCGGCGGCGGCGCTGATCCCCGCTCCCCGGCCGCCCGCCAACGGCGACCAGGTGGTGACCGACCCGCCGCCCTCGGCTCGCCGGCGGCGGTGGTGGCCACCCGGTCGACGGCTGCGGCTGGCCATCGCCGGCGGCCTCGGCGTGATCCTGCTGGCGGGGTACGCCGTTACCAGCCTGGTAGCGGCTGGCAACGGTCCAGACGATCAGGTACGGGAGGTGTTCGCCGCGCTGGCGGACCGCGACGGCGGCCGGCTCGCCGAGCTGGCCGGCTGCGCCGGCGGGCCGCTGTGCCACCCTGCGGCGCTGCGGACGGGTTACCAGCCTCCCGACCAGGTGGAGATCCTGACCGTGGCCTACGGCGACCCAGCGGCCGGCGACAGCACCCGGCGGCCGAACCGCAACCGGGCCACGGTCAGCGTGCGGTACCGGGTCGACGGCCAGGCGCACGACCAGGCGGTGACGCTCATCCGCGACGGCCGCGGCCTCTCCCGGTCCTGGCGGGTGGTCACCCCGCCCGGTGCGCTGGTCGACGTCCTGAGCGCCACCGTGGCCACGGCCCGGCTCGCCGGGGGCGAGGTGCCCACCGTTCGGGAGGCGACGGCCGGCGACCGCCGCGACGGCGCGGTGTGGGCGCCGCCCGGCATCTACACCCTGGCGGCCGTGGAAACGCCGCTGGTTGCGGCCCGACCGTCAACCGTGGTCATCGCCGGCGAGCGCCAGGCCGTCACGGTCAACGTGGCCGTACGGCCGGAGGTGGTCGACGTGGTGACGCGCCAGATCCGGGAGCGGGTCGACGCCTGCGCCGCTCAGCCGACCCTCCAGCCGGACACCGGCACCGGGCCGCTGAGCAACTGCCCGATGCGGGCCGAAACGCGGTACTCCTTCACCCGGGGAGCACGGTGGACCGTACTCGGGTACCCCCGGGTAGAGCTGCGCCAGGCTGACGACGGGGCGGTGACCGTCCACACGGTCGCGCCGGGCCGGGCTCGCGCCGACTACTCGTACACCCTCGACGTCATCGAACCGAGAACGTGGACAGCGACCGCCACCACGGTGGACATCAGCGTGAGCGGGACCGTTTCGGTCGCCGGCGGCCGGATCACCTGGGACGGGTGAGCAGGGGTCCGGCGCTGTGTGGGCAGCCGGTGGCGCAGTGTCACCCCCGCGTGGGAGCCTGATGCTCATGGATGCGCTCTACCCGCCCCACGAGTCCCGCGCCTCGACCCTGCTCAACCGCCTTGCCCTCGGAATGCGCCGCGTCACTGCGGATGTGGACGAGGTCGGGCCGGTGGCCGTGGTAGCGGCAATCCCGCTGATGTTCGTCGCCGTCCCGACGTTCTTCTACGGCCGGTTCGTGGTCACCACGCAGGCCGAGCTGTATATGAACGCCGGGGCGCCCGAGGCGCAGGCGTACGGCGGAGCGGTGGCCTCGCACGCCTTCGCGGTCGCCGCCGTGGTCTACGCCGTGGTGCAGCTGCACCGCCACCGGTTCTCCGTGCCCCGGACGGCGCTGGCGGTCAGCGGCGGCCTGCTGCTGCTGTTCGCGCTGCTGCCCGGCCTGGTGGCCGTCGAGTTCTGGCTGACCACGGTGCTCGGCGCGCTGCTTACCTTGCCTTTCGACCTCCTGGTCGGCGGGCTGGCCTCGCTGGTAGCGCTGCGGATGGTTCGTCCGCACCCGGCGGGCGCAGTGCCGCCAGCCAGTGACCCGAGCATCGCCACCGCAGACCCGGCAGCGTCGTAGGCCCCGAGCAGCTCACCCGACGCGAGAAGGCCCCCACGGATTCGTGGGGGCCTTCAGTCTTGATCCGGGCACTACCGCGACCGGTCGTATCCTCGGTCCTGCTCGGCCTCCCGCGCGGTGTCCTGCTCCCGCCATTGCGCCAGCTCGGCGCGGCGGGCCTCCTCCGCCGCCCGGTGCTGGCGCTCCTGCTCGTCGCGCTGCTGGATCTCGTGAAGGGCGGCCTGCGCGCGCATCACCGCGGCGGCAGTCTCCGCCATCGAGGGCACCCCGTCCGGCATCGGCTGGTCGGGCTCGACCTGCTCGATGGCGGCCGGCTCCTGCTCGGGAGCGGTCTGCTCCGGCGTGTCGGCGTCCCGCGCGGTGGTCGACGGCCACGCCGCGGCGTCGTCGGCGTCCCGGGCGGCCCGCTCGTCGGCCAGGTCGTGCTCCTCTCGAACCTCGCGGGTCGGATCCTCCGCGCGCTGCGCCTCGGCCTGCGCCGCCAACCACTCCTCAGCGGTCACCAGGTCGTCCGGGTCGTCCAGGTCGACGCCCCGGGCGGTCATCTCGGCCCGGGCGCGCTCGGCCGCTGCGCGGGTCGCTGCGGTGTGCGCGTACCACTCGCCGCGCGCCGCGTCGGCCGCTTCGAGCCGCTGTTGCTGCTCGGCGAGCGTCTCCGCCAGCTCGGCCCGCTCGGCGGCCTCCCGCTCCAACGTCTCCGCCGTCATCGGGTCGCCGGCGGCGGCAGCGCGGGCGGCCAGCACGGCAGCCTCCTGCCGGTGCCGGGCGGCGGCGGCCGACGTCGCGGCCAGCTCGTCCCCGACCCACGCCGGCGCCCACTGCTCCTCCCGGGCGTACGCGCGGGCGCGCACCCGCAGCTGCCCGTCGGACATCTCCGCCTCTTCCCGGTCGGCTTCCGGGCGGCCGAGCGCCCGCCACGCTGCGTGCCAGCTGGCGCGCTGCTCGACCAGGCCGGCCTTCGGGGCTGGGCCGAGCGGCTGCGCGTCATCGGTCCAGTCGGTCAGCTCCCGATGCGCCGCCACGATCCCGGCGCGGTGCTCCCACTCCTGCCGAGCCACCACGTCATCCGGGATCGGGCCGAGCGTCTCGACTGCCCACTGCGGGGCCTGCTCGACGGTCTCCGCGCCCAGCTGCCGCCGGCGGTCGTCGGCCAGCTCGGCGAGCCGGTCCACGTACCGGCCCCACTCCCCACCGATCTCCGGCACCCGCTCGGCGAACGTGTCGCCCGTCGGCGCGAGCTGCCCCGCCCACTGCTCGTTCAGCCGCGCGTGGAGCACCTGCGCGACGGACCGCGCGCCGTCCAGCGGCCGACCCGCCAGGGTGGCGGTCACCTCCTGGTCGACGTCGTGGCCGGCAACCTCCGCCGCGTGGATCAGCCGAGACAGTGCCGGCGCGGCGTCGTCCCCGGCCAGGGCCTCCCGCTGCTCGGCGGTCAGCAGCCCGTCGTCGGCCAGGCGATCGAACAGGGCGGCGTGCCGGGCGCTGGCAAGCTTCTCCCCAGCGTCAGCCAGTCGCGCCCCGATCAGCCTCATGGACTGCGCGGCCCGGGCCGACTCCTCCGCCTCAACCAGCGCGGCCCGGTCGGGCTCGCTGCCCTCCACGATGTCGGCGAGCACCGCTGCCGGCCGCACCCGCTCCGCGTCCTGCGCGGCACCGGTCGGCGAGTCGGCCGGGACGGCGACCGTGACCACGTACATCGTGTTGTCCTCGCGGCCCCGGGTCGCGTCGACGTACAGAGCGGCGTGCGAGGTGCCCGAGGTGACCACGGAATGGGTGGTGTCGACGGTGACGCCCTGCGCGCTGTGCACCGTGGACGCGTACCCGAGGGTCACATGGTCACGGACGTAGCTGGCCGGCAGCGTCAGCCGGTCGCCGTACTGCTCCACCCCGTCGACGCGGCCCGTCACCACCTGCACAACCATGCTGCCGTCCGCGCGCGTCTCCATCACCCGCGCGTACTCCCGGTTGATCGGCCCACGGCGGTTGCCCTCGTACCCGGCGAGCTGGCGCGCGATCTTCCGCGCCTGGATGAGATCGCCAACCCCGGCGCGGGTGCCCTGCCGGTCGAGCCACACCCCGTCCTCTTCGACCAGGCCGAGCCCGACCAGCTGCGCCCGCAGCGCGGCGGACGCCTGCGCGGCCTGCTCGTTGGTGTCGACCAGCAGTAGCGAATGCTTCCCCCGGAGGGTGTCACCAAGCCAGGCTTGCGCAGCGGCGTCGGTGGCCTGCTCGACGGTGCCCCCGTCACGGACCCGACCGTGCCGCTCGTATTCGAGCACCGCGTCTGGGTCGCCCTCCCGCAGCCGCAGTGACGCGGCTCGCTCCCACTGGGCTCGGAACCGTCGCACCTCCGCCAGCTCGTACGTGGCGGCGCGACCGGTCACCATGTCCAGCCCACCGCCGGCCCCGACGGCGGCCAGCTGCCGATGGTCGCCGGTTAGGAGCAGCTTCCCGCCGGCGGCGTCGACGTACCGGCGGATCTCCTCCACCGCGGCCGTGTCGGTCATGCTGGCCTCGTCCACGACCACCAGGTCGCCGGCGTGCAGCCGCCACCCCTCGTCTTCGGCGCTGGCGTGCGCCTGCGGGTCGGCGAGGCGGCGTTGCGCGCCGAGCCAGCGCGTGATGTTGCGGGCGTCGAGCCCTTCGCCAGCGAGCACCTCGGTAGCGATCTGCGAGGCGGCCAACCCGACCACCCGGCGCGGCTTCCCCGCCCACAGGTCCGGGTCGGTCCACGCTGCGGCGAGCGCCCCGACCGTGAACGACTTCCCCGTGCCGGCCGGACCGATCAGCACCTCCACCGCCGCGCCGGACGTCAGCACGCCCTCCACTGCGGCGGCCTGGTCGACGCCGAGCCCGGCGCCGGTCTCCTCCGCCCACCGGGCGAGCCACTGTCGGGCTCGGGCACCGGGCACCGATGCCCGGCCCCGGGTGACCGTGGAGTCGCGTAGTGCCCGCTCCGCCGCGATGTGCCCGACGGTGGCGAACAGTCGGGCACCGGGCGGGACGTACGCGCTCGCCCCGTTGTCCAGCCGGAGATCCTGCGGCACTCGGGCGTCGACGTCGTACGACACCGACACCGCGCCGTGCCGGGTGGTCGCCCCGCCGGGCACTCCGTCGGGCTTGCCCGATTCGGGTGCGGGCGCGTCCAGTGCCGCATCGGCCAGCGTTTCGACCACCCGGCGCACCTGCCCGGCGTCGAGCCCTCCGAGGCTGTCGGGCAGTGCCCGACCGATCGCCCGGATCAGGTCGGCGCGGGTCCATGCCGCCTTGGTGGCCTGAACCTCGGCCATGGCCTCCTGAATGACTGCGACCGGGCTGAACGCGTCCGCCGGCGCGGTGCCGGTCGCGTGGCCGAGCACGTCCCGGGCGACCCCTGCGAGCCCGTCGGCGACCTCGGCGCGCAGCTGCGCGTCCCACCGGTCAAGCCGTTCCTCGTTGGTCTCTCCCTCGTGGCTCTTGGCCTTGCGGGTGGCGAACGTCGCCGACCGTTGCAGCCGGTCCAGCTGCAACGCGTTCGGCTCGTGCCCGTACTTCTCCCGGAACTCGGCGACCAGCCGTTGAGTGGCCTTCGTGATCTGCCGTCGACGGGTGCTGAACATGTCCATTACGGCCTGGTCGACGCCGACGACCTCGCGGGCCTTCCCGTCCGGGCGGGTGGCGAACCGGACGCCGAGCGTGCGCGTCAGGTGCTCCTCCATGGTCCGTTCGGCGATGGTGGCCGCCGCGCCGCGGTGCTTGTGCATCGCCCGGGAGTCGAGCGTCCGCCACTTCCCGTCGGCGCACTGGACCCGGTTCAGTACGGCGTTGTGGATGTGCAGCTGCGGATCGTTGTCCCGGCTGGTGTGCTGGAAGAACGACGCGACCGTCCAATCGTGGGCGTCGGTGAACTGCCCGGCACCGCCGCCGTGGTGCCCGATTCGGGCGTACCCGGCGGCGTCAGCGAGGTAGTCCAGCCCTGCCCGATTGCCCGCCCACATCGCCTCTTCGACTGCCCGACGGTGTTCCGCCCACGCCTCGGCGGCCTCCTCGTCGCCTGCCCGATGCGCGGCGACCTCCTGGGCCTCGAACGACGTGTGCAGCACGGTCACGCTCTTCTGAACGGAGAACGTCACGTCATGGAACGCGACCGCCGAGCGGGTCGACTTCTGCGCCTGCAATCGCAGCTGCGCCACCCGCTCCGGAGTGGCGTCCGGCTCGTCGGCGAGCATCTGCGCCAGGCGCTCCTCCGGCGTCGCGTACTTCCGGGCGCCAGCGCCGAGCTTCTCCGCGACCGCCCACGCGTCCGGGTTGGTGACCCGGGCGTCGCGCGGGTCCACGAAATGCGCGTAGACCGCTTCCATCAGCTGCGGGTCGACCTCGCCCGACAGGCCGAGCGCAGCCGCCCCGGCACCGGACCACCGGCCCGGCGGTTCACCGTCGGTGACGGCTCCCGTGTAGTAGTTCTCGCGTCCGCCAGCCACAGCGCCGGTGAGGTACTCGACGCTGTGACCGCTCGAAATCGTCATGGTCACCGGAGGCTCCTGCCCTTGGCAGCGGCGCTCGCGCCCGCTGTTGATCTTACCTTCGGATCGTGATGCCTAGGTGTGTACAAAAGAGTAGTTGGGCTGGCTGCTGCTGGGAACTGCTGATGGTGGCGCGGTTTTGACTTCGGGGTTGACGTTGCGACGCT
Organism: Micromonospora nigra; assembly: GCF_900091585.1. Taxonomy (NCBI): domain Bacteria; kingdom Bacillati; phylum Actinomycetota; class Actinomycetes; order Micromonosporales; family Micromonosporaceae; genus Micromonospora; species Micromonospora nigra. Next base: position 13,915 of record NZ_FMHT01000001.1, on the reverse strand, counting down.
GATCTTGCGTCGCTGGGGTTGCGGTTCTGATCTTTGTGACGACTGGGTGACTATTGCTGATCTTGCATGGCGTGATGATCGGTTGCGCTGCGGAGAGTGATGGGCGTTCGGTCTTGATCCGGCCCGGTCCTGCGGCGCGCTCGAACTTCGCCAGCACGCGCCAGCGGGCGACCGCCCGACCGCGCTCGGCCCGGCAGCCGCCCGCTGGCGGTGATGATCAGGACGCTCGCGTGCGCCGTGCGGCGGCGTGCCACCTCTCGACCGCGCCCGGGTCCCATACGGGCGTCCGGCCCACGTGGCGGGCGGGCTTCGGTGCCTGGCCCCGCGACACGTACCCGTGCCAGGTGTCCCGGCTGATCTTCCGGCCCTGCTCGGCCAGCCACGCCAGCACCTGCTCCGTCGTCCACTCCGGCTCCGCCGGACGCCCCTGCTCGCTCACTTGATCCGTTCCCCCTGCTCGCTGGCGACGATCGCCAGCAGTTCGTCGTCCAGCCCAGCAGCATCCCGCTCGGCCTGAATCTCGGCGGTGGCCTCCTGCACCCGCCGCAGCCCCCACTTCGGGTCACCCTTGCCGAACTCCCGGGCCAGCTGCGCCCCGGTCAGCGGCCTACCCGCCTCCACGCTCTCCCGGTACCGCTTCCGGGCGGCGGCCCGCTCCTGGGCCGCGCTGTCCGGAGCCACCTGGTCGACGGGCGGACGGTGGCGCACCACCGGCCGCGCCGGCTCGGGCACCGGCCCCATCTCGATCGCCCGGCGAGGTTCGGGCACTGCCCGGACGTCGGGCGTCCGCAGCTCGGGCACCTCGGGCACTGCCCGGACGTCGGGCGTCCGGACCTCGGGCACCTCGGGCACTGCCCGGCCCTCGGTCACGTCCTGCCCGATGGTGTCCGGCTGCCCGACAGTCGGGCGCTCGGGCGCTGCGGCGTCCTGCCCGACGGTGGCGTGCTCCTCGCCGGGGCTCAACGCCGATCCGATCTTCGCCGCCCACCCGGCGTAGTCCGCCCGGGCCTCGATCTCCACCGCCAACCGGTCCATGTCGTACGTCGTGGCGGCGATCTTCGCCCGCAACGGGTTCTTGTGCTCTTCCCGGATCAGCTGCTCCACCGTGGCGGCGATCGCGCGTCGACGGTCCCGGGTGCGGATCTGCTCCCGCGCGACCGCCAACGACTGCTGGATGCCGTACCCGTGCGACTGCGCGAGCGTCCGCGCGAGCCTGGTCACCTCCGGCTCCCGCCGCCACTGCCGCCACCCGTACCGGGGCGGCGTCTTCGCCAGCTTCCCCGCGGCGCGCAGCGCGTCGCGCATCCTCGCCGCCGAGTGAGCCAGGTAGAGCACGTAGGCGAACGCGGACAGCCCACCGAACCCGATGGCCAGGTACAGCACATCGAGGTGCCCGAAGACGTTGATGGCCACTGCCACGGCCGCGATCAACGCCGACATGGTGCGGTAGGCGTACGCCTTCTCACCCTTGCGCCGGCGGTCGTCGGCGAGCATTGCGGTGGCCACGCCGCCCAGCTCGATCACGGCCACGCCGGGTGCCGACACGATCGGGCGGAGCCATCCCCAGAACTCGGCCGGCCACGGGATGTGGTCGACGGCCGCCCATACCTGCCCGACCAGTGCCGCCGTGACGGCGGCGGCGTAGAACGCGTACGCGATCCGGTCCGCCCGCGTCGTCGGGACGTTGGGCAGCTGCTCGACCTCCTGGTCGACGCGCGCCGCGTCCTGTCCGACCGGTGCCCGACCGGTCATCGGCTCCGTGCTCACCTGCCCGTCACCTGCTCCCTCATCTTCGGCGCGGGCCCGACGGCGATCCGCCGAATCGCCAGGTCCACCTGTACGGCAAGCTGCGACGCCCACCGCTGCGCCTCCACCTCGTCCACCGGCAGGCGGATCGAACCGGTCAGCTCCAACCGGCTCCGCCCGTCGATGGTCTCGACGCGGGTCGCCACCAGGCGGCCGTACGCCAACCGCCACGCCATCGGGTCCGACCGGTGCTCACCGGACGCGTAGCCGTGCTGCGCGGTGCACTGGTGGTCTCCAGCGCACCACGGCGGGCACACCCTCCCTGGCCGGCGCCACCGCCTACCCGTGATCGCATTCCTCATCTGGTCCTCCACTACGGTTGGTGGAGGACCGGCCAGATACGACCTGGCCGGTCCGTCCTCGATTACGCGGCGCTGGAGCTGCCGCAGCAGGGGCAGGCGTCCGGGTCGCCAGTCGTCGGCGCATCCGGGTCGGGCAGCGGGCAGTCGCACCCGCAGTTCGGGCAGGCGTACTGGCCGCCGGGGTGTTTGCAGTCGCAGAGCCCGCCTGCCGGGCACTCGTACGCGGCGAGGATCTCTCGATCGGATCGGGGCTTGCCCATCAGGCGGCCCACCCCGCGATCGTGGCGGCCACGCCGAGCGCCAGCCCGACCAGCGCCAGATCGACGGCCAGCCGGATCCGCACGTACTTCGCCACGGCGATCCGCGATAGGTCGGCCAGCCGCCGCGCCGACTCCTCCGGGCCGGCCAACGCGTCGACGTCCTGGAGCAGCTGCGCCGGGCTCATCCGCGCGTACCGCACGAACCCGTGTCCACCGCCGAGCGCCGGCCGGACGCCAGCGAGCAGCAGACCGGCCGCGCCGACCATCGCCGCAGCGGCGAGCCACCCGGGCACCGCCGCGACGGCGGAGAGGTGGGCGCCGGTGATGACGCCCGGGGCCGCGACGGCGGCGGCCCCCGTCAACCCGATCAGTAGGGCGGCCTTGCCGTCCGCCCGGGCCAGCTGCGCCTCCACGGCGGCGACCTCCTGCGCGAGCGCGGTGCTCACCGAGCCTTCCTGCCGCGCCTGCGTCTCCGGCTGCCCCATCACAGACCGTCCGCCATGTCGTCCTCGCGGCGCGCGCGCTTCCGCTCGGCGCGCTCCTCACGCAGCCATTCCAGCGCCGTCGGGATCGCGTTGGTGTGCGCGGCCTCGACCTCCGTCACCCTCGGCCACGCCCGGTCGGTGCTGGCCGGCTCCTGCTCGGCGACCGGCTCGGGCTTCCGCAGCTGCCAGAACGGCACCTGCCCCTCCTCGGCGACGTGCTCGAACATGCCGGTTGCCTCGATCTCCTCGGCGACCCGCTCAGCCTCCGCGCGCTCCGCAGCGCGGACCTCCTCGCTCGCCCACGGGTCGCGGCCGACGAACTCGCGGGAGTCGGTCAGGATGCCGCCGAGCGCCGCAGCCTGCGCGACCCGCTTGGCCTCAGCGATCCGGGCCGGGTCGACCTGGCCGTCGGTGTGGCTGTCGGCCTCCTTCCGCAGCTGCTCGGCGTATGCGCGGGCCGCCGCGGCGGATGCTGCCTTGCGAGCACCCCACGTCGCCGGGTCGAGCTGCCCGCTGTCCACGTCGCCGCCGTAGCCGCGCTCCCGCAGCACCTCGGCCGGGTTGTCGGCGTCTACCTGCAACCCCCGGGCGGCGCGCTCGCAGTCATCGGCCAGGCGGCGGAGGTCGTCAGCGGTGCCGCCGGTCGTCGCGTCGTCGCCCTGGTCGTCGTCCAGCTGCCGGAACTCGTCGCCAAGTCCGTCTCCGCCGAGCAGGTCAGCGACCACGGCGCGGTCGATGTTCGGCGCGTCGATGGCGCGGAGCACGTCCCGGCAGTCGCGGCCGTCGGCGCCAGCCTCGGCCAGCACCCGGTCGTAGAGCAGCGCCTGATCGGGGGTGAGCGCGTTCATTCGTGCGGTCATCTGCTCGCCCAGCTCGATCCGGGCCTGCCGGCGGGCCTCGGCCACGATCGACTCATCCGCCCGGCGGTACACCTCCGCCCGAATGTCGGCGCTCACGTCGCCCCGGTCCCACTCGGCCATGCACGCCTCGGTCCAGCTGGCGGCCATGTCCGGCGCGGTCACGTAGTGCGCCCAGTACAGGTGTCGCGCGATCTGGTCGCGGTCGGTGGTCTCCACCGTGTCCCCTCTCGATGGTGAGCGGCGTCCCCGCTCTCCCCACCATTCTACAAGTCGGACTTGTAAAGGGGAAGCCCTCCACACGCGACACGCCCACCGCCAACCGGTCATGGTCAGCCGTGGGCGTTGATGGCGGCGTTACTACCAGGCGTTACCGGGCGGGCCTCACCTCCTGGTCGTCGCGCTCCCCCGAGCACCGCCGGGTCGGCGCCACCGGGGTCGCCGGTGTGCCAGTCGACCGGGCCGCCCTGGTAGGGCCGATAGGTGCGGCCCTCGCGGGCGGCCCGGGTTCGGGCGGCCTGGTCCATCTCGGCGAGCCGTTCGGCGATCAGGCGCTCTCGGGTGGCGCGGGGTTCGTCGTGCTCGGCCCAGGTGCCGCGCAGCTCCAACACGTCGCGGTCGTAGCGACCACGCAGGTACGCGGCTGCGGCGACGGCCAACACCTCCTCGGCGGTGTAGAGCGGGCCGGGCATCGGGTTGGTCACCTCCTGGTCGTCGGGGTGGCCAGGTCGCCGGTCCCGTGGGGAACCGACGACCTGACCACGGAGGGGCTACCGGCGGCGGCCGGCGACCTGCTGGAGCGCGGTGGTCGCGTCCTTCACGGCTTGGTCGGCGGCACGGCCACCGATCACCCGCTGGACGTTCTTCGCGGCGTCGAGCTGCGCCGCTGCCTTCTGGATCTGCTGGGCCTTGCTCATCGGGGACTCCTCCCGACTGGCTCCCGCTCGGTGTCGTCAGCACCTCGCGCGAGCTACCTCCCGCCACTCGGCGGCTCCCGCGCGGGCCGGCTCCCCCTGGTCCGGCCCCACGGCCTCCGTCGCTGGTCAGGTACGGCGCTGCCGCGTCCAGTCCTCGGCGCACGTCTTGTGGCACGGCACGCCCTTGGGACTACGGCAGATCGCCGGCTTTCCGCAGATCACGCACGGCTCTGGCGGGCCGGCGCTGCCGGTCTTCGTCCAGTCCAGCCCGCCGGGCGTCGCGCTCATCGCGCCGGGAGTGTCCGCCGGGTCACCACAGCGGCACCTCATCGAACCCGTCGGGGAACTCCGGCCGCGGCTTCGGCTTCGGCGCCGGCGGCGCGGCCAGGTACCGGCGAGCAGGGTCCGTCAGTCGGACGTTGCGCTCGTGCACCTGGTGCTCCACGCCGTCGACCAGCACCACCGCGTACGGGTGCTCGTACCGGACCCACGACCCGCGCGGCTCCTTCCAGCAGATCGCCGGCGCACCGATGGTCTTGGGTACCAACCACACCCGCGTGCCCACCGGGATGCGGAGCGGGTCGGCCAGGGAGTAGATCGAACGGGCGGGCGACTCCTCACCCTGCGCGGGCTCGATGTTCGGCTGCGGGTACGGCTCCTCGGCCGCGCTGGTCCGGGGAACCTCGCCGCGCCGGCGGTCGGCGCTCATCGCTGCGGGGCGCAGTCGTCGCACGAGGTGGGCGGCTTCGCGTTGCCCCACAACGTCACGGAGTGCCGGCCGCAGGGCAGCAGCACCCATCGGGATCGGGGCTTACCGGTAGCCTGTCGGGTCATGGTCGGGGACTCCTCCCGATCTAGGCCCTCGGTCGGTGTCGTCAGCACCGCCGGGGGCCGCCTTGTATCTACCTCCATTTTACAAGTCGAACTTGTAAAGAGGTAGCAGGAAGAGTTCAGATAGCGCGAGCACGACGGACCCGCTTCCCACACGTCCGGGGCTAGAGATCCATCCCGGCGGCCTGATCTCCGATCGACCGCGCCGGCCGGCAGGGTGCAACCGGGGTTGGGTTGCGCCCTGGTGGTCGGTGTGGTTGCCCTTGCGGCAGGGCGTCGGGGTGGATCGACCCCGGACACCACTGACCGCCGCAACGGTTGCCGATCTTCCCCATCCTGGTGCCTGCCCCGCCGGCGAGGCGCGGGGAAGGGGGCAGCGCCCCGAACGTGTGGAGTCGACGCGCGACCGTCCGTTCTGGGCTGAGTGTGGACGGTCCGTAAGTCGACACCGTTCGATCTTGCTAGAAAATCTACATGGATGTACATTGACCTTTGCTGCTCAACGGAGCAACGTGATCACGGAGAGAAAGGCGGCCGATGCCCGACAGTCCACCCACCAGCGGCGGGACCGACCGAAAGGCGCTGCACTGCTGGATCGACGCCACGGTGTCCGACCGGCTACGGCAGTACGCCGCACAGCACGGCGTGAAGATCCAACACGTCACCGAGCGCGCGCTGGATGCCTACCTCACCGAACGTGGAGCCTGATCAACCCGCACATAAGGCGGGGCCGGGCTGCGTCATCACCGCAGCCACGGCCCCTGATCACCCCGGATGGAGCCCGGAATGACTTCGACACAGACTAGATTCCCCGCCCGATCGACCGGCATAGCGGCTATCTGCTGCGGCAGCGGGTGGCTCGCGCAGTCCGTCCCGACGGAGGTGCTCGACCACTCCGTCGGCTATGGCCTGATCGCTGGTGGCCTGGCCATCGGCGCCGGCGCGCTCGGCCGGTGGACCGCCAACCGCAGCGGCAGCAAGGCCACCTCCGACCGGTGGGCCGAGCGAACCCGCCGGCAGGGCGGGGTGGCCGGTAGCTGGGACGTCCTGCGGCACGGGTCGGCGTGGGCGATGCGCCGGCAGGCCCTCGTGCTGCGGCCGAGCCTCGGCGACCGGTCGTGGTACCAGCGGCTGCGGACGCCCGTCACCGAATACGCCGCGCCGATCGCCCGGGTTGGCATGGTGCGGGTGTTCTCCCCGGTGGAGGACGTCACGCTGAGCCTCGGCGGTCCGCGTACCGGCAAGACCGGCAGCATGGCCTGCCGAATTCTCGACGCGCGCGGCGCGACGGTGGTCACGTCCACCCGGACGGACCTGCTGTTTCTCACCGGCCCGACCCGGGCCAAGGTCGGCCCGCTGATGGTGTTCAACCCGTCCGGACTCGGTGACGTGGCCACCAACGTTAAGTTCTCCCCCCTGTCCGGCTGCAAAACGGCCCGGGGAGCATCTGACCGGGCATCCGACCTGATCGACGCCGCGACCAACCTCGGCGGCGGAGGTGGGTCCGGTGACCGGGCGTTCTGGACCGATCAGGCGCGCCAGGTGCTCGCGGTGCTGCTGCACGCGGCGGCGGTCGGCGATCACACCATGCGACACGTGCTCCGCTGGATCTCCCGGCCCGACCAGGCTCGGGACTCGGTGTTGTCGCTGCTCGACCACGCACCGGAGATGCGGGAGGTGGCGGCAGGGTTCTTCGACACCAACGACCGGACGCGGAGCAGCATCACCACGTCGATCCGGCCCGCGCTGGCCTGGCTCACCGACCCGACCGCCGCGGCGACGACCGAGGGCGGCCCCGACGAGGTGTTCGACGTGGCCGAGTTCCTGCGGCTGCGCGGCACGCTGTACCTGCTCGGCGCTGAGGATGCCGTGGTGGCTCCGCTGGTCGCCGCGCTGACGGCGGAGATCGCCCGGCAGGCCCGGCGGATCGCGTCGCTCAGCCCGTCCGGCCGGCTCGATCCGCCGCTGACGCTCGCGCTCGATGAGGCGGCCCTGATCTGCCCGATCCCGCTGGACCGGTGGACGGCCGACATGGGCGGGCGGAACATCACCATCCACATCGCCGCGCAGTCCCGGGCCCAGCTGCAACAGCGGTGGGGCAAAGAAGGCGCGGCGGCGATCCTGAACAACTCGGCCACCATCATCATCTTCGGTGGCACCCGCGATCCGGAGGACCTGGCCGGGTTCTCCACCCTCACCGGCGAGCGGGACGAGGTGGTCGAGACGAAGGACGCCGATGGGAAGGTGGTCAGCACGTCCACGCGATCGGTGCCGGTGCTGTCGGCGGCCCGGATCGCCAATCTCCCGAAGGGGTACGTGGTGCTGATCCGGCGCGGGCTCGCGCCGAGCATCGGCCGCGTTCAGATGGCCTGGAAGCGGCGCACTGTGCGGAAGGTCAACCGGACGGCGAAGCTTGACGTCCAGCAGCACAGCACGTCGTACGAGGCGGACGCGCGTAGCCACGACCAGGATGAGGAGGTGCGGACCCGGTGACGGATCAGGAGTGGCGGCGGCCGGTCTCGGCGCTCGGCGCCGACCTTGAGCGCGTTTCCCGGCGGGTGGAGACCGTGGCGGCGAACGCGTCGCGGGCCGCCGACATCGCCGGCGAGGCGCACAAGGTGATCGGGGTCCTCTCCGCGCAGATTGAGGGCATCGCGCGGGCCCGGGCCGCCGCCGGCGGTGGCCCGGGCGAGCCGGCCGCCGTGGTGTCCTGGTGGATGGTCGATGAACCCGACGAGGCGCTGCGGCTGTTGCAAGGGCTGGCCGGCTGGCTGGATGCGGTCTACCTCCGGTACCACGACGCGCAGCTGTCGGGCTGCTGGCTGTGGCATGGCGAGGTGGTCGAGGAACTGCTGGTGCTCCATCAGGCGTGGTACGACGCGTTCGTGTCGCCGGAAGCGACATCAGCTCGGGCCGTCGACTGGCACGACCGGGCGCGGCCGGGGGTGGTGCGCCGGATCAAGAAGGCGTTGAGCGGGTGCAACCTGACCCGGCACAAGCCGACCGGCCCGGCCGACGTGGTGCCTCCGCGCGCCCCGACGGTCGACGCCGTGCCCGACATCGCCGATTGGTGGGCGGCCACCCGTGGGCGGACCGCCGCGCCATCGCCGACCCCGGCCCAGCTGGCGGAGGAACGCGCGGCCCGGGACGCCGACTACCGCACCTGAACCTGGCTGCACACCGTCGAGAGGGCCCCGTGAACACGTCACGGGGCCCTCTGTCGTTGATGCGCTGGCGGACTGTCGGCAGGCCGTGGGACCCTGACGGGTATGGATGTGCGCGTGCCGCTGGACAACCTCGGGGTGCCGCTGGTCGACTTCGCCGCGGTGCTGACCGAGGCCGCGCGGCGGTGGCAGACCGAGCAGGGTGACCGGTACGTCGGCGCGGTGCTGACCAGCCTGCAATGGGTCGCGCAGCTGCACACGTCGGCGCCGGCCACCGGCCGAACCGTCGTTGCCGGGCCGGATGCGATCGCGCGGGAGCAGATGGCCGCCGACGCCGTGGTGTACGGCTGGCCCGACGCGCCGGCCGGCGTCTCCCGGGAGTGGGCGTTGGGCGTCGCCGCGGCGCTCGGGTGGGTGCGGGGCGTGTCCCCGACGTACCCGATCCGCCTCGGCGGGTCGCGCCGGGCGGCGTAGCTCACCGCCCGGACAGCGGTCCCGGTCAGCCGCGACCACGCGGGGCTGCGTCACCACCTCCGGCGAGTCGGCCGGCGAGCATGGCGACCTGGTTGGTGAGGTCGGTCGCCTGAGCGCGGGCCTCCCGTTCGGCCGATCGGGCCGTGGTCAGCTCTCCACGCAGTTCCTGCACCTGCCCGTCTCGGTCGGCCAGCCTCGACTCCGCCGACGTCCGTCCGGCCTCGGCTTGGTCCCGCTCCCGCTCTACCGCGCGCAGCTGCTCGCGGGCCTGCGCCAGCGCCCGCTCCGCCTCCTGCTGCGCGGTCCGCGCTGCGGCGGCCTCGCCTGCGGCCTGCTCCGCCCGGCCGGTCGCGGCGGCCACGTCGTGGGTCAGCCGGGCAACCTCGCCGGCCTGCCGGGACACCTCGGCCCGCGCCTCGTCGCGGGCGGCGCCCGCCTCATCGAGCTGGCCGCGCAGCTGCTCCAGCACGGCCGCCTGGTCCTGCTCCCGCCGCCCGGCGGCGGTCAACTCCGCCCGCACCGTCTCCAGCTCCCGCGCCAACTCGTCCCGCTCGGCGCGGACCTGCTCCACCTCCCGGCCGCGCTGCTCGACCTGTCCGGTCAGCTCGTCCACCCGTGCGCGGGTGCCGGCCAGGTCAGCGGTGAGCTGGTCGACCTGGGCGGCCATGTCTTCGGCGTCGATGCGCAGCTGCTCGGCGCGGCTCTCCGCGGCGACCCGCCGGGCGTGCTCGGCGGCCCGGCCGGCTTCCGCGTCGCTGACCTTCTGCGCTGCCTCGGTGGTGACGGCCTCGATCTGCGCCTCGGCGGCGTCGACGTCCCCGACCGTCCGCATCGCCTCGGCGTGTCGGCCCAACGCGTCGATCAGCTCCCGGCTGAGCCGCTCGATCGCCTTCACCGACCCGGCGGCCGTATCGCCAGCCATCGTCACTGGCCGACCCAGATCCGGCTGCTCGCCGCTCGGCCCGCCGGCCGGACGGCCTGCCGGACGCGGAACGCGGTCTGCGCGTTGTGCTCTGGGTTCTCGCAGTACTTCGGCGGCCTGCCGGGGCCCACCGCTCGCTCGGCCGAGCGATCGCACCCGGGAAACGCGCACTCCTGCTGAGCCTGGGGGTCTGCGTGTCAGTCATGCCCAAATAATATCATAGAATTAGATTCGTTGGCAGAATGAAACGAAATAAATTGAATGTAGAGGGCGGCGGCTCGGCTTTCGTGTCGCGGGCCGCGCCCACCGGCGGACACCGCCACCGTGGCGCAGTTGACCTGAACGGCGACCAACTGTGGCCCGCCCCCGGGGTGAAAGATCCACCCGACGCGGCACCCTCCCCCTCCCAGGTGAGCAGTTGTCCTGAACCGAGAGCGTCCACGCTGCCCGGCTCCTGGTCGACCCGCCACGCACCACCGGCGGACGTCGCCCCCTGCTCGAACGGGGTTGACCGGGGCAGCCGGGTTGCTCACCGGCGAGTCCGCACCTGCGCAAATGCGGACTGCGTACCGTGGCCGGTCATGAGAGTGCTCACGACCGTCAACCTCAAGGGCGGGAGCGGCAAGACAACGACAGCCGCCTACCTCGCCCACGCATTCGCCGACCGTGGCCGGCGGCCGATCATCGTGGACGCCGATCCGCAGGGCTCGGCCGTGCGCTGGCAGGAACTCGGGGGCTGGCCGCTGCCGGCGGTCGCCTTGCCGTCCACGACGCTGCATCGCCAGCTCGCCGGCGTGGTCGACCGCAACCGCTTCGACCTGGTGGTCATCGACACGCCTCCGCTGGAGGATCGCCACGGCATCGTGGTGTCCGCGCTGGCGCGTCGCTACCGACGTCCTGGTGACGATGGCGCCGTCGATGATGGAGCTGGATCGGGTCGGCCCCGTCTGGAAGGCCATCGAGGACGCGGCCGGCTACCGCAACGATGACCCGTCCGTGTCGGTGCTGTTCAACCGGGTGACAGCCCAGGGCCAGCAGCACCCAGGCGCACCGGGACATCCTCACGGAGCAGGGCCGGCGGGTGCTGGCGACCACCATCCCGCGCCGCGAGGTGTACGCACAGGCGTTCGGCTCACCGATCGGCAAGGACGAACCCACGCCCGGTTAGCGGAGGAACTGCTGACCATGTGGGGCGAGCGGTGAGCGCGAGTCGTCGCGCCGACCTCGCGGCCCGCGCTGCCCGCGTCGCCGGCGCTGGCGTCGAACGGCCGGCGGAAACCACGGAAGCCCGCTTCTCCGCACCTGCGCAACCGCGCGACTCCGCACCTGCGGAAGTGCGCAAGTCCGCACCTGCGGAAGCGCGGAGCACCCCGCAGCGCTCCGGCTCGACTCCCCGAACCAACCCGGTACGGATGACGGTCGAGCTGGCACCGATGGAGCACCGTCGACTACGCCGCTACTGCGACCAGGTGGCCGACGACATCGGCGTGGTCCAGGTCGCCGGCGCGGAAGTCGTCCGGGTGCTGCTCGGCCTCCTCGACGGAGATAGCGACCTCGCGGCGAGGGTCGCGCAGGAACTCGCGCGCAGCGGCGGCAACCGGCGGCGCTGACTCGGTGACGTGGCCACGGGCACAACCGGCAGAACGTCCTAGGATGCCATACGGGATGTGCTCGGCCACCCACCACCCGTCGATGCCTGCTCGTGTGGAGGTGGCCAGGACATTTGCCCGTCGACCAGGCGCGCGGCGGTGCTGCGGAAGTGCGCAGATCCGCAACTGCGGAAGTCCGCGCGCACCTGTCGGCCTCGCGCGCGCGCACGCGCGAGGTACGTACGGGGCTGGCCTTGGAAAACCGTCTGGAGTGGGCACCGTTCGTACCTGGTCGCGGTGACGTCCCGACCTAGGGCGAGTCGCCGGCGGCCTCGTGCGGGTCGTCAGGCCGTGCGTACGGTCTTGGTGCGCGTTGGGGGGAGTGTTCGTTACTCTCCGTGCCCTCGACGGCGCCCCGCCCCTGCAAGCAGATTCCGCCCTGGCGGGACGGTCTCTACTCACAGGGAGGGGGCGACGGTGGGCCAGGTAACGGGCCTGCCACGCCGCGTCGGGTACTACTCCGACGCCAGGGCGGGATGTGTCGACAGCTCTTGTCGGTCCGGATGGCCTAGATCGCCGGTGCCGCGCCGGGTCTGCCCCGGCCGCGCTGGGCCTGCCGTGTTCTGCTCCCGCGATCACTCGCGGGGCAACGCGCGCTGGCTGACGACTCCAATACGCGGAAGCTACCTTCTGAGGGACGGCCCGCGCGGGCCGGTCGCTTGATTCGGACGCCTCCCGGCGTGCTCGGAGCCTCTGCCCACCTCCGAAACCAGGCCAATCTTGCGCCAGTGAGCACCGGGTATGCTCAGCCTGTTGTTTGATCTAGCAATCGATAACCTACTGAGCGCCGCCCTCGGGCCGGCGTTCTGTCTTCCGACCGCCGGCGCAAGATCAATTGCGGCTCGCATCGGATTCGGCACTCCCGTCCACTCCCGATCCGCTCGCGCTCATTGCAGCGGGGCACCGCTGTCGCTGGCAGTGATACAGTTGATCGCCGCCGGCCCTGGCCCGCCGGTGGCCGGTACGCGGGGGAGGTGTCGGGTGTTCTGCGACCGTGGGCGCGGCGCTTTCGGCCCGCGGGGGCGGCTGCGGGCGCTGCGGGGCCACGGTCGAGCGGTCGCCCATCCCATCACACGGCGGCCGGCGGCTGCCGAGTGCTGCCGCCCGAAACCGTTGCGCCGGTCGACGTCGACCAGTGGGCGGACCGCACGGGCGGGGGCCACTGGGCCGGCTCCACCTGGGCGAACCTGACCGGGACCGGGCCGGATCGTCGCGGCTGGTCAACGTGCCGTTCTCGTTCTCCTGGCCGCCATCGGGGCCGTGTTCGGCGGCCTCGCCGGCGTGGTGTCCGGCACCATCGCCGGTCAGGGCGTGCTCTCCCGCCTCGACGCTCTCCTGACCTGGGTTTTCCCCTGCCCATCAAGGCAGAGCAGCTACTCCCCACGGCTGCGGCTCAGGTCGGCGGCATCGTCGGCGGCGTCCTCGGCGCGGTGCACGGTGCCGGCCGGCTCGCCTGGATGGCGGCCGTGTGGCCCTGGGAAGCCCTGGCGGACGGCGACCCGACGTGGCCGTGGGCGGTCGCGCTCGGCCAGGTCGTGACCGCGCTGGTCGTCGGCGCGCTCTACCTGGTGTGGACCGTGGCACGGAGGCACCGGTACGGATCGCCGGCGCCCGGGCTGTCCGCCGGAGCGGCGTGGCCCGGGATCGTGGCGACTCCGGCGGCGGGAGGACTGCGGACGTTGCCGCGGCTGCTGGTCGACGACCGGCGCGAGCCCAGCGAGCGCGTACGTCCGACGTCGTCAACTCGGCTTGGAGCAGCTCGACTAGACGCGACCAGGTGGCCGGCGTCCTCGCTCACACTGGCGCACTGGCGGCCGGCCCGGTGCGATGGCCTGGGCGCGCGGCGTGGCGCTGCCGCTCTACCTGCTCTACGAGCTGGCCGACCGGCTCTTGCGCGGGTCCTCCCGGCCGCTGCACTTCGCCGTGCGGGTGCTGCTGTGGCCGGTGCTGGTGACGGTGCGGTACCTCGTGGTCCCCGTCCAAGCGCGGCTGTGGCGACAGGCCGAGTACCGGGCCGACGCCGTGGCGGCGGCGGCGGCTACGGCGCGGCCTGCGGGCGGCCCTGAGCTACCTGCGGCACAGCTTCGACGGAGACCGGTCCGGCTGGGACCGGGCGGTCCTGGCCACCCATCCGCCGAACGAACTGCGACTGGAACGCCTGGAGCGCGGCGAGCATCCGGCGCCTGCGGGAGGACCACCCGCTGACGCGGGCGCTGCCGGGCTGGTCGGACCGGTCGACGGTCCGGAA